>JBGQGH010000011.1:0-45675 GCA_041497315.1 Terriglobia bacterium | reverse complement strand
GCTCCATAACTTCCGCCGCCTCGTCACCCGCTGGGAATATCAGGAGGCCAACTTCCTGGGCATGCTCCAACTCGGCTGCCTCCTCATCCTCGCGAGGCATTTATGAGACTGCTTCTAGTCATCTCCTCGCTCTGGAATACGTGGCCGCGTCGCAACGCATCGAGTCAAGACAGGACTTGTTCCGACCGCAATAGAGAGGAAATCCAAAGGAGTACCTAGGAGAACATCATGAACGCAAGAAAGAAAATTGAGGTATTCAGCGCCGGTTGTTCAACCTGCAAGGAAACAATCGAGCTAGTAAAGCGGATAGCGGGTTCTTCGCATGAGGTAGTAATCCACGACATGCATCAGTCCGAAGTAGCATCCAAGGCGAAGCAGTACGGCGTTCGCAGCGTACCCGCCATCGTGGTTGACGGAAAACTTGCAGGTTGCTGTGCAGGCCGTGGCCCCGATGAGCATGTCTTGCGTTCCGCTCTCGCTTAGGCGCTGAATAGAGGCGCCTCTCCCGGACGGACTCCAGGAATGCCAACAGCCGATATGCCAATGCGGTTCCTCGTCGGCTGCAAGCGTTTGTTCAGGCCGCGTGAGGCGAACACTACGAGTCGGGCAACTCATAGTCGTTTCGTTCGGCAGGATTCTGGGAGAAGTACTGTACGAACTCCCAGTCATTCCCGCAGGGATCGTAGAAGTAGACACGCTTCCGGTGGGGGTGAGCGTTCGGGGGTGTCGATTCCCGGAATCCTGCTGCTTTGAGCCTCACGCGCAGCGACTCTACGTCATCCACCTCATAGGCGAGGTGGTTCACCCCCGGCTCGCCACTGTACGGCACCCAATGTCTCTCGGAATTTGCTTTAGTTGGATTCAAGACAATGTAGGTGTTATCGGTACCGACGTGGACCCACTGCGTACCATGGGATTTCCCTTCGCCGCGCACCCGAAACTCAGGAAACGCTGTCTTCAAAAAACGGATCATTGCTTCGACGTCAGATACGTAGAGGTTGGCATGTTCAAGCCGGCATTCCATCGGACGCCTCCCAGGCGGCCTAACGTCTGCGTTTCAGCCGCGGTGGGAATCATCACACCGGCCGCCGTAGGCCGCATGCAGCAGTTATGCGGCTGGCCATTGCTCTTCGTGCCCACCCGTCAGGTGTTCGTCTTGCTCGTCAGCTCGTTCAGGTGTGCTCGAACTTTCTCTATCACCCGGCTAGGACGTGTGTACAGAAGCCGATTCGTCGTCACCACGTCCCGGCCGTCCACGCTCACACGCAGCTCGCCCAAACCGCCGCGCACAGTCTCCACCTGAAGTTCTGGATCGCGCCGAAGCGCTGCCGCCACCCTGGCGGCTATCGTACGCTTGACGAGTCAAACCGGACAGTAGTGAATCACGACCGCTTGCATGGCGCCTCCGTTGATCTATGCACGACGTTGAATTCCGGATCGACCCCCGCACCTCGTGTCCGCATAACCCTTGTTTAGGCCGACCCGTCTAAACCGCCGTCACGGGCGGGCTAAGACCCGGCCCCCCGCGGTTGCGGTGCAGATAGGTTTTCATTATACGGCCACTCATGATCTATCAGACGTGTTGCCTCCATCTTCTTAGACTGGCCGGGGGGAATAGAACGGACCTCCCGGAAAATGCTTCCGGCCTAGCGGTGCGGGGGATAGCAGAGTTTGCCGAGAATCGCGGGGCGTCTTGCGCCGGTGGCGGAGGGGAGATTCGCGGGGCGGCCATGAAATGTTTCGTAAGCCATAATGGCGAAGGCAAAGGCTTCCTTGGCGTCGGTGGGAACGCCGACAGCTTGGGAGGTCACGATTTGAACGCCGGGGAGCAAGGCCTGGAGCTGCGCCATAAGCAACGGATTCTGCGCGCCGCCTCCTGAAACGATCAGGTTGTGGACATAGACGCGCGGGAAAATGAAGCGATGGAACGCGTCCCAGATGGAGAGTGCGGTCACGAGCGTGGCGGAGTGGATGAGATCTTCGGGGCGCGCACGACGCCTCGTACCGGCCGATACGCGGCGGAGCTTGCGGCCTCGCGCGAGAATCCGCGCGACGTACGCGGCGCCGTATTGCTCCCGACCGCAGGTCTTGGGCGGCTTGCGGCGGAAGTAGGGATCGCGCATGAGTTCGTTTACTAGCGGGGGGAGCACGTGTCCGCGCCGCGCGAGGCGCGCATCGCGGTCGAAGGACTGCCGTCCGCGCGTGAAATGCTGCACGAGCGCGTCAATCGCCATGTTGCCCGGGCCGGTGTCGAACGCGAAAACATGTCGTCGCTGCGCGCCCGCGGGAATCACCGTGACATTCGCGATGCCGCCGATATTGAGGGCCACGCGGCCTTTGCGCGGATGGCGATAGAGCAGATAGTCCACGAAGGGGACAAGCGGCGCGCCCTGCCCGCCGACGGCCATATCGGCGACGCGGAAATCGCCGATGGTGGTGACGCCGGTGCGCGCGGCAATCACGGCGGGTTCGCCGATTTGCAGCGTCGAAGCCACGCGCGCGACGCCGAGAAATCTGCTGGGCTGCCCCTGGTGGTAAATGGTCTGACCATGGGAGCCGATTAGATCGATCTTTTTGATCGGCACTCGAAACTTGCGGCACGCGGCGAGGGCGGCGCGAGCGAATTCCTCACCCAAAAGAAAATTCAACTGGCTGATTTCTGCGGTGGTGGTGGCCGCGCCTTCGGCGAGGCGCAAGACTGCTTCGCGGACGTGCGCGCGGAAGGGAATTGCGGCGAAGCTTTCGAGTTTGGCCTCGAGACGCGGGGGCGCGCCGGAGATGCGCGCGAGGGCGACGTCAATGCCGTCGGCGGACGTGCCGGACATGAGGCCGAGGACGCGCATCACGGAGGAGCGGCTCATGAGATTTGCTTTTTCAGCGCGGCGAGGAGATTAAGCGCGTCGAGCGGCTTCAAGTTATCGAGATCGGCGCTGCGAATCGCTTCCAAGACGTCGCGATCGATGGGAGTGAAGAGCGCCTCCTGCGCCGCAGGCACGCCCCGGCCGTTCGACGCGCCGGGAGAAAGTTTTTCGCTCAACTGATGCTCGCTCTGTTCGTGGCGCAGCAGGATTTCGCGCGCGCGTTCGATGACGTGCCGCGGAAGTCCCGCAAGGCGCGCGACCTCGATGCCGTAACTCTTGTCCGCGCTGCCCGGCTCGACGCGCCGAAGAAAAACAATCTCGTTACCCAACTCTTTCACCGAAACGTGGACATTCTGCACGCCGGGGAGCAGGTCGGCACGCTCGGTCAGTTCGTGATAGTGCGTGGCGAAGAGCGTACGCGGCTTGACGTGCGATTCGAGGAATTCGACCACGGCCCAGGCGATCGAAAGGCCGTCGAAGGTCGCCGTGCCGCGGCCCACTTCGTCGAGCAGCACCAGGCTCTGCGGCGTGGCGGTGTTTAGGATCGCGGCGACCTCGCTCATTTCCACCAAAAACGTCGAACGCCCGCGCGCGAGATTGTCCGATGCGCCGATGCGCGTGAAAATGCGATCGGTGATGGGCAGCACCGCTTTTTCGGCGGGCACGAACGAGCCCATCTGCGCCATGAGCACAATCAGCGCGGCTTGGCGCAGGTAAGTGGACTTCCCGCCCATGTTCGGCCCGGTGATGAGCAGGATTTGGTGCGTCGAGTCGTTGAGATAGAGATCGTTGGGCACAAAGCGCTCGGCGCGCTGCTCGAGCAACTGTTCGACGACGGGATGGCGCCCGCCGACGATGGTCAGCTCGCCTGAATCGCTGAACTCCGGCCGCACGTAGTTGCGCGTGGCGGCGAGCCGCGCGAGATTGACGAGCACGTCTAGCTGCGCGAGCGCAGTCGCCGTCTGGCGCAGGCGCGCGGACTGCTGGCCGACCCACAGGCGCAGCTCGTGGAACAGCCGCCGCTCGATTTCGAGGATGCGCTCGTCGGCGGAGAGTACTTTGCGCTCGTACTCTTTCAACTCCGGCGTGGTGAAGCGCTCGGCGTTGACTAACGTCTGCTTGCGCTCGAAATCTTTTGGCGCGAGATGCAGATTGGGCTTGGAGATTTCGAGATAGTAGCCGAAGACTTGGTTGAAGCGGATCTTGAGCGAAGCGATTCCGGTGCGCTTGCGCTCGCGCTCTTCCATCGCGGCGATAAACTGCTTGCTCTTCTGGCTCAGCTCGCGCAGCTCGTCGAGTTCGGCGTTATAGCCGCGGCGGATGACGCCGGCTTCGCCTTCGGCAAAGCGCGCTTGCGGCGGCGGATCGTCGGCGATGGCCTGCTCGATGCGCTCGCGGACGTCGGCGAGCTCGTCGAGCGCGCCGTGCAACTCGGTAAGGCGCGCGGCGCGGCAGTTCGAAAGGAACTCACGCACGAGCGGCACGTGGCTGAGCGACTGGCGCAAGCCGACGAGGTCGCGCGGCACGGCCACGCCCAGCGTGACGCGGCTGGTGAGGCGCTCGAGGTCCATCACCGCGGTGAGCTCGCGGCGGATTTCTTCGCGCAGCACCGTGTGTGCTTTCAGTTCGGCGACGGCGTCGAGGCGCCGCTCGATTTCGTCCGCGGCGATCTCCGGCCGCAGGATCCATGAGCGCAGCAGCCGCGCGCCCATGCCCGTCGCAGTCTGATCGAGCGTGCCGAGGAGCGTGGGCGCCTGGCCGCGCGCCGTCTCGTCGGGGAAGAGCGGCGCGACGAGTTCGAGGTTGCGCACCGAGACGGCATCGAGGACGAGCGCTTCCTGCTGCTCGTAGAAGCGCACGCGGTCGAGATGCTGCAGCGGCGCCGCGACTTTGGCGTCATCGCCTTCGAGGCCCTTCGCGGAAGTTTCGCGCAGATAATGCACGAGGGCGCCAGCCGCGGAGGCGGCCTGGGGATGGTCGGCGAGACCAAAGCCTTCGAGGCCGACGACGCCGAATTGTTCGGTCAGCAGGCGCTCGGCGTAGGTGTGCTCGAAAATCCATTCATCGAGGCGAGTCTCGACGCCGGCCTGGCCTTCGAGGTCGGAAGCGGTGGCCTGCGGGAAAAGACTCGCGGGGCGCGGCAGCAGGATTTCGCGCGGATGCAGCAGGTGCAATTCATCGCGAAGTTTGTCTTCCACATCGGCGCCGGCAAATTCCGTGGCGCTAAATTCGCCGGTGGAGATATCCACACAAGCCAGGCCGATGGGGCTGCCGGAGGGATCGCGCGATAGCGCCGCGAGGAAATTATTCTCGCGCGCCTCGAGGAGTTGCAAATCGGTGGCGGTGCCGGGAGTGATGACGCGGACGACTTCGCGGCGGACGAGTTTCTTCGCCGCGGAGGGCAGCTCCATCTGATCGCAAATGGCCACTTTGAAGCCGGCGCGGATCAGCCGCGCGACGTAATTCTCCGCGGCGTGGTACGGCACGCCGCACATGGGCACAGGGTGGCCGCGCTCGCGGTTGCGCGAGGTGAGCGTGATTTGCAACTCGCGCGAAGCCACGATGGCGTCTTCGTAGAACAGCTCGTAGAAATCGCCCAGGCGGAAAAGCACCAGCGCGTGCAGGTAGCGCTTCTTGATGGCGTGATACTGCCGCATGAGCGGCGTGGTGGGTTCGGTCATTCCTTCGCTCGGACGTTCGGGCGCATTATACTAGCCGGGATGCAAGCTGCGGGCAAAGAGGTGGAAATCAAGCTCCGCGTGGCAGATCTAGCCGCGACGCGGCGCTCGCTGAGGCGTCTGGGCGCAAAGCCCGCGGGCGTGGCCGGGGGAGGGAAGCCGCGCGGCAAATCCGGCGGCCGTTGCTACGAGTTCAACACGCTCTTCGATATCCCGGACGGCGGCTTGGCCAAGCACGGCCAGTTGCTGCGCATCCGCGTGGAAACGCCCGAGGGCCGCGGCGCGGCAAAGTCGAAGGCCACGCGCACGGTTTTCACGTTCAAGGGGCCATCGGCGTCGAATTCCGAGGCATCCGCGGCGCTGGGCCGGCGGTACAAGGTGCGCGAGGAGCATGAAGTGGAGGTCGCCGGCGCCGACGCGCTGCGGCGGATCCTCGAAGGTCTGGGCCTGCGCCCATGGTTCCACTACGAGAAATACCGCACGACGTACCAGCTTTCCGCCAAGCATCGCTGGGCCGCAGGACTCAAAATCGACCTCGACGAGACGCCCATCGGGGCCTTTCTCGAAATCGAAGGCTCACCAGAGGCCATCGACCGGGCCGCGGAGCTGCTGGGCTATCACCACGGCGACTACATCGCCAAGAGCTACCTGGCGCTTTACCTAGAACAGTGCCGCCGGCGCGGCCAGACCGCCGGGGATATGCTCTTTTCCAAATCGGGCGGCGCGAGGGGGCGCGAAAAAAATGCAGCCGCAGGCCACTCTTTGCTTGACAAAGCTTCCGACACCCTTATAACTACTGGAAACGAGTGAAGTGTTGCCGATGAGCGACCGAACGGACAGGGAACCTTCGCCCAGACGATTGCCTCTTCGAGGGCAGCGCGGCCGTTTGCTGGACTTGGCGAGACTCCGGCCGAATGCCGGGGCAATCTGCCGTATGCAGGAGTTTGAAGCCGGGCCAAAGTAGGAGCGCATCGAAAGCGGGTTTACCCGTGGCCGGGAGCGCTTCTCGGCTGCGGGTTTTTTGTTTTGGGAGCGAGTGATGCTGCACGCCACGGAACTTCTGGGCGCGGAAGCCTACGACGCCAACGGTAACTTCGTCGGCCGGGTGCGAGAGCTGTTCATCGAGCCGGCCGACCAGCCCAATCGCGTCGCGCGCCTGCTGCTGGGCCGCGGCCAGTATCAGCCGCTGCTGGCGCGCTACGACCAGGTGTCGTTCGTCGCGCCGGGCACCGTGCGCCTGAACGTTGACGAGCGCGCGCTCGAGGCCTATCGGCCGAATGAAGCGTGGCTCGCCGTGCAGAAGGACCTGCTGGACCAGCAGATCATCGATACCGGCGGGCGCAAAGTGGTCCGCGTGAATGATATTGATTTGGCCGAGCAGCGCATGAACGGCACGGTCGAGCTGCGGGTGACGCATGTGGACGTGGGCCTGACCGGCGCGGTGCGGCGCCTGCTGCAGGGCCTCGCCTCGCCCGGCGTCATTCGCGGCATCCAGCAAAAACTTCCTGTGCGGACGATCCCGTGGGAGTTTGTCAACCTGATCGAGTCCGACCCGCTGCGCCGCGTGAAGCTGCGGATCACGCACAAGAAGCTCGAGAAGATGCATCCAGCCGACCTGGCGGACATCATGGAGCAACTCTCGCCCGTCGAGCGGCAGGCGATTATCGCGTCGGTGGACGAGGAGACCGCGGCCGAAGCCCTGGCCGAGCTCGACGCGCGGCTGACCGCGCAGATTGTGGAGAAGCTCGACCCCGAGAAGGCGGCCGACATCATCGAGGAAATGGAGCCGGACCAGGCCGCGGACGTCCTGGCCGACCTCTCCCCCGAAGCTTCGAAAGAAGTGCTCGAGGAAATGCCGCGCGAAGAGGCGCGGGAGGTTCGCGAGCTGCTCAAATTCGAGGGGAACACCGCGGGCGGCATGATGAATACGGAGTTCGTCATAGCCGGCGAGACGGCGGCGCGTGAGGAAGTGATCGCCTGGGTCCGCAGCAAGGATGTCAACCTCGAACAGCTCGACACGGTTTTCTTGATTGACGGCGACGCGCGGTTCGCCGGTTCGGTGCCGGTCGGGCGTCTCCTTTTGGCCACCGAAGGACAGACTTTGCGGGATCTGAAATCCGAGCCGCTGGTTTCCGTGAAAGCTGATGCCGACGAAAAAGAAGTCTTCGAGCTTTTCGACAAGTACAACTTGCGCAGCCTCGCCGTGGTGGACGCCGAGGATCGCCCGATCGGCTCCATCACCGTGGACGACGTGGTCACACGCCTTGTGAATCAGCGCTGATTCAGACAGGAAAACGAACCACAAATGGATTGGATGAGCATCATGGCGAGGATGGAAGCGTGGCGCGCGCGCGGCGCCCGAATCAGCAAGCGCGGCCGCCGTCTGCGCCGGCGACTGGCTCTGCTGCTCGCCGTGGTGGGGCCGGGCCTGATCACTTCGAACGTGGACAACGACGCGGGCGGGATTTCGACCTACTCGCTGGCCGGCGCGAAGTACGGCTACCTGCTGCTGTGGTCGCTCATTCCGATGACCATCGCTCTCTACGTCACCGAGGAAATGTGCGCGCGGCTGGGCGTGGTGACGGGCAAGGGCCTCTCGGATCTAATCCGCGAGGAGTTCGGCTTTCGGCCAACTTTTTTCGTCATGATGGCCGGGTTCCTGGTGGACCTGTGTAACGTCGTCGCGGAATTCGCCGGCGTGGCCGCGGCGATGGAAATCTTTCACGTGAGCAAATACATCGCCGTGCCCATCGCCGCGATTCTGGTGTGGGTGCTGGTGTTGCGGGGAACGTACCGCCAGGTGGAGAAGGTTTTCCTGGTCGCTTGCACGTTTTATGCGGCGTACATCATTTCCGCGGTGTTCGCCAAGCCGGACTGGCTGCTGGCCGGGAAGAGTCTCGTGATTCCGCACATCCAGTTCGACGCGGGTTACTTGCTGATGCTGACCGCTCTGGTGGGCACGACGATTGCTCCCTGGCAATTTTTCTACTTGCAGGCCGGCTTCGTCGAAAAAAGAGTCGCCCCGCGCCAGTATCCGCAGGCCCGCATGGACGTGCTCTTCGGCAGCGTGAGCTGCATGATCATTGTTTTCTTCATCATGGTTTGCACGGCGGCTACGCTCTATGCTTCGGGCAACCACAACATCGCGTATGCCGCCGACGCCGCGAAAGCCCTGGTGCCGCTGGCGGGGAAGTGGGCGGGACTCCTTTTCGCTTTCGGCCTTTTGAACGCTTCACTTTTCGCGGCTTCTATCCTGCCGCTTTCGACCGCTCATGTCATCTGCGAAGGCCTCGGCTTCGAGGCGGGCATTGACCACAAATTCAGCGAAGCACCGATTTTTTACTGGCTCTACACGATTCTGATCGCCGTCGGCGCCGGGCTAATTTTGATACCGGGCGCGCCACTGCTCAAAATCCTGGTCCTCTCACAGGTGGCCAACGGCGTCTGGCTGCCCATCGTTCTGATTTTCATCGTGCTGCTGGCCAACCGGCGCGACCTGATGGGCGACCGCGTGAACAGCCCCACATTCAATGCGGTGGCCTGGATTACAAGTGCCACGATGATTGTGCTCACTCTGGTTTTGGTGTTTGCTGCTCTTTTTCCGGCCAAGATGCCGGGCGGCGCAATTCCCGGCATCCAGTAATGCGCGCGCCGGGAGCGTGTTGCGCGCCTTCGGAGCGTGTGCTAACTTTGCCGCGTAAAGAATGTGGCGCGCCTTTTGCGCGCTGATCGAGACCGATTTAGAGTATCGAGCCGTGAGCGCATCCGACCTGCTCAAACCCGCTGGCCGCGAAGAGGCAGGGCTCCTCGAGCACCTCGATCCCCGCAAGTTTCCACAGCACGTGGCCATCATCATGGACGGCAACGGCCGCTGGGCCCAGCGCCGCCATCTCCCGCGCATCGCGGGGCATCGCGCCGGCGTAAAGACGGCCCGCGAAGTCATCGAAACCTGCGCGCGGCTGAAGATTTCCGCGCTCACGCTCTACGCCTTCTCGCTCGAAAACTGGCGCCGGCCCAAAGCCGAAATCGATTTCCTGATGCGCCTCCTGCGCGAATACCTGCGCAAGGAATTGCCCGTCATTCACAAAAACAATATCCGCCTGTTGGTAATCGGCCGGCCGGATCAATTGCCCGAGGGAGTGCAGGAAGACATCCGCAAGGCCATGAAGCTGACCGCGGGCAACACCGGCATGCGGCTCGTGGTCGCGTTGAACTACGGCGCACGCGCCGAGATTGTGGATGCGTTCAACGCCATCCTCGACGGCGTGCGCAGTAACGGTCTGGCGCATTACCAAATCGACGAGCAGACCATCACCGATCATCTCTATACCGCGGGCTTGCCGGATCCCGACCTACTGATCCGCACCAGCGGCGAGATGCGCGTCAGCAATTTTCTCCTTTGGCAGATCGCCTACGCAGAAATCTACGTCACCAATACGCTGTGGCCCGATTTCTCGCGTACCGAGCTGCTGAATGCGCTCCTCGAATTTCAGAAGCGCGAACGGCGCTACGGCGGACTGGCCGTGGCCGCGCGGCGATCAGCGGTATGACCGGCAAGAGCGTGAGGTCGTGAACGCCTCCGGCACACTCGCAAGGGTCGCGACCGCAGCGGTCCTGATCCCCATCGTCGTTCTCATCGTCTTGTGGGGGTCCACTCCACTGGTCACGGGACTCGCCGCGCTTGTTCTGCTGCTCGCCCTCATCGAATTCTTCGCGCTCGGCGAGCGAATCGGCATGCGCGGCTACCGCTCCTGGACGGCGATGTGCTCGCTGGGCATTCTCGTCCTACAGTTGGCGGCTACGGCGCCGGGCGATTTGTGGCGCTCGGACGCGCAGGGCCGTCTTTTTGCCGCCAACAGCGTCGAGATGCAGTTTCTGGCGAATGAGAGGCTCCTTCTTCTCTTTCTCATTTTCGCCATCGGCTGCGCCATCATCGTCCTCTTCGGGCGCCGTCCGCTGGCCGAAGCGCTCTCCGGCATCGGCATCAGCGCCGCCGTACTGCTGTTTCTCGCCTTGCCGTTCAGTTATCTGATCCGCATCCATGCGCTGTCCAGACAGGGCCGCTTGCTTCTGCTTCTCACTCTCGTCCTGGTCTGGGTGGGAGACACAGCCGCCTATTTCGTCGGCCGCAGCGTGGGACGCTTCCTCATGGCTCCGCAGCTCAGCCCGAAAAAAACGTGGGAAGGCGGCATCGCGAATCTGGCCGGTTCGCTCCTCGTGGCCTGGGTTTTCTCGCAGTGGCTGACCGGCTACACGCTCCAGCAATTGCTTGCCGCCGCCGCGGTGGCCAATATCGCCGGGCAGATCGGCGACCTCACCGAATCCGCCTACAAACGCAGCGCCGGAGTGAAGGACTCCGGCACGCTGCTCCCCGGACATGGCGGCTTCCTGGACCGCATTGACGCTCTGATTTTTGCAGCGCCCGCCTTGTGGTGGTATCTTTGGATTACGCTCCCCGGCATCCGATCCTAAGGAAGGGGCCGTCGCGCAGGCTCGCGTGAAGAAAATTTCCATTCTCGGTTCGACCGGCTCGATCGGGCGTCAATGCCTGAATGTCGTCGAGTCTCTCCCCGAGCGGTTCGTCGTGGTCGCGCTTGCGGCAGGCGGCAATGTGGATGAACTCGCCGGCCAGATCGCGCGCCACCATCCGCAGTTGGTCAGCATGACCGATGCCAGGCGCGCTGACGAACTGGCCGCGCGTTTGCGCGCCGATGGTCTTGCGAAGCTCCCCGAGATTCAGTCTGGCGCCGGTGGCCTCGTCGCTGTCGCCACGCATCCCGGAGCCGAAATCGTGGTTTCCGCCGCCGTGGGCGTGGTCGGCTTGGAGGCGACCTACGCCGCGGTGTGCGCGGGCAAGCAAATCGCGCTCTCGAACAAGGAAGTCCTGGTCGCGGCAGGCGAAGTGGTAATGAAGGCGGTGCGCGAGCACAACGTCGCACTGCTGCCCGTGGACAGCGAGCACAACGCCATTCATCAGTGCCTGCGCGCAGGAGAGCGCGGCGAAGTCCGCCGGCTCGTTCTGACTGCTTCGGGCGGCCCATTCCGCAAGACCCCGCTCGCGCAGATTGCAGCGGCCACCCCGGAGCAAGCTCTGGCGCATCCGAATTGGCGCATGGGCTCGCGCATCACGATTGATTCCGCCACACTGATGAACAAGGGCTTCGAAGTCATCGAAGCGCACTGGCTTTTCGGCATGAAGCCGGACCAGATCGAGGTGGTGATTCATCCGCAGTCCACGATTCATTCCCTGGTCGAGTACGTGGACGGTTCCATCCTTGCGCAACTTGGCCCCACCGACATGCGCATGCCCATCCAATATGCGTTAACCTATCCGGAGCGTGCCGCATCCAATGAGCGCCGTCTGGATTGGGCCGCGCTGAAGCGTCTCGACTTCGACAAAGTCTCGAGCCGCAGATTTCCCTGCTTGCGCCTGGCGCGCGAAGCGGTGCGCAAGGGGGGCAATCTGCCTGCGGCGTTAAACGCCGCGGACGAAATCGCCGTGGCCGCATTCCTGGAGCGGCGGCTGCCGTTTCTGGGCATCGCCGTGGTGATCGAGAATGTTTTGGGGCGTATGCCCCGCGGCCGCCCGGCGACGATTGCCGACATTTTGGCCGCCGATGCTGAAGCGCGGCGGCTGGCGGCGGAAGAGGTAGAAAAAATTGGCGCGCGAGCCGCCGGCGTTGCTTCCTGAGAGCCGGGCGGCGCGTCGAACAGAAGAGCAGGGAATTGCGCAACGATTCGCGCGAAGGGCTGAGAAAAAAACATGACTAGTTTTCTCTCGTGGGTATTTGCCGTCGTGGTCGTCCTCGGACTGATGGTGCTGGTCCATGAGTTCGGCCACTTCATCGTGGCCAAGCTTTTCGGCGTGCGCGTGGATGTATTTTCTCTCGGTTTCGGGCCGCGCCTGTTTGGCCTGCGGCGGGGGGACACCGACTACCGCGTCAGCGCGCTGCCTGTCGGCGGCTATGTCAAGATGGCGGGCGACAATCCCGCCGAGGAACGCAGCGGCGATCCCGCGGAGTTTCTTTCCAAGCCGCGCTGGCAGCGCTTCTTCATTATCCTGGCCGGCCCGACGATGAACTTCGTGACAGCATTCCTCCTGCTCGCTGGACTTTTCACCTTTCATGCGCCCAAGCTGGCGTACCAGATTAAGCCCGTCGAAGTTGTCGGCGTCCCGAAGGATTCTCCCGCGGAGAAAGCAGGTGTCCGAGCGGGCGATCGCCTGGTGGAGATCGCAGGCATCCAGAATCCCGACTGGGAACAAGCGGAAGACGCGCTGCAGGCCGCCTCAAAGCAAGGATCGGAAATCAGCATGACCTTTGAGCGCGACGGCCAGACCATTCCGGTCACTCTGCAGGTCGGGCGCGTGGCAACCAATTGCGAGCCGTACAACTTTATCGGTTATCCAGCGGACCCCGTGGTGATCGACCTGGTAACTCTGGGCATGCCCGCAGAGCGCAGCGGCTTGCGCGCGGATGACCAGATCATTGCCATCAATGGGCAGCCATTATCGAGCTGGTGCCAGTTCGTCGACTCGATTCAGCAATCCATGGGACAGCCTCTCCAGATGGAGATCCGCCGGGGCGATCAACTGAGGCATTTCCAGGTCCACCCGGCCCAGGCGCCGCCGAAGTCGAGCCTCCGCTGGCAGGTGGGCGTATCGCCGAGGCAGACCGTGATATTCGGCAAGATGCCGTGGACGGAAGCCTCCCAAAGGGCCGCCACGGTCAGTGTGCGGTTTTCGCAGCAAATCGTTTTGTTGGTCGGGGATCTTTTCCGCGGCCGCGTCTCGCTCAAACAAGTCTCCGGGCCGCTCGGCATCATGCAGCTTTCGGGACAAGCCGCCCAGCGCGGCGTCGCCGACGTCGTCAACGTAATGGCCCTCATCGGCATCAACCTGGGCATCCTGAATCTGTTGCCCATTCCCATTCTCGATGGCGGGCACATTTTGATGTTGGCCATCGAGAGCACCATTCGCCGCGACCTGAGCGTGAAGCTCAAAGAGCGCTTCGTTTATGTGGGGCTGGTGTTCCTTCTGATGGTTTTCGTGATCGTGATGTATAACGACGTTCTGAAGATGCTCCCCGGCCGCTGAGCGTTTCCATGGCTTCCCACCTCGCCCATCGCGTTTCTGCCGGTGAACGCATTAACGCCGGGGCCAAGCCCGGGCGCCTCGAAGCCGCCCTCGAAGGGCGCCGCGTGCGTCTGACGCGGCAGCGCCGCGTGATCCTCGCCGTCATGGACAGCGCCGAAAAGCATCTGCACGCCGGCGCCATCCTCGAGCGCGCGGTGAAGATCGATCCGCGCATCCATCGCGTTACCGTCTATCGCACCATTGATCTGCTGAAGCGCTACGGCCTCATTGACGAGCTTGACCTGCTCCACCTCCACGGCGATCAGCATTACTACGAGAGCCATGGCCCGCGCGATCACATCCACGTTGCTTGCCTGCGCTGCGGCAAAGTCCGCGAATTCGAAAGCGGCCTGTTCGAACAGTTGAAAAAGCAGATCGAACACGACTGCCAGATCAAGATCACGGTTTCCCGCACCGAAATCGGCGGCTACTGCGATTCCTGCCGGCGGTAAGCTGAACACTCGCTATTTTGGGGAACTAGACCTGTGGGATGACCGCGCACCGTCGAGGCGCACGAAGAACGTGCGTGCGTGAGCGATGTCCTTGGCGATCTGCGCGCGCAGCTCATCCACTCCGCTGAACTTCTTCTCCTCGCGCAGGCGCTTCCAGAATCGAACTTCCATCGGGCCGCTGGCAATTTGCCCGGAAAAATCGAGCAGGTGGCTCTCGACCGTCAGGCCGCTCCTGTCAAACGTCGGACGCACGCCCACATTCGTTGCCGAGCGGTAGCATCGTCCATCCACCAGCGTTTCGGTGGCGTAGACGCCGCGCGCGGGGAGCAATTCCTGCTCCGCCGCGAGATTGAGCGTGGGGAAGAGGACCCTCGAGCCGCGCCCCTCGCCGCGCTGGATTTGTCCGGTCAGCGCGAACGGGCGTCCCAGAAGCCGTCCGGCAATTTCGATCTCGCCGCGCTGCACGGCCTGGCGGATGGCAGTGCTCGAGACCACTTCGCCCCGGACGACGACCGGCTTCACGATTTCCACGTCGAAGCGGTACTTGCGCCCGAGTTCCGCGAGCAGGCGCACGTCGCCCGCCTGGCGATGCCCGAAGCGGAAGTTGTCTCCCACCAGGATGCCGCGCACCGCGAGTTTTTCTACCAGGATGGTGTGAACAAAGTCCTCGGGTGAAAGGTGCGAGAGTTCGCGATTGAATTGCAGCACCAGCGCGGCATCAAGACCCGCGGCTTCTATCCCCGCGAGGCGCTGCGCCAGGGTGGAGATCAGTATTGGCGCTTCCGCGGGGCGCAGCACCTTGAGCGGGTGCGGATCGAACGTGACCGCCGCGGCGAGGGAGGAAACGGCGCGCGCGCGGACCAGGACTTCGCTCAAAATCTTCTGATGCCCGCGGTGCAAACCGTCGAAGTTCCCGACAGTCAACACGGTCCCCGCGCCCGCGGCGCCGAAGCGCGCAGTCCATTCTCCCAACGAATGCAGCACGGCGAGCGGCATCAGGCGGCCACCTCAAAGCTCAGACCATCGTAGGCAAGCTGCACGTGCGGAAATCCCTGCGATTGCAGCCGCTCGTTCGTCGCCGCGTGGCCCAAATCGTGCGCGATGTGCGTGAACCACGCTCGCTTGGGCCGCAGCTCACTGACGATTTCGAGCGCCTGGTCGACCGTCTGGTGCATGGGATGTGGCACATCGCGCAGCGCGTCGAGAATCAGATCGTCCAGCCCGCGCAATAGTTCTTTCGAATCTGCGCTGATGCTGCTGAAATCCGTGACGTATGCGGCGCCGCCGAACCGGAAGCCCAGCACGGTGATGGAACCGTGCTGCACGGGCACGGGAGTGATCCGCGTCCCCATCAGTTCGAACGGGCCGTTGATCGCGTGCAGCGTCACCTGCGGGATCGTGCTCTGCGCCGGCGTGTCGTCGAAGGCGTACGCAAACGTCCGCTGCAGCACGGCGATCGTTTCCGGCGAGGCGTACACCGGCAGCGCCGCTTTCTGCCGGATGTTGAACGGGCGGATGTCGTCGAAGCCCAGGATATGGTCGGCGTGGCCGTGGGTGAAGACGACGGCGTCGAGGCGCTCGATCCCCGCGCGCAAGGCCTGCGAGCGGAAGTCCGGCGTGGTATCGATGACCACGTTCTGTCCGCCGCGCGAGAGCAGGATGGAAGGCCGCATGCGATTGTCGCGCGGATCGCTCGAGCGGCAGACGGCGCACTTGCAGCCCAGCGAAGGAACACCCATCGAAGTACCGGAGCCCAGCACGGTCAATCGCAGGGGAGTTTCTTCCTCAGCCGGGCGGGGGGACATGTGTTCAGGGGCGCGAGGACTTGGCCTTTTCGGTCACGGCCGCGGCGGCGGCCTTGGAGAGTTCGAGGAACGACAGCTTCAGGCTGCCGGAGACGTCCAGCAGCAGGCGTTCATCTTCCTGAGCCAGGTTGCCGCGCGTTTTTTCGTACAGCGTGTCCAGCATGTCGATAAACTCCCGCGCGCCCTCCAGGTCCAGAATCGGCTGGCCCGTGCTCGGGTCGGCGTAGCCGCCCATCAACACCGCGGCATTGCGCGCCATGAAGTCCACCAGCATCTGAAAACTATGCGAAGGTGGGGGACCCTCTGCTTTCGTAGCAGGCTGCGCGGCAGCAGGATCAGCGGGCGCGGGCTTCTGCTCAGCCGGTGCGGAACCGCCACCCGCCTTGCCGACATCGAGGTGCTTGGCCGTCTCGGTCTCGCGCCGCTCTTCGTCAACCGCTTCTTTGCGCAGCTCGCCGTCTGCTGTGAAGAGGCGGCGGTCAATCACTTTGAATGCTTCTTCCTTCTTATGGTCTGCCAATTTGGGGACCCTCGGATTGCGTGAACTTTGCTGGGTAATTGAATACCTAGTTTAGCATCCGCACCGCGATTTGGGTAGTGCAGCGGCCCGCGGCGAGAGCCCACGCGCCCGTCGCGCTTGTCAAACAGCGTGGGCCTGCCGTAAAGTGAAGATTTGCTCCAGAGAGAGACCTATTCATCGTGTCTGCGCGCCGAAAACTTGCGAAGCACTCCCGCCGCGGCAAGAAGCCGGCCAGCACTCCTCGAGGTATTACTGGCGCGCGGCGAAGAGCGGCTCGACGGAACATCGGCAGGCTGTTCGAGGCGCTGGTTTCACTGCAAGCGCGCCTCCGCGCGCCGAATGGCTGCCCGTGGGACCGCGAGCAGACTCACGAGTCCCTGCGGACCTACCTCGTCGAAGAAACCTACGAAGTCCTCGAAACGCTCGATTGCGGAGATGCGGCGAAACTCTCCGAAGAACTGGGCGACCTTCTTCTTCAGATTGTTTTCCACGCCGAGATCGCCCGCGAAGCCGGGCGCTTCGACATCACCGATGTGATCGAGCAGATCCACACCAAAATGGTGCGCCGCCACCCGCACGTTTTCGGCAAGGAAAAAGCCTCTACCGCCGCGCAGGTGCTGAAGAATTGGGAGCAGCTCAAAACCGCCGAGCGAGCGGCGAGCCGCGGCGAAAAAGGACTCCAGGGATCTTCAGCGTCGGGCGCTTCGCTGATGGACGGTTTGCCGAAAACGCTTCCGGCCCTGCTCGAAGCCTACCAACTGACGCGCCGCGCCTCGCGAGTGGGCTTCGATTGGGAGCACATCGACGGCCTCTTCGACAAGCTGCGCGAGGAAGCTGAAGAATTGCGCGAGGCCCTCGGTCAGCGGGAAGCCGCGCGCACCGAAGAGGAAGTCGGCGATCTGCTGTTCGTGGCGGTGAATGTGGCGCGGTTCCTCGGCGTGGATCCCGAAATCGCGCTGAAGAAGTCCAATCGCAAATTTGCCGCGCGCTTCCGTCAGATGGAGTGCGAAGCCGCGCGCACCGGGCGTCCGCTGGCAGACTCGACCAAAGACCAACTGGAAGAGCTCTGGCAGGCCTCGAAGGCCGGCGAGGCGCTTGCGGAGAATTCAACGCGGAGGCGCGTGAAGGCGGCCCAATCGCGATGACCGAACACGCCAGCGGCTCGAAGATAATCGTCCGTCATTGCCACGGCCTGGCGGAGTTCGAAGCCTGCGTGGAGCTGCAGCGCCGCATCTGGGCCGGCGCGGATATCGACGTCGTGCCCCTGCCGCTCTTCGTCGTCGCCGCGGAGACGGGCGGCGAAGTCCTGGGCGCATACGAGGGCAGCACGATGGTCGGCTTCACCATGGCGCTGGCTGGAATCCACGATGGGCGTCCATTCCTCCACTCCCACATGACCGCCGTGCTCGAAAACCATCGCGACCGCGGCGTCGGCCGCCAGCTCAAGCTCTTCCAGCGTCAGGACGCCATTTCGCGCGGGATGGACCTCGTCGAGTGGACGTTCGATCCGCTCGAAATCAAGAACTCCTATTTCAATCTCGTGCGTCTCGGCGCCATCGCGCGGCGTTACCTGCCGAATTTCTACGGCATCACCACCAGCCCGCTCCACGCCGGAATCCCCACCGACCGCCTGATGGCCGAATGGTTGCTGCGCTCGCCCCGCGTCGAGGCACTCCTCGCCGCCGGCGATAGCAAGCCTTCGCACGTGGCGCCCGCCTCCGCCGTGCGCGTTCGCATCCGCGTCCCGGGCACGATTGAGGAATTGCGCCGCAGCAATCCTCCGGATGCAATTCGCATCCAGAGCGAAATCCGCCGCCAGTTCCTCGACTATTTCTCGCGCGGGTACGCGGCCGTGGCCGTCGAAGTCCACTCCGATGGAGCCGACTATCTCCTCGAGCCCTGGAGCCGGAAGTGAAAAAAGGAAAACACGCATGAGGGTCCAGGAAGTGGTACTTCGCGAAGTCTGCATGCCGCTCATCGCGCCTTTTGAGACCAGCTTCGGCCTCACCACCAATCGCCGCATCTTGCTCGTCGAGGTCAACTGCGACGGCGTCACCGGCTGGGGCGAATGTGTGGCCGCGGAGACGCCGTTCTACGCGCCGGAAACGGTGGACACCGCCTGGCACATCCTGCGCGATTTCATCTGGCCGCTCCTTCAGGGCAGGGAAATAGGCTCCGCCGCGGAAGTTTGGGGTCTGCTCACCAAAGTCCGCGGCCACCAGATGGCCAAGGGTGGCCTCGAGGCGGCTATCTGGGACGCCGAAGCGCGCGCGAAAAACGTGCCGCTGTGGCGCCACATAGGGGGCTCGCGCGAAGAAATCCCCTGCGGCGTTTCCATCGGCATCAAGCCCAGCATCGAGGAACAAATCGCCTCGGTGGAGAAAGAACTCGCCGCCGGATACCAGCGCGTCAAGATCAAAGTGAAGCCGGGCTGGGACGCGGAGCCCGTCGCGCGGATTCGCGAGCGCTTCCCGCTCATCAAATTGATGGTAGACGCCAACTCCGCCTACACCGAAAACGATTTTCCGCTGCTCCAGCAGCTCGAAGCCTACTACCTGATGATGATCGAGCAGCCGCTGGGCTGGGACGACATCTACGCGCACGCCGCGCTGCAGAAGATTCTCCAGACGCCGATCTGCCTCGACGAGTGCATCCATTCGCTCGAGCACGCCCACATGGCCATCGAGCTCGGCGCCTGCCGGATCATCAATATCAAGCTGGGCCGCGTCGGCGGCTATACGCCGTCAAAACAGATCCACGATCTCTGCGCCGCGCGGCAGATTCCCGTGTGGTGCGGTGGCATGTTGGAGGCCGGCGTCGGGCGCGCGCACAATATCGCGCTTTCGACGCTCCCCAATTTCACTCTCCCCGGCGACGTCACCGCCAGCCGCCGCTACTGGACCGAAGACATCATCGAGCCTGAAGTCGAGGTCTCGAAGCAGGGCACCATCCGCGCGCCCTCCGGCCCCGGCATCGGCTTCGAGCCGCGCCGCGACCGCATCGAGAAGCTAACCGTCCGCAAAGAGACGCTCACCTCGCGCTCGTGACCCCAGCCAGCCATCGTCCAAACACACTCCTCCTCTGGAGTCTTCTCACCCTGATGACTGCTTCGTGGTCGCTCAATTTCATCGTCGGGAAAATCGCTCTGCGCACCATTCCCGCGCTAACCTTGGCGGCCTTCCGGCTGGAATTGGCGGCGCTGATTTTGCTCGGCATTTACTTCGCCGCGGCTGTGCGCCGTCGTGCCAATCCTGCAATGGCAGCGACAGGACGAAAGTTCACTTTTCGCAAGGCCGATCTTTGGACGTTCGTCCGCCTCGGTTTCCTTGGCGTCATCGTCAACCAAATCTGCTTCACTGTGGGTTTGAGTTACACCGTCGTGGGCCACGCTTCGCTCATCATCGGCATGGGCCCCATCGTGGTATTGCTCCTGGCCTGGATGCAGGGCCTGGAGGCGCTGACGACGAAGAAAGTCCTTGGCATGGCCGCTGCGTTCGCAGGCGTGGCCGTCCTTGCCGCCGAGCACGGAATCAGCCTCCATTCCGCCACCCTGCGCGGCGACTTGATCACCTTCATCGGCTCGATCGGCTTTTCGCTCTATACCGTGTTCAGCAAAAAAGTGGCTGCGGAATACGAGACTCTGGCCATGAACACGTTCAACTACCTAGTCGGTGCCGTACTCATCCTGCCGCTCGCCATTCGCCAGGCCCGCGAACTCTCCGCCGTCCCCGGAGGCTGGGCCTCGCCCGGGTGGACGGGTTGGGCGGGCCTGGGCTTCATGGCCCTTTTCGCTTCAGTGATCGCCTACCTGATTTATTTCTGGGCGCTGCGTTATATGGCCGCTTCGCGCGTGGCGACCATTGCTTACATCCAGCCCGTGGCCACCACGCTGATGGGCATCGGCTGGCTGGGGGAGCGCTTTACGCAGAGCCTTCTGATTGGTGGCGCCCTCATCTTTGCCGGGGTTTATGCGATTGAGTCTGGCCCACGCGAGAGCCAATCCAAGCTGACTTGAAGCCGGTCAAGTTCACCGTCTTCGCATTCCGGGGCGTTTTCCGGCCTGCGTCCCGATTCCTGCACCCACCCCACCAGCCGAGTACTTCGATTGAACCTTGCCCCGGTGTTCCGCGGAACACCGGGCAATAAAAGCCTGGTCATACGGGTCACGGTTTGCCCACCTCATTTTGGAGTAATTCGGCGTTTTCGGTTCACATCCGTCGTTTCCCAGAGCTATTTAATAACATATATAGTTTACTGCTAGCTATTCAGCCGCCTCGTTGACTCTGCTCGCCCAGCGTGCTAGCTTTCGCCCCGAATGACGCTCCTGACAGACGAATGACTCTCTCAACATCGCCGGCCAAGCCCGCCGCGCGCGGCGAACGCAAGCGAATCGCCGTCATCCCCGGCGACGGCATCGGCAAAGAGGTGATCGCCGCGGCCTTGAAAGTCCTGCGCGCCGTGGCGACCGCGGGCGGCAGGGAACTGGAGTTCACCGAATTCGACTGGGGCGCCGATCGTTTTCTTCGCGACGGCACCACGCTGCCCGCTGAGGCCCCGGCCGCGCTCCGGCGCGATTTCGACGCCATCCTCTTCGGCGCTCTGGGCGATCCGCGCGTGCCCTCCAATCAGCATGCCGCGGATATTCTCCTGGGCTTGCGCTTCAAGCTCGATCTTTACGCCAACGTGCGTCCCGTCGAACTGCTCGCGCCGGGTCTGACACCGCTGCGCGATCGCGGTGAAGCCGACGTCCGCTTTACCGTAATCCGCGAAAACACCGAAGGGATTTACGTGGGCATGGGCGGGGTCTTCAAACGCGGCACACCCGATGAAATCGCCACGCAGGAAGACATCAACACCCGCAAGGGCGTCGAGCGCATCATCCGCTACGCCTTCGAGTTTGCGCGGCGGCACAAACTCACCCGCGTGACCATGAGTGACAAATCCAATGCGCTCACCTTCGGCCACGACCTGTGGCAGCGCGTTTTTGCCGAAGTGCGCGCGGAATACGCCGACATCGAGTCCAACCACTTCTACATCGACACGCTGACCATGGAGATGGTGCGCGACCCCTCGCAGTTCCAGGTCATCGTGACCTGCAACCTCTTCGGCGATATCGTGAGCGACCTCGGCGCGCAGCTCGCCGGAGGAATGGGCCTGGCGCCTTCGGGCAACATCCATCCGGGGCAGGTTTCGCTCTTCGAGCCGGTGCACGGCTCGGCGCCGCGCTTTGCGGGCAAAGACGTCGCCAATCCCATCGGCGCGGTGCTGGCGGCGGGCATGATGTTGGATCACCTTGGCTGGGAGGCGGGCGCAGACGCCATGCGCGCCGCGGTGAAGGCTTCCATCAAAGAAGGCCGCATGACGCGCGACCTCGGCGGGGTACTCGGCACACGCGCGGCGGGGGACTGGCTCGCAGATCACGCCGCCAAGCACGCCGCTTCACGCGGATAGAATCCTCGGCAGGTTGCGTCAGGTATCGCGCACCGCGCCGGCGATGAGCGCGCCAAGCGCAAACCCGCCGATGTGCGCCCAGAAGGCCGTGCCGCCCTCCGATGCCGCATTGAGCGATCCCAGGCCGCTGAAGAACTGGATTACGAACCAGTAGCCCAAGATCACCATCGCCGGCAGGCGCACGGTGAAGAAGAAAATCACCAGCGGCACAAGGGTCAGGACCCGCGCCCTCGGATAGAGCACGATATAGGCTCCCATCACACCCGAAATCGCGCCGCTGGCCCCCACGGTCGGCACCATGGAGTTTAGGTTGAGCAAGGTGTGCGTCATCCCTGCTCCCACCCCGCAGAACAGATAGAAGGCCAGGTATTTGAAGTGGCCGAAGAAGTCCTCCACGTTGTCGCCGAAGATCCACAGGAACCACATGTTGCCGATCAGGTGCATCCAGCCGCCGTGCAGGAACATGCTGCTTAGCAGCGGAGAGAAGACCCACTCAAGCGAATTGAGACTGAAAGGCACCTCGCCGTGGAAGAGCGCCGGAAGCCTCGCGGGAATCATACCGAGTTCGAAGACGAGTTCTTGCCCGGCCCGGGGCCCAAGCGACACCTGGTACAGGAACGCGATGACGTTCGCGATCACCAGGACGATGGTGACGACGGGCGTCGTGCGCCTCGGGTTGTCATCCTTGAGTGGGAGCATGAGTCTGCGAGTCTATGCTGGTAGAGGGCCGGTGGCAACTTCACGTATCACTTAAGAATTGGCCGCGCGCCGGAGTTCTTTCGGATTGAATAGAGGGGGTAGCGCTCGCCTTCCTCCATCAACTTGAGCACATCCCCGAGAGGGCGAATCCCGCCCCGCGCGCCCATCGCCGTGCAGTTCAGCGCGGCGGCGGCGCAAGAGAAATCCAGCATCTGGTCCACGTGCCATCCTTGAAGCAGCGCGTAGACGAAAGCTCCGTGGAAAACGTCTCCCGCGCCTGTTGTGTCAACTGTGTTCACCCGGTAGGCAGGGGAATAGATGAATCGCGAACCGTCCCAGGCCAGTGCGCCGCCGCGCCCGAGGGTCGCCCCGGCGATCCGCAAGCCGAATCGCTCGGCCAGCCGGGGCAGCGACTTGAGAAGGTCCTTCTCCCCCAACAGACTCGCAGGGAACTCTTGGGACGAGACGAGGTAGTCCACATTCTCAAGTAAAACATCAACTCCAGGGTAGAGGTTATCGAGGTCCGCGACCACCGGGATACGGGCCTCACGCGCCCATCGCGCCGCGGCTGTGGCGGCAGCCGTGTCGTGCCCATCTGCGAGCAAGGCTTTCGATCGCACCACCCACTCTCGGAGCAACTCCTCCGGCCGCAGCTCCAGCCGGGCGTCCCGGTTCCACAGGATTGTCCGCTCGCCGGAGGCCTCGTCAACCAGAATGAAGGCCGATTGGCTTCGGCATCCGGGAGCGATGGCGAGGTGCGCCTCGACTCCTTCGCGCTCAAATGCTCGCCGCTGCATTCCGGCTGCATCATCATCGCCAACCTTCCCAACGTAGCGTGTGCTGAGGCCCCAGCGCTGGCATGCCACCGTCGCGCTCGCCACCTGGCCGCCGGGGCAGACCTCAACCGCGCGAACTTCGACCTTGGAATCGAAAGCGGGGAAGTGGGGCAATCGAATCAGCGTGTCCGTGGCATTCAGGCCCACGCCAACCACATCCACCATGGGGACGCTCTCCGGCACGGCGAGAGGACTGTAGCGGAGTCTGCGGGGAATTCAAGCGCAAACGCGGCTTGCGGCGTCTGATAATTTTCCGGGGTTCCGGGCGGCAGTTAACATATTTTTGGACCGCTCAGATTGCCGCTCTGGACACGGCCATTTGCACAAACGTGCCGGGTGAAGCCGGCGGCGGAGAAGCCCAAATCTCAGTTTGGTGCACCTTCCTGTGCGATTCTGGATGCAACGATGGTACAGATTTCACAGAAACTTGGTCTGCGGGGAATAGGCGAACAAATATTTTTTCTTTCTGAGCGTTTATCATTTGCGCGATGTTCGCGCGTGTGGTAAGTAAGTGTGTTTCGTATTTTGCCGCGGCGATGGCCCTGTGATGCGTTGAATACGTGTTCGTGCAGGGTGGTCGGCGCGCCGACACGCGGATGCCACTGAGGGAATCGGAGGCCATCATCCTGCGCACCTTTCCACTGGGTGAAGCGGATCGCCTGGTCAGTTTCTTCGGTCGCTCCACCGGCCGGCTGCGCGGCGTGGCTCGCGGGGCTCGACGCCCCAACAGCAGGTTCGGATCAACCCTCGAACCGCTCTCCCATATCCGGATCTGGTTCTACGAGAGGGAAACGCGGGAGCTGGTGCGCATTAACCAGTGCGAGCTGGTTCGCTCGTTCCTCGAGGTGCAGAAGGATTATGGCGCCAGCCTCGCGCTGGCCGCGGTGAGCGAGATTTCCGAGGCGCTGCTGCCGGAGCGCGAGCCGAGCGACGCGGTCTTCCGGCTGATTCTCTTGACCGCGGCCGCGATTGACCGCGGCACAGGCGCCGCTCTGCCGCTGGCGTACTTCGAGCTGTGGATGTTGAGGTTGGGCGGCTGGCTGCCGCCGCTGGACCGCTGCTCCCGTTGTGGCAGGGAACTGAAGGACGAGAAGCTCTACACCACGGCCTCCGGAGCCGGCGTGGCTTGCGAAAAATGCCGCCGGCCGGGGATGCGGGTTCTCTCGGCGGGCGCGGCGCAACTTGCCCGGCGAATCATCGCCGAGAAGCTCGAGAATTTGATGAAGGAAAAAGTTGACGCCGAGGATTTGAAACAATTAAGTGAGTATCTGCTCGACCTCATCGAGCACCACATGGAACGTAAACTGATCACCCGGGAGTTACTTGAGACGCAGGGATGAAATCTAAAGTAAAACATGAAGTCCCCAAAGGGCTCGACTTTCAGCGGCTGATTCTCCGCCTGCAGGAATTCTGGGCCGAGCGCGGCTGTGTCCTCCAGCAACCCTACGATGTGGAAGTGGGTGCAGGCACGATGCATCCGGAAACTTTTCTGCGCGTGCTCGGACCGGAGCCTTACCGTGTCGCGTACATCCAGCCTTCACGTCGGCCCGCCGACGGTCGCTACGGCGAGAATCCCAACCGCCTCTACAAACACATGCAGCTTCAAGTGATCTTGAAGCCCGCGCCGGCCGATGTGCAGGACGTCTATCTCGCCAGCCTACGCGCTATCGGCATTGATCTCCGTCGCCATGACATCCGCTTCGAAGAGGACAACTGGGAATCGCCCACGCTCGGCGCGTGGGGAATCGGATGGCAAGTGCTCCTCGACGGCCTCGAGATCACGCAATTCACCTACTTCCAGCAGTGCGGGGGAATCGATCTCGATCCCGTCTCGGTGGAGTTGACCTACGGCCTCGAGCGCATCGCGGCGTTCCTGCAGGGAGTGGACAACGTCTTCGACCTGCGCTGGTCCGCAGACCGCACCTACGGGCAAGTTCGCCTTGCTGAGGAGCAGCAATTCTCCGTGTACAGCTTCGAGCAGGCCGATACGGACACCACGCGACAGCTCTTTGACCTGAGCGAAAAGGAAGCCGAACGCTTGCTCCGCTCCTACTTGGACCAGGACGCGGAAGGGAAGCGGCGCTTCCCCGTGCTCGCGGCTTACGATCTCTGCCTGAAATGCTCGCACTTGTTTAACCTGCTGGATTCGCGCGGAGCCATTTCCACGACCGAACGTGCTGCCCTGATCGGCAGAGTGCGCGCCCTGGCTTGCCGTGTCGCGGCAATCTATCTCGAGCAACAGTCCTCCACGGCGTCGCGCTCTGAGAACGCCCAGGTGGCCTCATGAAGGGCGCGAGCGAGTTTCTTCTTGAGATTGGATGCGAAGAAATCCCTGCCGGGATGATCGCGCACGCCGCGCAAGAGCTTCAAGTAATACTTGAGAAGTATTTGACCTCGGCAAATCTCCTTGATCGCGCGAAGATTGAAACTTTCGGCGCACCTCGGCGGCTCGTGGCCATGGCCAGCGGCCTGCGCACCGTGCAGGCGGACGTGACGCGCGAGGTCACCGGCCCGCCGAAATCGGTGGCCTACGATTCCGTCGGCCAGCCGACTCGCGCTGCAGAGAGTTTTGCGGCGAAGCAGGGCGTCCCGGTTGCAAGCCTCCACACCGTATCGACACCGCGCGGGGAATACCTTGCGGCGAAGCAAGTCGAGCGCGGCCGCCCGGCGCGGCAGATTCTCTCGGAGGTTGTTCCTCGCGCCATCCGGGAGATTCCCTGGCCGCGCAGCATGTACTGGACGACCGCGGATGGCTTGCGCTTCATCCGGCCGATTCGCTGGATCGTGGCCCTGCTCGATGGCCAGCCGCTCCAGTTCGAAATCGACGGCCTGAAGCCGGCGAAGTTTTCCGCCGGACACCGCTTCCTCGGCAAGGCGCGCGTGGCCGTGAGCGGGCCGCGGGATTACGAGCGCCGTCTGCGCTCATGCTACGTCCTGGCACGTCCCGCCGACCGGCGAAAGAAAATTGAGAAAGAGATTCACGCGCTGACCGTTCGCAAGGGCCTTCGTGCGCACAGCGATCCCGGACTCACCGAGCTCGTTACCTACCTCAACGAATACCCAAGCGTGATACTGGGCGATTTCGATCCCGGCTACCTGGACCTGCCTCAGGAAATCCTGGTGACGGTGATGCGGGATCACCAGAAGTATTTCGCCGTGGAAAACGCACGCGGTGAAATTGCTCCGCACTTCCTGGCCGTGATCAATCTGGCCAGCGATTCCGGCGGAGTGGTTCGCGCGGGACACGAGCGCGTGTTGCGCGCGCGATTTGCGGACGCGAGGTTTTTCTGGCAGGCCGATCAGAAATGTCGGCTCGCCGACTACCTGCCGCGCCTCGCGAGCGTCACCTACGAATCGCGCCTGGGCAGCTACCACGACAAGGTCGAACGCATGCGCTGGCTCTCGCGCTGGTTGGCCGAGCAGTGGTTCAACTCCGGCATTCCTCAGTCCAGCGTGGCCGAGGCCGACCGCGCCGCGGAACTCGCCAAGTGTGACCTGGTCACGGACATGGTTCGCGAGTTTACGGAGCTTCAAGGGATCGTCGGTGGCCTCTACGCAAAAGCTCAAGGAGAACCTGAAGAAGTGTCCTGGGCCATCTACGATCACTACCGGCCGGTCGGCCCCGAGGATCAGATCCCGCGCAACTACACGGGCTGCGCCGTGGCCATGGCCGATAAACTCGACGCGCTGGTGGGCTGCTTTGCCGCAGGCATGATTCCTTCGGGCTCGAGCGATCCCTTCGCCCTGCGCCGCGCGGCGCTCGGCGTGGTCAAGATAATTCTCGAACGCAAACTGCCGCTCTCTCTTTCCGCCACGGTTGCCGCGGCAGGGAAGGCGCTGGCCACACACGCGCCGAAAATGCGGGTCACGCCACAGGTTGAGAGACAGGTGCTCGAATTCCTGCTCGACCGCACCCGCTACATCCTGCGCGAGCGCATGGGCTTCGCCTACGACGAAGTGAGCGCGGCGCTGGCTGCAGGCGCTGATGATCTGGTGGACGCCGTCCGCCGCCTCGAAGCGCTCAAGTCCATCCGTCGGACGAAGAATTTCGAGCCGCTCGCTGTCAGCTTCAAACGCATCCGTAAGATTCTGGAAAAGGCGGGCCCGGCATCCACGTGGCGCGGCAGCGCGGTCCATCCCGAAGTGTTCACGGACACCGCGGAGCGCGACCTGCATCGCGCGGCCACGGAAGTTGCGCGGAAGTCCAGCGAGCTCAAGAAAGCGGGGAAGTACCGCGAGGCGTTGCAGGAGATCGCCGAGCTGCGCCCGGCTGTGGACCGGTTTTTTGACGAGGTGCTGGTGATGGCCGAAGACGAGAACGTGCGCAAGAACCGCCTGACGCTGCTCGCGGAACTTCTTAGTGAATTCTCAACCATCGCGGACTTTTCCGAAATTGCATCAGGCGAGGGCCGGTGAAGGCGAGAGGCCGACCTCAGTACATAAAGTATTACTTTAAGTGTTGGTTTTGCGCGAGTCACGACAAATTCGTCGGCGCGCCGACTGAACAGTGCGCAACAATAGTCAAGCGAAAACTGAGAAGCATTCCTTCCAAGGAGAAAACGTCCCAGTGAAATACGTCTATTTTTTTGGCGCGGGAAAAGCCGAAGGCCACGGCGATATGAAGGACCTGCTCGGCGGCAAAGGCGCCGGGCTCGCGGAAATGACGCGCATCGGCTTGCCCGTCCCCGCAGGCTTCACGATCACGACAGTCGCTTGCGATCATTTTTTCAAACACGGCAGGAAGTACGCCGCCGGTCTCGCCGGGCAGGTGAAGTCAAATTTGGCTCGCCTCGAAAAAGTCACAGGCAAGAAACTCGGCGATGCCAAGAATCCGCTCCTCGTCAGCGTACGCTCCGGCTCCGCGCGCTCTATGCCGGGAATGATGGAAACCATTCTCAATCTCGGCCTGAACTCGCAGTCCGTTGAGGGCCTCGCGCGCTACACCAAGAACGAACGCTTCGCCTGGGATGCTTACCGCCGCTTCGTGCAGATGTACTCGAGCGTCGTCATCGGACTACCTAAAGAAGAACTTGAAGCCCGCCTCCGCGCCATGCGAGACCGCCTGAAAGTGAAGGTGGACACCGAAGTTTCCGCCGAAGGCTGGCGCGACCTGGTCAAGGAATACAAGCAGTACTTCCGCAGCAAAACCGGCAAGGATTTCCCGGAAGATCCGCAGGAGCAGCTCTGGGGCGCCATCGGCGCGGTCTTCGAATCCTGGATGGCGGAGAAGGCTGTGACTTACCGCCGCGTGGAGAAGATCACCGGCCTGCTGGGCACGGCCGTCAATGTCGTACAGATGGTTTTCGGCAACACCGGCGAGAACTCTGGCACCGGCGTCTGCTTCACGCGCGACCCCAGCACCGGCGAGAAGAGCTTCTACGGTGATTTCCTGATCAACGCGCAGGGTGAAGACGTCGTGGCCGGCATCCGCACGCCGATGCACCTCACGGAGATGGCGCGCCTCATGCCCAAAGTTTACAAGCAGCTCAAGCGCGTGCGCAGCATCCTCGAAAAGCATTATCGCGACATGCAGGACATGGAGTTCACCGTCGAGGACGGCACGCTCTACATGCTGCAGACGCGCGTAGGGAAGCGCACCCCAACGGCGACGTTTAAAATGGCCGTGGACATGGTGAGCGAAGGATTGATTTCGAAGGCTGAAGCCATCGAGCGCATCAAGTCCGAAGACATCGAACGGCTCTTCTATCCCGTCATCGATTCCAAGATCCCCCGGCAATCGCTCACCGGCCGCAAGCTGGCCACCGGCATCAACGCCGTGCCCGGCGCGGCAGTCGGCAAGGCCGTCTTCACCGCGCACGAAGCCGAGGAGATGGCGCACAATGGCGAGCGCGTGATTCTCGTCCGCCGCGAAACCAGTCCCGAAGACGTGGGCGGCATGTTCGTTGCTCAAGGCATTCTCACCGCCACCGGCGGCAAGACAAGCCATGCCGCTGTGGTGGCGCGTGGCTGGGGCAAGTGCTGCATCGTGGGTGCGGAGACGCTCGACATCGACTACGCGAAGAAAGAGATGCGCGTGGGCGGGAAAACAATCCGCCAGGGCGAATGGATTACGCTCGACGGCAACGAAGGCGCGGTCTATGAAGGCGAGATCCCGCTGGTGATGCCGGAGTTTCCGCCGGCCTATCAAACGCTGATGAAATGGTGTGACGCCGTGCGCCGTCTGCGCGTGCGCACCAACGCCGATACGCCGCACGACGCCACCAAGGCGCGTGAAATGGGGGCCGAAGGTATTGGGCTGTGCCGCACCGAGCACATGTTCTTCAAGGATTTCGAGCAGCCCGAGCGCAGCACCGAACGGCAGCTCGCCATCCAGGAAATGATCGTGGCCGAGGACAGGGAAGCGCGGCGCAAGGCGCTGGCCAAGCTCCTGCCGTTCCAGCGGCGCGATTTCATCGGCATCTTCAAAGCCATGGACGGCTGCCCGGTCACCATCCGGCTGATCGATCCTCCGCTGCACGAATTCGTGCCCCACGATCGCGACAAACAGGAAGAACTGGCGAAGAAAATCGGCGTCCCGGTGGAAACCGTGATCCGGCGTGTCGAGCAACTGAAGGAAGCCAACCCCATGCTGGGCCATCGCGGCTGCCGGCTCTGTATCACCTATCCGGAAATCTTGGAGATGCAGGTCCGCGCCATCATCGAAGCAGCGATTGAGTGCAAAAAAGCAGGAGTTAAAGTATTACCTGAGATAATGATCCCGCTCATTTTGGACAAAAAAGAGCTGCAAATCCTTGAGGTGGAGACGCGCCGGGTTGCCGAGGCCATCATCAGGGAATCGAAGATGAAACTTGAATATCTGGTTGGCACCATGATCGAGTTGCCTCGTGCGGCGTTGCTGGCCGACGAGATCGCCGAGGTGGCCGAGTTCTTCTCCTTCGGCACTAACGATCTCACCCAGACGGTCATGGGGCTCTCGCGCGACGACGCCGGCCGCTTCCTCCCGGACTACGTGGACGAAAAGAAAGCGGGCATCTTCAAGGACGATCCGTTCCAGTCACTGGACATCGCCGGCGTGGGCATGCTGATGAAGTGGGCCATCGAGAAGGGCCGCTCGACGCGGCCCAAACTCAAAATCGGCATCTGCGGCGAACACGGCGGCGACGGGCCCAGCGTGGAATTCTGCCACGGCGCGGGGATGGACTACGTCAGCGCTTCGCCGTTCCGTGTGCCCATCGCGCGCCTGGCTGCGGCGCAAGCCGTTATCGAAGAGAAAGCCGCGGGCAAGCGCAAAGGTAAGGGCAAGCGCAAGTCCAAGGGGAAGAAGCGCTAGGTCGGTCCGCCGACAGGAGGCTGCATGGCTGCACGTTCACTCGTCGTGGGGATCAGCGGGGGCACCGGCTCCGGCAAGACCACGATCGCCGACCGCGTGATGAAGGCGCTGCCGGCGGAAAACGTGCTCCTGCTCCAGCAGGATCATTATTACCGCGACCTCTCGCAGCTCTCGATGGAGGAGCGCAACAAAATCAATTTCGATCATCCCGATTCCATCGAAACGCAGCTCATGGCCGAGCACGTGCGGCGCTTGCGCGACGGCCAGGCGGTCGAGCGGCCCGTGTACGACTTCACGCAGCACCTACGGCGGAAAGAAACCGTGCGTCTGGAACCCCGCGCGGCGATCATCCTCGAAGGCATCCTGATTTTCGATAACGCCGCGCTGCGCGAATTGATGGACGTAAAGATCTTCGTGGATACCGACGCCGATCTGCGCTTCATCCGCCGTCTGCGGCGCGACCTCAGCGAGCGCGGACGCACGCTCGATTCCGTGGTCAAACAGTATCTTTCCACCGTTCGGCCGATGCACATAGAGTTTATCGAGCCTTCCAAGCGCTTCGCCGACGTGATCATTCCCGAGGGCGGCCACAACGAGGTCGGAATCGATCTGGTGATCCAAAAAATTCGCTCGCTGCTTCCCCGATGAGAACCCAATGAGAAGCCCGATGAGAAGATCGACAAGGAGATTCATGAAGCGACCGACGCTGCGCCACGCAGGCCCCGCTGCTGTTCTAGCCGCGATTTTATTGATGATTTCGCTGTGTGCACCCGTCGCCCGCGCGCAGTCGCGCCCCGAGAAGGGCAGCCACGAACTGCAATTGTGGACCGGCGGCGGGCACAGCGTGCCTGGCGGCACCAGCAACACGGGAGTCTTCAACGTGGGCGCACGTTACGGCTGGATCCTCACCGGCCCGCACGGACCGGGATTCCTCCGCGGAAACATCGAATATGCCGCCGAGGTTGTGCCGCTTTTCTTGGTATTTCAACCGGCGCAGAAGGTTTATGGCTTCGGGATCGATCCGCTGATCCTAAAGTGGAATTTTGAGGGCGGCGAAAAAATCGCACCCTATCTCGAATTGGCCGGCGGCCCGCTCTTCACCAACAAGCAGGTGCCCGCGGGAACTTCGCGGGTGAATTTCACCTCCGGCGCGGCCCTGGGTTTCTACTTCTACGGCAGGACAATCACCCCCAGCCTCGAAGTTCGTTACGTGCACATTTCCAACGCCGGCTTGGCCACACCCAATCCGGGCATCAACACGGTGCAAGTGCGCGTGGGATTCAGTTGGTTCACGGGCGGCCGGTCCGGTTCGAGGAAGAAATCGAGGCCCTGAGGCAAGCCTCAGGTCGGCATCTTCAGGAAGAAATAAATCCCCACAAAAACGAAGATCACGTCGGGCGTCCAGCCCGCAAGTAAAGGCGGCAGTTGTCCCACGGCTCCCATGGCTTCGAAGAGCGCCGCGATCGCCCAATAAACGATGGCGATGGCCACTCCCAGGGCGACGCCGCCCACTGCGCCGCGCGTGCCCACCAGGAAGGCGAACGGGACGGCGAGCAGCATAATCACCGGCGCAATCAGCGGGTAGGCGAGCTTCTTGTGCCATTGCACGGTAAGGCGCGCGACGTCGAAGCCCGCCTGGCGGAGTTCCGCGATGTATTGCTGCAATTCGCGCCAGTTCATCTGGTAGGACTGGCGGACTTCGCGATTGAAATAACTGGGCGGCTCGGTCAATTCCGCGAGTTCGATATGGCGGAAGGGGATGTAGCGATCCACGTTCGAGCCGGAGAAGTCGCGCACCCATCCGGATTCGAGCTGCCATCTTCTGCGCGTGTCATCCCAAAACGCGCGGCCAGCGAAGACGCGGCGGCGCATCTGAAACGTCGCGGGGTCCAGCTCGACCACGTTCAATCCGCCGAAGAGGCGCTTGTCGGCGTCGAAGAGCTCGTAATTGTAGATCTTGTCGTTCTCGCCGAAAATCCAGCGGCGGCGCGGCTGGAAAAAGGTTTGCGCCGGGCGGCCCTTGATCTGGTTTCGCAGGGCGTCCTGCCGTTGATTCGCATAGGGCAGGTAGGTTTCGTCCATGAGCAGCAGGCCGCCGGCCAGCGCAAGGCCCAGCGCGAAAAGCGGCATCGCCAGCCGATAGAGGCTGACTCCCGCGGCCTTGAAGGCCACGATTTCGTTGTTTTTGGCGAGAAGGCCCAGGGTGACGAGCACGCCAACCAGCGCCGCGAGCGGCGCCAGTTGATAGAGCAAGCCCGGCGCGAGGTACAGGAAATAGTCCACCACGGTGAAGAAGGGCGTGCGGTGGCGCGCGATGTCGTCGAGCAGTTCGAAAAACGTGAACGTTTCCACCAGGAAGAGAAAGCTCACCAAAATCACGGAGAAGTAGAAGAGGAAGCTCCGCAGGACGTATAGGTCTATCAGCAGCGGAAAGCGCATCCTTCCGATTCGTGCCGGACCGCCCAAGGGTCTCGATTTCTGTTTGCTGCCATTGGCTTCCGCAGCAGCGGCGGCGCCATTTGCCGGGGCCGGTTCGTGCCGCCAGAATGTCAGCGCGTCCGCGATGCGCGCCAGAGGATCGCCCCCGCCGGTACGCTCCATCCGCGGCAGCAGGACAAGTCCGATGAGGCCGGTCAGCAGGTTCGCCGTCCAGACCCCGATCGAAGGCGGCAGAGTGCCCGCGCGCGCCAGGCCAGTTCCCGAAACGAAGACGAGGTAGTAGCCGCAGACCAGCACGACCGTCACCAGGAAGCCGATGGCGCGCCCGCCGCGCCGTGGCCGCGCTCCCAGTGGTACCGCAAGCAAGGCGAAGACCAGGCAAGCCGCGGGAAACGCAAACCGGCGGTAGAGTTCGACGCGCGCCTCACGCCACCGGGGACCGCGCTCGGCTGCAAGCCACGACAGCGAGCGCTCCTGTGGAGTGGTCTGGACCGCGCGGGCGGCGGAGGTGTCTTTGATTTCCACCGGCCAGTCGCTTTCGCCGAACGTGGTCACCGAGTAGCGATCCGGCTCCTTGATCGAAAGCTCGTGCGTGCTGCCGTTACTCAAGTGAATCTGCAGCTTGCCCTGCTCGCGCTCCGCAATTACAATGGCCTCCTCCGCCAGCGTCAAACGTGACCCGCTCTCCCCATTCGAGTCCGCCAGAAAGACGCCGCGCCAGCGCGTGCCCGCCGCGGCGACGTCCTCGATGTAGAGGACGAGTCTCGGAAAGCGCTCGTCGAACACTCGCGGCTGCACCTGAAACGATGCCTGGGTCGAAATCATGCGCTCCTGAAGCCCGCGGAAGGTCCGCATCGCCGCGGGACCGAGCCACAGGGTCATGGCCAGCGTGAGCCCCGTAGTCCCCAGCGCCAACACGCCCACCGGCACCAGCAGCCGGCGGAGTCCGATTCCTGACGCGGACATGGCGATCAATTCGCTGTCGGCGGACAGGCGACCCAGGCCGATCATCACGCCGACGAGCACGGCGATCGGCAGCGTAAACGTGAACACGCCGGGGAATGTAGAAAGGAAGAGAAGCGCGACGTCGCTCGTCGAGTTCGAGTGTCGAACCACCAGCTCCATGAGCTTTACGAGTTGCGGCACGAAGAATACGAACGTGAAAATCGTCAGGCCCACCAGCGCGTGGGAGACAATTTCGCGGCAGATATAGCGGTCAATGATGCGCATCGTTCGGGCCGGCCATCATAGCACGGCGCCCCGCTCTGTACCGTGCGGCACGCAGGCGCGAGAAAAGGGCATTCGCGGATGAACCGGATTCACCTGATCCTGCTCTGGCACATGCATCAGCCGCAGTACCGCGACCCTTCCTCGGGGCGCTACGTCCTCCCCTGGACGCGCCTTCACGCACTGAAGGACTACTATGGGATGGTGCGTGTGCTCCGCGAGTTTCCCGGCGTTCACGCCACATTCAATCTGGTGCCTTCGCTGGTGATGCAGCTCGAAGAGTACGCTAGCGGGCAATTCTCCGAGCCGTGGTTCGACCTCGCCTTCCGCCCGGTGGAGCACCTCGACGACGAGGACAAGGCCGAGATACTCATCCGGGCGTTCCAGGTAAATCGCGATACGCTGTTGCGCCGATGGCCGCGCTTCGTCGAACTCTTCGAACGCGCGCGCACCGCCCGCGAATCGTCTGACGCCGCCACGCAGGCGGTCGCGTTCGCCGAACGCGACTGGCGCGACCTTCAGGTGCTCTCACAGCTCGCGTGGATGGACGAAGAATGGCTGGCGAACGATCCGGTCGTTTCGCGGCTGGCCACCAAGGGCGCGAATTTCACAGAAGAAGAGAAGTGGGAACTGCGCGCCAAGCAGCTCGAACTGCTCGGCGAAGTCTTGCTGGAATATCGCCGCGCGGCGCAGAGCGGCCAGATCGAACTCTCGACCACGCCGTTCTATCATCCCATTCTGCCGCTGGTCTGCGATTCGGAAATCGCGCGCGTGTCGAACGCCTCGACGCCCACGCCGCAGCCGCCCTTTCGTCATCCTGAAGACGCCCGCGAACAGTTGGCTCGCGCGCGGCAATTCCACGAACGCGTCTTCGGCGCCCCGCCGGCGGGTGTGTGGCCTTCGGAGGGCAGCGTTTCGGATGAGGCTCTAAGAATCGCCGCCGAGTTGGGCTTTCGCTGGTTCGGTACCGACGAGGGCGTCCTTGGCCACACGCTCAGCGCCGGCTTTGGCCGCGACGCCGCCGGCGTCCCCGCAAACGCGGATCGCCTTTACGCCCCGCTGCGTTTGAAACTCGGCGCGCGCGAGATCACCGGCTTCTTCCGCGATCATTACCTGTCCGACCTGATTGGCTTCGTCTACAGCCGCATGAACGGCGCGGCCGCCGCGGAAGACCTGCACCGCCGTCTGCGCGCGATCGGCGAGCGTGTCCAGACCGGCCGACCTCTGACCGTTTCCATCTTTCTCGACGGCGAAAACGCCTGGGAGTATTACCCGGGCGCGGGCCGCGAATTCCTGCGCGAGTTTTACCGACGGATTGAGAGCGATCCCGACATCCGCGCGCTCACCGTTTCCGAAGCGCTCGAGCAGGCGGGCGAGATTGCCACCACGCAGCACATTTTTCCTGCTTCTTGGATCAACGCCAATTTCGACGTGTGGATGGGCCACCCCGAGGACGTGAAAGCGTGGGAGTTGCTTCGCAACGCGCGCGATTTCTACGCCGCTGCGGCCGAGCAACGCGCCCGGGGCATCTCTGATGCCCCGAGCGAAACGCAGCTCGCCGCGGCCTACGAATCCGTCCTTGCCGCCGAGGGCAGCGACTGGTGCTGGTGGTACGGACCCGAGCACAGCACGGCCAACGACGCGGAATTCGACGCGCTCTATCGCAAGCACCTCACCGAAATCTATCTCCAACTCGGCGCCGAAGCTCCCGATGAACTGGCCGAGCCCATCAAGCGCCAGCCCGAGCGCGGCGTGATCTCGCCGCCGGCTTCGCTTCTGCGCGTCACGGTGGACGGCCGGGAAACTTCGTACTTCGAATGGCTCGGCGCGGGACTCTACTCAGTGGACCGCAGCGGCGCGGCGATGCACGGGCGCGTTCACACGCTGCACATCCTCAACTACGGTTTCGACGCGGACTTCCTTTATATCCGCGTGGACCCGTTCGAAGAGGCGCGGCACGAACTGGGCGACTGCGAATTCCGCATCACCGTGCGCAACGGCGACGAAGTCCGCATCGTCGTGCGCATCGAGAACGGCGCGCTCGCCGGCTACCTGGTGGAATCGAAGGATGTCTGTCTGCTTGGGCCGGACGAAATGGTAGGCGCCGCGTTCGACAAAATTCTGGAGATCTCGGTCTCGCGTAAACTGTTTCCGTTCGAAGGCCGCAAGTCCATTTCCCTCGGCGTGGCGCTCTGGGAAGGCGGTTTGCCGATTGACGTTCTCCCCGCGGAAGGGTTTCTCGAGGTCAAACTCGGCGAAGAGAATTTTGCTTGGCCGATTTAGTGGATGTCGGCCCATGAATCGCTGGGTGGTTCCTGTCCCTCAAGGCGGTCCAGGGCTCGACGGAAAGAGTCCCTAATTCTCGGCAACGAAGGACGATGGGCTGCTCGGTTACTTCCCGGGGAGTACGGTCAACTGGAGAGCGTCACCCCAGTGGAGCAGGTCCCAGAGAGGCTGCTCAGAGTCCGGAATTGGGAAATTGTTCCACAACGTTTGGGTTCGACGAAAACCCTTCGGAGTGAGGATCAAACTATTCGAGAACGTGACGATCCAGATCTTTCTGGCGGACGCGTGGATAATTGCGTCGAGGGCATCTTCAATCGTCACATCGCTCAGCTGGACGCTTATTTTGGGTTCATCGGAATTGCCGAAAAGGCTTCCGGCAACGCCTCCGCGATGGCCTCCACCGGGGGGTAGTTTCGGAGGTGAAGCCGCGATCCTAACCAGGTCGTGGAGCTGGCGCGAAGCCACCTCAACAGTTTCGCCGTGCACCTCGAATTTCTTGACTTTGAGAGTCAGGGGGCTCTGGCGGCCCGGCACCCAGCTAGCCGAAGACACATGCACAACCGATTTTCCTAAGCTCACCTCATATCCGGGCTGGGTTTTCACGACCGCCTCAATAAGCTCCAACACGGTCGCACTTTTCATGGAGAGAGAAACCTTGGCCCTTGCCGCAGGCGCGTTCACCCAAGCTATCCCAATTGGGATCTGGAATTCACCGGCCACACGCGTCAGCGCCTCAACAAAACTATTTGCTTCCAGGCTGTAATCGGTAACGCGCTTGCCCAGCTTTGACCTCAGCTCGTCGGGTACCGAGGGAGGTGAGGCCGGGCGCGCCGCCCCAAGGAATTGGAATGCCAGAAGCAATACCGCAATTCTGGCGAGCATGTTTAGCCTCAATGACCGTTTGCTGTCACGTGGTCACAGTAGTAGGAGATACTCTGCGTGATCGCGTACGACCCGACATGGATGACCTGGTTTGCGTTCGTGGGGCCCCCTGTCGTGCAGTTGTTGTTCACGCGGCACGCCCCCGCACAGACGCTGAGCCGATTCTCCTGAAACTGTCCCAGTGAATTGGTGGTAAAGCCACATGGGCCTGTGTTGGCAGGGGTGCAGGTAGTCACATACCCCGTGATACCGAGGTTGTTGGGTGAGGTTGTATTGATTTCATCCCAGACTTGGAGACCAGCTACCTGGATCGGTTGTCCCGACTGGTCATTAACTTGATACATGAAACTCCGTATGACACCGCAGCCCGTCTGAGTATTGCCATTTATGTCTGTAAATGAACAAGAGCTCTCAGATGTTGTGGAGCTGGTGCCGGTGACGATGGAGAGGCTTGTGGGAACCTGTACGAAGAAGCTCCCTGCGTTACTCGTCTGGCCGGATGCGGTCACTGTTACGCTGTGGCTGCCAGCGGGTGCGCTGCTGCTTACGGCAAAATTGGCGACAAGGGTCGCGTCGTTTGAAGACTGTACGGATACAGTTACGCCGCTACTCGCGTCTCCGGAGTTGAACCCCCGAATCCGGAGGTTGAGTAAGGCTGGGATCATCGATACGGGCACCAAATCAACCGTTCCACGCTCCAGCGGTACTGCGGCACCTCCGAGGTTATCGCGTCCAATGCACTGCGCAGGGAGGCACCCTGAGAGATTTCGATCGCGCGGATGGGTCTCAAAGTATGGCCCTGAGCTCTAATTTTAACGATTCCCCCGGGGACGCCCGCGCCGCTGAGAGTTGCGACGAACGCTTCTTCCATTAGGACCTCGCGTCGACTGAGACCCTTAACTTTCTTCTCCAAAACTTTGTCCTTGGAATGGTCATCGAATTGTCGGTCCTGTCTTGCAGTCGACAATCCAGTCAGGAGAGGCAGCGCGGTTACTACGGATAAGAGAATGACTCGACGCATGATTCCACCTCGCATCGACTTGCACACAGTCTACGGCACTCCGATTGTGGCGTCCACCTTATGGGTGCCCGAGAAGCGCCCCTGGCTAATGTTCACCACGGTCGTTAGATCAAACCTTACGTTCTGGATCGTCGCAAAAAAGTGCTGTTTGAAAGTTTGATTATCATTCGGTCCCAAGCAAGTAGGTGCATCAAGGCTAAGACTGTGCGTGTCCGCGACGAGAAAACCAGGAATTACATTCAGGGCCCTGTCTGCAGGTAAAACGCCGATTCCATGGAGTCAGCCTTATTACAAACCCACGACTATGCAGTCGAATCTCGGTGCAGTACCGAGTTCAATTCTTGCGGGGAACAGCTCGGGAGCGCAACGCAGAGGCTGCTATCTTGGCCTCCTTTTGGAGCACTGGGTCGCCGGACGCTTCAAGTTTCTTCAGCCCTGATAATTTGTCTTCGAGCTTGGTGGGGCGCACGGCTTGACAAAGCAGCCTGAGCTTCTCAACCACGGGCGGCTGCTTGGGTGAGGGATTCTGAGCTGTAGGTTGGGTCAAAGGAACAACGCCGCGGGAAAGTTGCTCACCACGATAATAGTCTCGCCCAGGGTCAAGTTCGAACACCCTCGTCCATTCGCGCTGTCTCTCCTTGCTGGGCTCAGCCAGCAGAAGCAGGTAGCGGTGACTAGGGAAGAGGATCTCTTGTCGATGCCCCTCCGTGAATATGGGCTCATTGCGGGGCAAGAAAATGTACTCCGTCTGGCTAGGTTCCGTCGAGGAGCGGAGAGACGCTGCGGTGGTAATGTCAAAATCTCCTTGGCGACACAAGGTCTCTTCCACGCGAACTTTGTAGAGAGAACCACCCAACGCAGGGAGAGACACGATCACTCCTTTCCCGCCCGGCCCGGGCGTTGTCATTTTCTCTTTATCGGACACAGATAGACGCTTTGCCACCCCGCTTGACTCCAGTACAGTGGCCAAGACCACGAAACGACTGGCCGCGGCTCTCCGATAGAGATCGCCGAGGTCCTTATCCGGTGGGAGTATCTCGGTGTCGATCTGACTGATAGCGAATGTCGCCGTCAAGAGAAAGACTAAAAGGAGTGGGGCGCACGTGCTCGGACTCTTCATAGTAGCGCTCCTCAACTTCAATATTGCCCACAGTTCTGATAGACATACTGTGGAGGAATCGGATCAGATACCACATGGGCCTCGCGTTCCGCCTGGGTAATTCTCTGCTGATACAGAGCACCCTGGCCGTTAATGTAGGTCGTCTTGGCTTGTACGAGTTTGTTGAACAGGTCGCTCTGGGAAGTGCCGGTCAGATTCTTGAACTGATTGAATAATTCATCCGGGTTGTACAGGTCCCCCCAAAGGTGCCCTGTGCCGGCGATCCACTGATTCACGTGAACCTGCTCGTGCTGGACAGTCTTAGTGTAGAACTGGCTTGTTGAAATGACATTGATCGTCGCCGAAGTGGGTACTTGGCGCGCGAGCGTTCCCTTGTCCAAGACATGCCAGGTTCCGTTTGCATCGACATCAATGTGTGGTCCGCCGGTGACATCCGCGATGCTGGGATCGACGAAGCCTGCTGGATTCCAGTAGGCGTTTACAGTTAGCTTTGCACTCCTAGTCGCGTCCTTTCCATCGCTGAAAGTCACCTTGGCTTTGATGGTGTAAACTGCGTCATAGTAGCTTGGCAGGTCGGTCTGAGACGGGCAGGCAACATTTGGTTTTGCAAACCAGTGACCGTCCGTGTTCGTCTGTGAACTCGCGGGAGTTGTAAAGTTTACGTTGGGGCTATTCCCAGCGCCGCTTGGCGCCGAGAAGGACCATTGGTAAGCAGTTGCTGTGCCGCCTGTCACAGTAACGCTGAATGTGCCTTGCTGGCCATCCTTGATTGTCTGTGCGCCGCTGATAACAAAATCGTGGACCGTGAGCGTGGCCGGGGCAGAAAAAGTAGGGTTCTGGTTCGGGTCGGGATCGCATTCCCCGCCGCCATCCAGGAAGCCGCAAGAACACCAATAGTAAGCTGTTTCCGGGGTGCCGCTTACCTGGAGCCCGCTTGCCCCGGGACCGATCGCCGTGACGATCCCCGTAGCGTTATCCACAACAGCGACGGAGTGGTCGCTCGTAGTCCAGGTAAAGCCGCTATTTGCAATTATCTCTTGGAAGGTGACATTCCCAAAGCAGTCTTGCTGGGTTTCGACGAGGATCGCGGGGCTTGTGTCACCCGCGGCAAGCGTCATGGACTGCAAAGCGTAACTAACCGAGGCCGGCCCGCAGTTGCAGCCACCTACGCAGCTTCGGTTGCTGGCTATGCCCAGGCTCGGGCTCATCACGCTGGTGCGACCCACGATGGGCGCCCCGTGATGCCAGCGCCAAATCATCTGCCCGGTCGATAAATCCAACGGCAACACCGCTCCATTCTCGTCCTTCACCTGCTCATCTCGCAACTTGCGGATATCCACGGAAATGGTGTCTCCGGGATTCACTGGCTTCAGGCCAATCATGTATTGTCCGCCGGGGTGCTGGATGTACATGAGAACGGCCGCCGCCTTGTCTCCAGTGTTCTTGATGTAGGTCACGGAAGTATAGTCGCCTGTCAGGAGGAAGGGATTATTGCCCGAAGCGCGTTCGCCGGGTGCCGGGCTGCGCAGAGGCGCTTCGACCACCAGATTCCCGGAATCGTCCACGCTGAACCACTGCGCCAAGAGTTGGCCCGGACTGCCGGAAAAAGGAACCTCAATCCCGATCGGACCGTTCCCACTCGGTGCGGAGTCGGCAGAGACATTCACTTGCCTCGATTGTCCCTGTTGCAGCGTTAGCGTGGGCAGTGCGGTCTTTGAGTCTCCCTGTTGCAGTATCGGCATCACCGTGATGGGGATCACGGAGATATTCCGCAGCAGGAGCAGTCCGCTCATGTTGCGAGTGGGTTGCATTGCGCTATCGGTCGGCCCAAGTAGAATGCCAGCCCCAGTGAACTTGCTTTGCCCCAATGTGGATGGGTCGACGAAGGGGATGTTATAGGAAAAGCCGGTTTCGGGTTTGAGGACGTAGCCCTGCGCAAAAACAGCCCCGGGAAATTGCAAATCGTAGTTGATGGAAATCCCGCCCAACAAGTCGTCCCAGGCCATAAGCTCGCGAAGATTCAGCATCCTCGTCTGACGTGATGCGAGTGGCACCGGCTGACTCTTAATCTGGGTGCCGTCCTGCGCGCTGAGGACCACGGACGCCGACAATGCGGACTCGGTCGTGTTCACAAGCGTCACCGTTATGCGCGCATTCGTGTCTGGTGCCGACCAAATAGCTTCGAGGCGAGTCGATTTAAACTCGGCCCGCGTGTGCAGAACGGCTTCGACGACCAGGCTCTGTTGCGGGTTGACACTGGACAAAATCGCGCCCAAACCCATGAATGGGCCAATGAACTGCAACTGCAGGGAACCCCTTGCAAAATTAGTGCCCAGCGGGGCGACAAGTTGCCCGAAGTCCACCCGCTTGTGCTCGCGCGCCGCGAGAGGGATCGGCGGCAGCGTGGCACTCGTCCCGTCGAGGGAATATGCGGCCGGATTGACGACCAGCGGCACGCGAGTCGTGTTGTTGAGCAGTAGCGTCGTCTGCCAGTCCGAACCAAACGCATCGTATCCCGCAAAGATTACGCGAGACATCGTTCCGGGGATAACGTCGTCTTGGGGAAAGGGTGCCGCACCGAAGCGAGCAACGGAAATTCCCACAAAAGCCAGGAGAACCACTGTGAGCAGGCGGCAGGCACGCCTGAACATCGACGCACCTCAGCAATTAACGACTGTGGGCCTTATAGCAGGCGTTACCCCCCTGTCAAGAAGAATTAGTTATGACCTGCGCTAATGACCTGCTGGAGAATCTGCGCTCTCTTCTGTGCATTGACAAGACTCACTGCCCCAGGTAGCTTCGGTATCTTCACCTGTACCTCAAATCCTTCGCCCGAGGTGGTACTGCTCAGATGGTTCTTCAAAGCGAATCCGCACCTCGCGGCTCCACGAGAATCGTTCGCAGCGTGGCCATCGGCGCGGCCCTTGCTGTTTGGTTTGCGACGCAGGCGCTCTTGGCGCGACGCGCCCCGCCGGCAAACGGCGTCGGCGATGCGCTGCTGGCGTGGACCGCGGGCGCGAACGCCTTCCTGCACACGCATCCGGCCTGGGCTGACGCGCTCCTTATCGCCAGCTCGCTCCTGATTGATGCCCTCGGACTCTTTCTGCTCTTACGCGCCATCTTCGGTCCCACCATCCGGCCATTTCTCGGCCTGCTTCTGCTCTTCGCGTTGCGGCAGATTTGTCAGAGCCTGGTATCGTTGCCCGCGCCGGAGGGAATGATCTGGCGCAGCCCCGGCTTTCCCTCGTTGCTGGTCACCTACGGAACTTCGAGCGACTTCTTCTTCTCCGGCCACAGCGCCATCGCCGTGCTCGGCGCGCTGGAGCTGGCGCGGCTCGGGCGCGCGTGGCTCACGGCGTGCGGCGTGGCGATTGCCGTCTTCCTAGTCCTCACCGTCGTCGTATTGCGCGCGCACTACACCATGGACATCTTCACCGGAGTCGTGGCCGCGCTGTGGATCGCAGGAATCGCCGCGCAGCTCGTGCCGGCGGCCGATCGCGCGCTCTTGCGCTTGCTTCGCCGCTGAACCGCGCAGCCTTCTCTCGCTCCAAATCAGAAAACTTTGACGGCGATATCGCGCGGATGATTTCCGACGGGAATCATTGTGAGCAGGCTCGGCTGCGGAGGACGCGTGCGGATCACGGAAAGATTGTTCGAGCCTTCATTCACCACCAGCAGCAAACTCTCGTTGGGGTCGAGCCGGCAACTCCCCGGCCGGTCTCCCACCGGGACCGGTGCCATCACGCGGCGCTGCGAGATGGCCACTGGGGTTACGCGCCCCGCCCCCGCATCGGCGACATAGAGCCAGGTCGCGTCGGCGGTCAGGACGCCGTGCGTGGGCGCAAAGCCGAGGACCATGGATTCTGCCACCTCGGTCGTCTGCGTGTTGATGATCTCGAGGCCGTGCGATTCCGGCGCGGTGACGTAAAGTTCGCCGCCATCGGGTTTGAGGATGAGGTCGGCGGGCGGGCCACCGAGCGGCAGGTTGGTCAGCAGGACCTTGCGCTTCAGATCCACTGCGGAGATCTGGTTTGTGCCCGAGGCGGAGACGAAGGCCTTCGAGCCATCCGGGAGGATGACGACCTGCTCCGGCCGCGGCGCGACGCCGATCGTGCCGAGGGGCGCGAGCGTAGCCGCGTCGAAGAGAGAAACGGTGGAGTCGTCGCGGTTGGGCACCACCACGACGTCCCCCTTGGGCGACACGCGCGCCAGCCACGGTCGCCGGCCGGTGCGCGCGCGCGCCACGATCTGTCGCGTGGCGCAGTCAATGGCCACCAGCGTGTTCGCGCCGGACGCGGCGACGTACGCCCGCGCGCCGTCGGGAGAAAAGTCCAGCGCATACGGCGCCGCGCCGACGGGGATGTTCGCGGCGACGCGGCTCGACGCGGCGTCAATCACGAAGACGTAGCCGCCGCCGGTCGAAACTCCCCAGATCTCTTTCCGCGTGGGATGCTCGCGCAGACCGGAAGGCGAAGGCCCCGCGTTGATCGTGGCCACCGGCGCCAGGCGAACCAGATCAACCACCGTGACGGCGCCGTCAGCGACGCTGGCGACGTAGGCGTAGAGATGCAGCCCGGGACGCAGGAACGAAGGGCCGCTCTGGAGGACGATTTCGCGCGCAGCCAGCACGGCGAGGAGGAGCAGGATGAAGACGAGGCGCTGATTGAGGCGTCGCATGCTGCTTCAGAGCGCGGTCAGTTCACGCCGCGATGCAGGACACCGGCGATTTGGCGCACTTCCGAAACCAGTTGGACCAGCTCGTCGGGCAGGATGGACTGCATGCCGTCGGAGAGCGCGCGGTCCGGCTCGTGATGGACTTCGATCAGCAATCCATCCGCGCCCACGGCGACGGCCGCGCGCGAAAGCGGCAGCACTTTGTTGCGCCGTCCGGTGCCGTGGCTGGGGTCCACGACGATAGGCAGGTGGCTGCGCTTTTTCACCGCCGGGACCACGGTGAGGTCCAGCGTGTTGCGCGAATGGTCGGCAAAGGTGCGCACGCCGCGCTCGCAGAGGATCACCTGGTAGTTGCCTTCGGACATCACGTACTCCGCGGCCATCAGGAATTCATCCAGCGTGGCGGACATGCCGCGCTTCAGCAGCACGGGTTTGCGCGCCCGCCCGGCGCGTTTCAGTAGCGAAAAATTCTGCATGTTGCGCGCGCCAATCTGGATCACGTCAGCGTATTTCTCCACCAAGTCGAGGCTCTCGTTGTCCACCGCTTCGGTGACGATCCCCAGGCCAAACCGCTCGCGGACTTCGGCGAGAATCTTCAGGCCGGGCTCGCCCAGGCCCTGAAAACTGTACGGGGAAGTGCGCGGTTTGTAAGCGCCGCCGCGAAACAAACGCACGCCGGCTTTGGCCACGTGCTCCGCGATGGTCAGAGCCTGTTCGCGCGATTCGATGGCGCAGGGGCCGGCCACCAGTGCGACGCACGCGCCGCCGAAAGAGACATCGCCGGCGGGCGCGGAAATGCGCACGATCGTGTCGTCTTCCTTGACGTCGCGGCTCACCAGCTTGTAGGGCTTGCTGACCGGTATGCATTCGACCACCCCTGGAAGGGATTCGAGTGTGCCCAGGTCCACCTTTCCCTGATTGCCGGTGATGCCGATGGCCGTGCGCGTCGAGCCGGGGATGGGATGCGCCTTCAGGCCCAGCGCTTCGATCCGCCGGCAGACTTCGCGGACCTGCTCTTCCGTGGCGTGCGATTGCATGACGACTAACATGGCGGTGTCTCAGTGCTCCGGTGAAACACGTCAGTGTACTGTAGAGGAGTCGAAAAGTCGAAGCATCAAGGCATCAGGTGATGGTCTAGTTTGGCTTTCTTTTGGCGCGGTTCATCCCGAATCCAATGGCTACCCCAATTGCCACTCCGATGGCGACCCATCTACCCATGTCGCCCGTTGCGGCTCCAATTGCAGCTCCTATTCCCACACCGATCGCGATGCCATAACCCATGAGCTTGTTCATACCATG
>JBGQGH010000010.1:0-46921 GCA_041497315.1 Terriglobia bacterium | reverse complement strand
CGGTTGACGAGGCGCTGGCCATCAAGAACACGGACATCGTGCGCGAGCTCAGCCTCCCGCCGGTGAAGATTCACTGCTCCGTGTTGGCCGAGGACGCCATCAAGGCCGCCATCGGCAATTGGAAGCAGAAGAAGGGCATCGAAACACCGGTTGCCCAGCCAGCCGCTTCGCACGACTGAGGGCTTCGCCGCGCTGTAGCCGGGGAAGCCGCCCTCGAGGGGGCGGGCGGCCCCGGCGGGTGCCCGTCAGGTAAATGACCATGATCCACGTAACCGAAAAAGCCGCGATTAAAATTCGCGAGTTGCTGACCAAAGAAGGCGTGCCCCCCGATACCGGAGGACTCCGCATCGGCGTGCAGGGCGGCGGCTGCTCGGGTCTGACGTACGCCATGCGTCTGGACACCCAGGCGCGCGACCGCGACAAAGTGATCGAGGAAAACGGCGCACGCGTCTTCGTGGACCCCAAGAGCTTCCTCTACCTGAACGAAACCACACTCGATTATCAGGAAGAGCTGATCCGCCAGGGGTTCGTCTTCCAGAATCCGCAAGCGGCGCGCAGTTGCGGTTGCGGCAGCTCGTTCACCGCCTGAGAGGTTTTGGGGAGGATCGCGAGGCCTGTTTCGCCTGAAGTCGCGCCGAGGTTGCGGTTGGCGGACTGGCCGCCAACCGTTTTTTTTACTCCGATAGCCCAATGACGACCGCTCAAACTCGAACTCTCGCCGGCACGCCCTGCTGGAGTTGCAAGACCGAAACGCGCGGCGAGCATTTTTGCCCCACGTGCGGCAAGATTCAGCCGTTACCGGCGGGAACGGATTACTTCGCATTCTTCGATTTGCCGCAGAAATTGCGCCTGGATGCCGCGGAACTCGAGAAGCGCTTCCATCAACTGAGCTGGAAGCTGCATCCCGACAACTTCACGCGCGAGGGGGAACACGAGCGCAACCTTTCGCTCGAGCGCTCTTCGCAACTGAACGACGCCTACCGCACCCTGCGCGACCCGATTCGGCGCGTCGAATACCTGCTCCTGCACGCGGGCATGCGCAAGGAAGGCCAGCACAAGCAGCAGGCCCCGCCGGAGCTGCTCGAAGAAGTTTTCGAGCTAAACGAATGGCTCGATGAATTGCGCGGCGCGCGACAATCCGGCGATGGCGACTTGCTCGGCCTGCGCGCGAAACTGGAAGCCGCCGGCAAGCACTTTGAGGACAAGCTCGCCGAAGTGGACGCGGCTCTCGATCGCGTCTTCGGCGAATGGGACGCGGCGATTGACGCGAATTCAGACGCCGCGAATGCAGACGACGCCGCTAGGAAAAAACTGATGGAGCGCATGAACGAATTGCTGAACCGGCGCTCATATATCCGAAATCTCGTGAATAGCGTGCAGCAGGAACTCTCAGAGGCTTAGCCAGAAATGCCCGGACGCGTAGTCGGAATCGATCTTGGGACGACCTACAGCCTGATCGCCTATCTCGACAAGGCCACGGGCCAGCCGAAGTGTATTCCGGGCCCCTACGGCGAGACGCTGTGCCCATCCGTCGTCAGCGTGGACCCCGATGGCAATGTGGTGGCTGGCGAAGCGGCGCGCCGCCGCCTGCTGACGCAGCCCGATCGCACGATTTATTCCGTGAAGCGCTTGATGGGCCGCGGCCTCGCCGATGTGCAGGACGAACTGCGCCGTTTTCCTTTCCGGATCGATCCTGGCAGCGAAAACGTGATCCGCGTGCGCCTGGGCGACCGCGTGTTCACGCCGCCGGAGATTTCCGCGTTCATCCTGCGTGAACTGAAGAGTTGGGCCGAGAATTTCTTTGATGAGACGGTGGACCGCGCCGTCATCACCGTGCCTGCGTATTTCAACGACGCGCAGCGCCAAGCCACAAAGGACGCCGGGCGGCTCGCGGGCCTCGAGGTCTTGCGCCTGGTGAACGAGCCCACCGCTGCGGCGCTGGCTTACGGCCTGCACGAAAAACAGCGCGGACACGTCGCGGTTTACGATCTGGGCGGCGGTACATTCGACATCTCGATCCTGAAATTGATTTCGACCGGCGAGGGCGACATCTATCAAGTACTTTCGACCAACGGCGATACGCACCTGGGTGGCGACGACATTGACAACATTTTGCAAGATCTCGCGCGGCGCGAAATCCGCGCTCAATTTGGAATCGATGTGGCGGCACAGCCGGAAACCAATCAGGAATTGCGCAAGGCGCTGATCCGCGCCAAACACCAGCTCTCCGATGTGGACAGAACCACGGTTGTGTTCCCGCTGTCCGGCGAGCGCGTCTGGGTCCGCGAAATCACTCGCTGCGAACTCGACACACTGATCTGGCCACTCCTCGATCGCACAATGGGGCCGGTGAAAATGGCTATGGCTGACGCGAAGCTGAAGCCCGCCCAAATCGACGAAGTCGTGCTGGTGGGCGGCTCAACGCGCGTTCCGCTCGTGCGCATGACCGTGAAGGAGTTCTTCGGCCGCCAGCCGCACACGGAGCTCAATCCCGACGAAGTAGTCGCGCTCGGCGCCGCCGCCCAGGCGGACATCCTCGAGAGCGGCGTGAAAAACATGCTACTGCTCGACGTCACGCCGCTTTCGCTCGGCATCGAAACGATGGGCGGCGTGGTGGCCAAGATTATTCCGCGCAACTCCACTATTCCCGCCAGCGCGGAAGAGCTTTTCACCACCGGCGTGGATAACCAGACGGGCATCGATATCCACGTCCTGCAAGGCGAGCGCGAGTTGGCGAAGGATTGCCGCTCCCTCGCGAAATTTCAATTGCGCGTTCCGCCGGGCCCGGCCGGCCTCGCGCGCGTTCAGGTGAAATTTCTGATCGATGCGAACGGCATTCTGCAGGTCGCGGCGAAGGATCTGCGCGCGGGTGAAGAGCGCAGCATCGAAGTCCAGCCCAGCTACGGCCTGCACGACGCCGAAGTCGAGCGCATGCTCGAAGAGTCCATCGAATTTGCCGAGCAGGATTTTTCCGAGCGGCAACTGGTCGAGGCGCGAAACGAAGCGGAAGCGATGCTGCTGGCCACTTCGAAGTCGCTGGCGCGGCCCGTGGCCGCCGAACTCGATCCCGCTGAGCGCCGCGCGATTGACTCCGCCGGCGCTGCGTTGCGCGCGGCCATGGCCACAACGGATTACAAACTCATCCGCGCGAAGATCGACGAACTCAATCAGGCCACCATGCTCCTGGCCGAAATGATGATGAACCAGGTGCTGCACGTCACAGTCGAAGGCAAGCGCCTCGAAGAGTTTTAGTCTGACAGGCCTTCAGCCTGTGCTTTGTGAGAAGGGGGAATTCCCATGGGCGGCACAAATCCATACATTGAAGAAGTCAAATACACCCCCGCGACGAAGAAATTTAAGGTGACCTTCCTCAAGGAAGGCAAGACCGTCGAAGTGGACCCGGCGAAAATTCCCTATGGCCACGATGGGCTGCCCGGCAGCCTTCTCGATATCGCGCTCGGGAGCCACATCCTGCTCGACCACGCCTGCGGCGGCGTGTGCGCCTGCTCCACGTGCCACGTGATCATTCACGAGGGCTCGGAATCGTGCAACGAAGCCACCGACGCCGAGTTCGACCAACTCGACGAAGCCGCCGGCGTTACCGCAAAGTCGCGCCTGGGCTGCCAGTGCGTGCCCGACGGAACGAAAGACATCGTGGTCGAGGTCCCCGACTGGAATCGCAATTTTGCCAAGGAGGCGGAACACTAAAGTTTGCCAGTCGTGTCATTCCGAGTCCGCCCGTGTTCACAGGCGCGGCGATCGGAAGATTCCGGTCCTGCCGGAAGGAATCCCTCTTTCTTTCATTGCCGCCGATTAAGGAGCGAAACCGCAATGCCCAACACTTTCAATTGGGACAACGCCGAAGAAATCGGCATCCAGCTCGCCGACAAGTTTCCGGACACAGACCCGCTCGGCGTGCGCTTCACCGACCTGCACAACTGGGTCACCGAGCTGGAGGGCTTCACTGGCGATCCCGACGGTTCGAACGAGGGCAAGCTCGAAGCGATTCAGATGGCCTGGCTCGAAGAACATAAGGATCGCCAAGAGGGCTAGCGCGTTCGAGTATTAGTTGTTATTCCCGCGAATATCCCCGATAATTTGAGCGCACTTTCTGCCGTGGCCCCGTGGTGCAACGGTTAGCACGCGGCCCTTTCAAGGCTGCAATACGGGTTCGATTCCCGTCGGGGCTACCAACTCTTTCGATTCAGACAGCCGCTCTTCGCCGGAGCGACGCTCGTCGCGCGCGCCTTGCTCCGGACAGCCATTTGTTGCAAAATGCTCGCCGGAGCTTGTGGGCAGGGAATACTGATGGGTGACGCTAACAAACTCTTTACCATCGGCCACTCCAACTACGAGTTGCCGGTCTTCCTCGCGGCCTTGCGCCGCCATGAGATCTCGCTGGTAGTTGACGTGCGCAGCCGCCCTCAGAGCGGACGTTTCCCGCAATTCAACCAGTCCGAGCTTGAGCCATCCCTCCGCGACGCCGGGTTCCGCTATCTTTTCCTGGGCGAAGAACTGGGCGGGCGCCCCGCCGATCCCAAGGCGTATCGCGAAGATGGGCTTGTCAATTATCGAGCGCGCCGGAAGTCCTACGGGTTCCGCGCCGGTCTCGACCGCGTGCTTGCGGAGCTGCAGAACGCCACGGTTGCTCTCATGTGCGCGGAGGAAGATCCCCTGTCTTGCCATCGCTTCCTCATGATTTGCCCGGAACTTGTGACCGCGGGCGTCGAGCCTGCTCATATCCGCAAAGGCGCAATCCTCGAATCGCAGAGCGAGGTGGAGAATCGCCTTCTGGAAGAGTGCGGCCTCGCTTCCGCAGTCGGGCCTTCTCTCTTTCCTGTGGACCGCGCGGCCGTACTCGAAGACGCCTACATCAAGCAAGCGGAACGCCACGCTTTCCGAGTTGATCCTTCTGCCCTAACGGGCTCTGATTACTGTTCCGACGAGATGCAAACAAGCTCGCTTGAGTAGTCTGTTTCCTTGAGTGATAGGATTGGCCGTCAGGTGACAATCTTTGGACGGCTCCAATTCAGAGGAGCGAGGTGAACAGTTGCGGAATCTCTCGGAGGGTGTAGTTCAATTAAGTCACCCGCGTCGTAGGGCCAAGAATCATTCAGGGCTAGCGGGCGGAAAAAAGAGGTCCTTCTTCACAATCGGCTATCAATTCCACAACGTGCCATCATTCCGTTACGCGCTCTTGAAAAAAGAGATAGATGTCCTCATCGATGTTCGTCAGAATCCTATCAGTCGGAAACCCGGTTTTTCAAAGGGCCAGCTGTCCATTCATCTCCAGTCATGGGGAATCGAATACCTACATTATCCGTGCCTAGGTACTCCTCCAAGAATCAGAAAGGTCCTCCGGGAAACGGGGAGCATTGAACTGGCCCTCACTAAGTACGAACGGCACCTACAATCGAAGGAGAAGTGTCTCAAGTCACTGTTAAAGACGGTTGGCCGAAAGATTTTCTGTCTGGTTTGTTTAGAATCTAGGTATACTGCCTGTCATCGTGGAGTCATTGCAGAGAAGCTATCGGAGATGACAGGATGCCAGGCGATCCATCTGAACTAGAGTGGACGACCAAGAAGGTCCTCATCATTGGCCGCGCCGCACCGGAGCCCAGCAAGAAGCACATCGAAACTGTTTGTACAGGCGGGATAACAGATGATGGTCAACTTCTACGTCTGTATCCCATACCACTCAGGTATCTGGCTTCTGAAAAGAAATACAAACAATGGGCTTGGGTTGAATTTGCGGTCCAGAAAAACCTTCAAGACAAACGAAAGGAAAGTTACAAGGTACGCGAGGACTCCATCCGAGTTCTCGGAGCAGTGCGTAAACCATCCGAAAAGTTCTCGCTGTTACGAAGGGCAATTGCGAAGGACCAAGAAACCTTAATCAAGCTATACCGTCAGGATTGGACTAGCATCGGAATTGTAGAGGTTGAGCTCGTCAATTTCAGCAAGAGGCTTCGCAAAAAGAACTGGGAGAAGGATAAGCCCTACATCAAACAGTTCCATCTTTACACCGATGTGAAACCACTCGAACAGGCACCGATCGAATTCCGGCTAGAGTACCGATGCAAGAATAATCCGCAATGCAGGGGTCACGCGTCGAGCCTCATCGGTTGGGAATACATGGAGGCATTTCGTCAGTACAGGATGAGATATGGATCGAGCGAGAATGCTTTTGAGAAAATGAAAGAAGCAATTGTTGCCAGATTCAACGATCCGAGCAAGAATGCGTACGTCCTCCTGGGAACACACCATAGGTACGGATCTTGGATGGTCGCACAGCTCTATTTCTTTGAGAAGAATCTACCCGCGCACCTATTTTGAATCTTTGATTGGTCGTTTTCCTCATTTCTTGAAACCTCGGGCCTGTATGATACTTCCATGCCGCTCGTAGCTCATAGGCTGGTCGAACTGCTACGCGAACTAGTCGCGATCGATTCGGTGAATCCGTCGCTGGTGCCGGGAGCGCGGGGAGAGGCGGAAATCGCCAAATTTCTCTGCGCGTACTTGCGCCGGCATGGCGTCGCGGCCGAGTTGCAGGAAGCGGCACCGGGGCGGCCCAACGTCGTCGCCTGGCTGGGGCCCGCGATGCCAGTGAGCGGAGCAGGGAAGCCGCGAGCGGCGCTCGCCGTCGTCGCGCACATGGATACCGTCGGCGCGGCCGACATGCCGCAGCCGTTCACGCCGCGGGAAGAGAACGGCCGCCTCTATGGCCGAGGCGCGCTGGACATCAAGAGCGGCGTCGCGGCGATGTGCGCCGCTGCGATCGCCCTCGTAAGCGAAGGTGCGCGCCTTACGCGTCCCCTCATGATCGCAGCCGTGGTGGACGAAGAGTGCGATAGCCTGGGCACGCAATCCCTCCTCGAACGCTACTCCGCCGATGCCGCTGTGGTGCTCGAGCCGACCGACTTGCAGCTCTGCATCGCGCACAAGGGTTACGCGTGGTTCGAAATCACCACGCACGGCCGCGCCGCGCACGGCAGCTTGCCCGAAGAAGGCCGCGACGCCATCCGCTACATGGGCCGTGTGCTCTCGTTGCTCGACGGGCTCGACCGCAAGCTCGCGCAGTCGCCGCCGCATCCCCGGCTTGGCCGCGCCTCGCTTCACGCCTCGATAATTTCCGGCGGCGCCGAAATCTCCAGCTATCCCGCCGAATGCCGCTTGCAGGTCGAACGCCGCACACTCCCGGGCGAGTCCGACGCGCAAGTGGAATCCGAAGTCCGCGGGCTCCTCGACGGCCTCACGGCCCGCGATCCCGAATTCCGCGCCACGCTCCGCAAAGGCGCCTCGCGCCCGCCGTACGAAATCTCGCCCGACGCGCCCATCGCCGCCGCAGCCGCCGAAGTCCTGCGCGAGAGTACAGGTTCAGTGCAGCTCGCCGGCATGCCGTTTTGGACGGACACGGCGCTCTTCGCCGCGGCCGGAACCCCAGGAATTGTTTTCGGTCCTCGCGGACGAGGTCTGCATGGTCCCGATGAGTACGTGGAATTGGACTCTGTCACGGTTTGCTCCGGCGTGCTCCGGCGACTGATCCTCCGCCTCTGCAAACTTTGAAACTGTCCCGGCCTTCTGGATTGGTAACCTTCTGAACCCATCCCGGGCCCTCTGCCAACGTGAGCCTCCTGTTCTCTCTGATAAGTCGTTCTCTGTGAGCAACTTGGGGCAAGTGAAGATTGGACGCCATCTTGCCGCTATAGAGCCGAGAGCCTCGTTTTCGAGGCTGCCCCAAGCCCCGTAGCGTCGAGAATATGGCTCGCAAGTCTCCGAGATGATGAGCATGAGAACAACTTCAAACACCGGACGCCGCGAACGCGGATTCTCTCTCTATGAAATGCTGCTTGTGGTCGCGATCGGATTCATCATCGCCGGCCTGTGTATCGTCACCTACATAAGAATACAGCGGAACCTTCGTTCGCAGGGCGACGCTCGCGACATCACGGGCGACGTCTCACTGGCCAAGATGCGCGCAGCCGCCTACTTCACCAGGGCGCGCGTCTACGCGGATCTGACGGGCCAAACCTTTCGCATCGAGGTCTGGAACAAGACCAGCAGTAGTGTGTGCGCCGCGCCGTGTTGGGCGCCGGAGGGTGCCACAGTTGCCCTCTCCAAGAATGTCACGTATGGCTTCGGGAGTCTCAGCAGTCCGCCGCCGAACACGCAAGCAACACTCGGACAGGCGCCTTTGTGCCTGGACGACTCCGGGGGCACGATCGCGAATAGTGCCTGCGTTGTCTTCAATTCCCGCGGCATTCCCGTGGACTCGAACGGCGCGCCCGTCGCTACCGGCGCGTTTTACGTGACCGATGGTGGCTCAGTGTACGGCGTGACGGTGACCGCGACGGGGCTGATCCAGATGTGGCGCACGGACTCGAATGCAGCGAGCTGGAAGAAGCGCTGAGGTGGCGGAATGAACATGAAAAACATACCTATCCGGCGTTCGCGAACTCTTCCGGCCCAGTCCGGGATGAGCCTGCTCGAAACAATGATTGCCATCGCCGTGCTCCTGGTCGCGACACTGGGCATCATGACCCTGGCGCTGGTAGCCACCTCCACAACGGAAAACCAGGGCCACCTGGCCGCCCGAACCACGGAATACGCGCAGGACAAAATGGAGCAACTGATTGCTCTTCCCTATGGCGACATCACCACGGATACCACCGTATTTCCGGCGGTCAATACAGGAGGCACCGGGCTTGCCGTCGGCGGCAGCTCCAATCCCGCCACCCCGGTGACCACTCCCGGGACCGGCTACGTGGACTACCTGGACCTCAGTGGTAACCCGGTCGCGGGAACGGGTGGCGCAGCTCCGGCGAATTGGTATTACATGCGCGTATGGCAGATTTCCTCGCCCGCTGGCACGACCAACATGTTTCAGATTACGGTCACCACCAAAGTGCGGACCGCGGTTGGCGGAACCGGCGGGGTGGGAGCGCTGCCGCAATCTACCGTCACGACTTTGAAGACGAAGCCGTTCTAAGGAGGCTTTGTGTCTGATCTGAGGAAAACTGAAAAATCTGTGTGGCGAAGAGAGCCCCCTGGCTTCTCATTATTGGAACTGCTGGCGGCCATGGCACTCCTCCTCCTGGTCTCGGGCGTCGTGATGTCCGCGCTCATGCGGATGATCAATACACAGGGAACGATTTCGAACCGTACCGAATTGCACAGCAGCGTTCGCAGCGCCACTGAGCTGATTCAGCAGGAAATTGGCCAGGCCGGGAGAATCTCTCTGGGTGGTGCGCCGGTCACTCTCTCGACCCCCGTGCTCGTTGCCTCCGTCGGCACTGTAAGCTTCCCCGTCGGGGTCACTTGCCCCGCCGGAACCGGTTGCACCAATGGAATGTTCGTGAACGAATGGCTCGTGATTGATGCCGGTGCCAACAGAGAGACAGTTGAACTCACTGCCGTCACCTCCACCTCCATCTCCGCCATGTTCAACAACGCCGCCGGACACGCTAGCGGCGCACCGGTCTCCGTGCTTGGTGCTTTTTCGAGCGGGGTCATCCCGACCGCGGCCTCCCCCGCAAGCTACACGGATGGTTCCACCGGAAGCGTCCTGAAACTTTTCGGCGACATCAATGATGACGGCAAAATGGTCTACATCGAGTACACCTGCGACACGAACTCGGGGAATCTCTACCGCCAGGTGTTGGCATATGACGCCGCGCCCGCATCAAAAGTTTCTCCTCCCAACAGCTCGATGATCCTCCTTCCGAATATTCTGGCCAATCCGGGCGGTACCCCCTGTTTTACGTACCAGCAAAAATCCGTGACCGCGCCGGGTGGCGTGGTCAATTGGTATGTGGTTAACGTGGCCGTCACACTGACCGTGCAAACCCAGAACCCCGACCCCCAAACCCATCAATACCAGACGGAAACCAAGGCCTTGCTGAACGTCTCACCGCGGAACGTGTTTGAATGCTGGCAATTGGCCAGCGGACTCGTCGCCAATCGCATTCAGCCAATTCCTTCCAGTGTCACGAGCTTATTGCAGTGAGCAGGAGCCGAATACACATGAACACCACGAAACAAAAAGGCGTGGCCCTGATCATGGCACTGATTTTGATTCTCGTGCTTTCGGTCATGGGCGTTTCCCTGATGTTTCTTTCCCAGACTGAGACCTGGTCCAGCATGAATTATCGCCTCATGAACCAGGCGCGCGACGTCGCCGAGGCAGGCGTTAATTCGTCCGCCAACTTCATCCTTTATAGTTATACGCCGCCCACAACGACGGGATCCGACCCCTTGAGCGCATATGCCGGAATCAATTGCTGGCCCGTCACGACGACCTCCAACTGCGCGACTGCCAACATCGTCATCCTCTCGGCCAATTCCAGTGTGACCCCCAACTATCCGGTCGCCTCCGTTCAAACCAGCTTCAATACCACCGGCGTCGGCAAGGGTAGTCTCACTGCCGGCTACACCACGATCAATTACAACACCTATGCGAAGTTGCTCTCGATGAGGCAAGTGAACGTCTACGGTTCCTCAACACCTGCTACCGTCCAAAGCTGGCTCATCACCTCAGACGCCACCATCACTGGAATACCAAATGCCCAGGTCGAAGTCTCCGCCATCATAGAGCGCGAGGCCCAGCCGGTCTTCAATTACGCCGCCTTTGCCACCAGCGGCGGCTGCTCCGCGCTCACCTTCGGCGGCGGTGGCAGCACGAACAGCTACGATTCGAGCGCAGCCCTCGTCGGAGGACTTCCCGTCACGGCGAATAGGGACGCGAATATCGGCACCAATGGAAACCTCTCGACAGTTGGCAGCACCACAACTATCAACGGAAGCCTGTCCACTCCGCGTTCGGGAGTCGGAAGCTGCAGCAGCAGCAATGTCACGGCCTGGACCGGAACGACGGGCACCGTGACTGGAGGCATCAATGAGTTGCCGCAATCCGTGAGCTATCCCACACCGAATCCGCCGAATCCTATGCCGCCGACTACCAACGTCACGCTAAACAATAATAATTGCAACAGTATTCCCAATTGTGTCGGCAACAATGGAACTTATTTTTTTACTCCAGGGACAGCGGCCGCCCCTACCACTTTTGGCAACGTCACGCTCAACGGAAGTGCCACGCTCCACTTCTCCGCTGGGTATTACAACATCAACAGCCTCCTTGAAAATGGGAGCGCACAAATCGTCTTGGACTCTGCACCAGTGATCATCAATCTCGCCGGCGCGGGGCTTACCTCAGCGCAAGCGGTTCTCGACCTTACCGGCGGCGGTCTGACGAACATTGCCGGCAATTTCGACCCGAAATCCCTACAATTTCTGTATGCAGGCACCAACGCAATCAAACTCAAAGGGGGAGCTGATGCGGTCGGCCTCTTGTATGCTCCCAATGCCCCTTATTCTTTCAATTCCGCTGGCGGAAACTGGTATGGCGCGGTGGTCGGTGCAACGCTAACCGACATGGGTGGTGCCGCCATCCACTACGACCGCCACCTGCAAAACGCAGATTACATCCTCGGCAACTACATGCTGAGTTCGTTCACCTGGAAGAAGTACTGACCCCCAATCGCACTTACTCCTTTGAACCGCGGGACGGCGTACCATCGCCCTCCCGCGGTTTTTTTTCATGGCCGCACGCGCGCACTGAAGTTCGTTTTCGCAGCCGGGATGATGCACGCCAGCGACGGCGGCCATCCCGGGTCCGTAATCTGATTCCGGCACAGAGCTCCGAAAGATCCCGCAAGTTCGCTCGGCCCCACCGTTCCATCCAGCGCCTCCGTGTAAATCTTGTAGCTCCGGCCTCCCGCCACGGGCAAGTGTTCGAACGCGTACGATCCATCGAACATCGGCGGCCCGGGATTCGAACATGACCATCCCGCCATCGCCGCAGCCACCACCGCCCCGGTCGCGTTGTCCACGGCCACCACCTGGGCGCCGAATATTCCCGTCGGATTTGTGGGATCGCCGGCAAGCGCGAGTGGATTCGCCGGTAGGATTCGCCCGCTGATTGTGCCCACAAAATTTGTGTCCGCCGGATCGGGATAGAGCGCGCGGACACCTGTCCGGTCATCGTCCGCCAGCGGCGCATCGAGTGAACCGGCAGTGGGCCGGTCGGCCAGGAACTGCCCGCGCTCCGGAACAAACGGATACATCATTGCCCGCCAGACCGCGGAGTGCGCGAAACCAAAAATGTGGCCGAGCTCGTGAGTCAGCACGGATTCCAGGTCGTATGCGTTTGGCTGACTCGGCAGAGCGCCGGGCGTTGCAAACGTGGCGCTCGCATCATTTGGCCGGACCAGAATGTCGGCGTCCATGATTTGTCCCACGAAAGTGGAGGGCGCTTGCGTGGAAGAAGATTGCTGTCCGATGGTGTCCGCGGTCACCACGCGAGTAAACGCCAGCACGCCCGGTGTAAACGCCAGGTCGTTTTGCGCGAAGCAAATCGTGTTCAGGCCATCTGCGCTGCTGCACGCCGTTTGCGCCGAAACCCGCGCGAGCGGCGCCAGCGCGATTGACCGCAGCGCGCTCCCGGCGACGTTCGTCCACGCCGCGAACGAATCCAGAATCACATTTTCGAGTTCATCCAGGCTTCCCGCCGGCGTCTGATCCTGCGTCAAGATTGTCGCGGGAGTTGTTCCCAGCGCGACGCTCCAGCGGCGACTCACAGAGCCGGCGTTCGGAATGAGAAATCGGTTCCGCTGCGGACATGCCGAGCCGCCGGACTGCGCCGCCGACTGCCTCAAGTCTCCCACCGTAAAGTTGAATACGTAGCCTGTCGCTTCCGGCGGCGCGGCAGAGTAGAGCAGGAACAAGCTCGCGGCGCAAATCGCCGCAACCCGGCTTGAGCGCGGTGGCTGTGTGAGTCTCATGGTTGCCTCTCGTTTCTCTGCTTCGTCAGGATGGCCTCCAGACGCTTGCGGAATTCTCCGAGCGGCGCGCGGCGCACGCCCTCGTGCCGGAAGCTCCGCGTCGCGGGATCGAACACCGCAAGGCTGCTCGAATCCTGCGTCACACGCGGAGCGCCCGTCTCCGCATCGCGATGCACGCGAAACGTTCCCTGCATCCAGCTTGTCACCGCGAAATCTCCCGCCCGCGTCCGCTTCAGAAACAGCACGACCTCCTCGCCCGTTCGAAACTCAGGCACGCCCTCGATGCGCACGCTCCATTGTCCCCAACGTCCGCCAAGCAGTCGCACGGTGATCAAGCGGGGCACGACACCCTTCATCGCTTCTTCCACCTCGAAGCTCGCAAACGTCCACACCTCGCCCGCCTCACGCCGCGTTTCGTTCCCGAGGCAGCGCGCCTGGACGACCGCGTCGGCTGCCGCGGCAAGTTGTTCGAGGCTCATCCGCGCGAGCGTCGTCGCCTGAACGGGTCCGGGCACGAACGCAACGAAGACGATGATCGCGACAATCATTTTCTTGAGCATGGTCATTTCACCTCGATTGCGCCGCTCGCCGCGGTCTTGTCCTGATTCACATTCTGGATGAAGAGAGCGCGAGCACCCTTCTGAGAGGTGCTGCTCAATTGCAGCGTCAAGTGAATGATTCCCAACCCCAGCGGCTGCTTTGCAATCACCACAATGTCGTTTGGACTAGGCCCGCTGAGCGTGTAGGTCATGCTCGCGTCCAGGCCGCTCGCGGAAAACGCGCAAATGTCCGCGGTCGTCGTGCCGGAAGCGGGCCGCGTGATGATCAGGGGATTCCCCGCCAGGACGCAGGAGTTCGCGGCGACGGAGAATGCTCCCAGCCCCGCCACGTTCAAGTCCACATTGTTCTGCAGATTGGAAATCCCTGCCGTCGAAGTATCCACCACCACGATGTCTTTGCCCCCGGCTGCCGGTGCTGCGGGTGTGAGCGGGATCACGTCTTCGGTGCTTGCGCCTGCGGAAACAACGAAGAAAACCTGGTTTGACGCCGCCCCGTTCGGATTTCGTACCTGCACGGCCAGCACGCCCAGCGCGGCCAGATCCGTTCCGCTCAGGATCGTTGTGCACGTGTTCACGTCTAAACAGGTCGTCGTTCGCGCCGTGCCGCCGACCAGGATCGCCGACCCCGGCCCCGGGCTGCTGGCCACAAAGTTCCCGCCGGTCACCACCAGCGTGAATCCGCCGGTCGCGCCTGCCGTCGCGCTCGATGGGAATAATGTCAGGATAGACGGCCCAGTCCCGATCGTGACCGCAGCCGTGCCGGTCCGGGTGGGATCGTCGGCGCTGATCGCCACGATGGTCAGCGCGTTCGGAGTGGGCGGCGCCGGCGGTGCCGAGTACAGTCCCGTCGGATCAATCATGCCGCACGGCAAGCTCAGGCCGCTGCATCCTGTGCCGGACACTTGCCACGTCACACTCTGATTCGTTGTGCCGGCCACGTTGGCCAGAAACATTTGCTTCGAAAGCGGCGCGAGCGTCACGCTGGGCGGAGACACGCTCACTTGCACGTGCGCCAGAATCGTTAACGCGGCCGATGCGTTCTGAGTGGGATCAGCCTGGCTGGTCGCCGTCACGGTAACGGGATTGGGCGCCGGCAAACTCGCTGGCGCAACGTAGTCCACCATGGCCGCCCCCGCGGCGGCGGGCTGGCATGGGTTGCTCGCCACGGCGCAGATCTGCCCAAACGTGGCATTTCCGCCAGCCACGCCGTTCACGGCCCAGTTCACGTTTTGGTTCGACGTGCCCGTCACTGTGGCGGAAAACGTCTGCCGGTGCAGGACCGCGAGAGTGCTCGAAACTGGCGAAATCTGTACGGCGATGGAAATCACCGGTTGAATGGTGACACTCACTGACGCAGAGCGCGAAGAATCGGCCTGCGGCGTTGCAATTACATTGACCGTTGGAGGCGACGGAACCGCCGAAGGCGCCGCGTAGTTGCCATTCGAACTGATCGTGCCACACCCAGCACCGGAACAACCCGGGCCGCTCACGCTCCACGTCACCACCGTGCTTGGGTTCGAGCTCGGCGCTGGAGTCAGCGTCGCCGAATACTGCGCGGACGCCCCCGCTTGCACCGAACTAGGCCCCGAAACTGTCAAAGTGAAATTGCTTGTAATCGTCACCACCACGGCGCTGGACTTCGCCGTGTCCGCTAAGCTTCTCGCTGTTAGTGTCACATTCGCTGGCGTTGGCAGAATCTGTGGCGCGGTGTACAGGCCGCTCGGATCCACCGAGCCGCACGCCGATGCGGCGCAGCCCGCTCCCGCGACGCTCCACGTCACGCTGCGGTCGGGATTACCCGCGCTCGCGACCGGGGCGGCGAACTGCCGCGTGGCGCCGAGTTCCACGCTGACGGGTCCCGGAGAGATGGTGATTGCAATGTCGCTGCTCACGATCACGGTCGCCGAAGCGCTCTTCGAACTGTCCGCCTGGCTGACCGCCTGGATCACGATTGTTCCCGGCGCCGGCATGATTTGCGGAGCGGTGTAGAGGCCCGCGGCAGTAATCGTGCCGATCGCACTATTCCCGCCTGTGATGCCGTTCACCATCCATGTCACGCTGGTATTCGTCGTATTCGTGACCGTCGCATTGAATTGCTGCGTCGCGCCGAGGAGCAGCGCTGCCGACGTGGGTGCAACGCTTACGCTGATCGGTTGTGGCGTCGGTGGTGGCGGAGGCGGCGGTGGGGAGGAGCCCCCGCCCGTCCTCGCACAGCCCGTTGCAAGGAGTACCGCGACGATGATGAGGGCGCTCCAAGTTCCCAGCTCATTAAGAACTGACAGCAGCGCTCTGCGAATTTGGCGCGGCCTTGTCGGTGAAACTGAAGCCATGCCTCGCGAGGAAGCAAGGGTTGTTCCAATGCGGTGCAGTCTCGCGAAAAGCGACTCTACTTCGCTCAGGCCATGGCCTAAGCCTCGTTCTCTCCTCTGTTTACAAGGCTCACCAAGATTTCAATGGGCGCCAGGCTCATGCGGTGTTCCACCCTGCCGAAGAGTTGAGGTTTCTCATCTGTTCCGAATGGGAACTGATTCTCGGTCGCCTTCCCGAACTGAGATTTTTCGTTCGGGAGTTCTTCACATGCCACTCCGGTTGACTTCGTTCCGACCCGGCTGAATAATTTGGGCATGGCTCGTCCCGAAGCGGTTCGCCGCATCAAGAGCTACTCCGCCGCGACCGGCTACGTTTACCAGTATCACTTCCACGAAGTGCAGAAATCACGCCGCGGCCTCTCCACAGGGACCGAGTACGTCTACCTGGTCTCCGCAGACCGGCAGAACACGTTCCCGTTGCGCATTTTTGTCCGCCGCGCCGCAGTCGAAAAATGGGGCAAAAAAATCGGGCGGGAGATGACCGGCACCGAGGAATATGCTGTGGCCAAGATGCGGCTTTTTCAGGCCTTCGATGAAATACCCGAACTCGCCGCCGGCGGTCCGGATCTGGTCGTGGACGAATCGAACCTGGAAAGCCTGCTGCAACAGCTCGATATCTAGGGTGCTTTGTTTTCCATCCTCACAAATCGGGGCGATGAACCCGGGCAGCCCCGGCGGCGTCTTGCTATTGGGGCAGAAATGCACGCGCTGATGGTCAGCGATGCAGGGAGCGCGGTGAGCTTCGAAGCGGAGCCGGTTACCGAAGCACGTCCCGATATCGCCGCGGAGTTTGAGCAGCGCCTCGCGGACAGTTCCCAACTCGCTTTTCGCGTTGCCCTCGGCGTCCTACACAACCGCGAAGACGCCGAAGACGTTGCGCAGGAAGCATTCATTCGCGCCTACAAGAATTTTCACCGCCTGCGCGACCGCGATCGCTTCCGCGCTTGGCTCGCTCGGATTGCCTGGCGGTTGGCGCTCGACCGGATACGCTCCACCGGCCGGCGCCAACGCAGGGAACTAGCGGCTTCGGAGGCTCCTCCAAGACCCACGGCAGAGGATCTGGCGACCTCGCGCGAGTTCCAGGCCCATCTCGGCCGGGCCATGGATGAATTGCCAGAAAAGCTCCGGCAGACACTGATTTTGGCCGCAGTCGAGGGATACAACTTGCAAGAGGTGGGCCGGCTAACGGGATCGCCGGAAGGCACCGTCAAGTCGAGACTGTTTCTGGCCCGGAAGAAATTAGCGGAGAAACTACAATGGCTTGCGAGCAGTACCACGAAGCTCTGATCGAAGTCGCTCTCGGCGCGCGCGAACTCCACCCGGGAAGCGAATTGAGCGCGCATCTTGAGCGCTGTGCGGCCTGCCGGGGAGAGATGGATGCACAACGCCGCTTGGCGGCCGCCATTGACCTGGGTGTCGCCGCAAAAGTTGCCGCCGAACCCTCTCCCGAATTTGCGGAGCGGATTCGCCAACGCATCTCCTGCGAATCTGCTCCTGCTCCAGCTTGGTGGTTGGGAGTTCGAGCCGCGTGGATGCCGTTGACAGCTGGCGCGCTTGCCGTGGCGTTGCTGGTTTTCTGGCTGGCGCGCCGCGAAGTCGTGTCTCCGTTGCATCCGGGACCGCAAGTCGTCCAAGTACAGAAGCCTTCCAGCTCAATTCCTGCGACGCCACAAGCCAGTTCAAACCCGGGTGCGCCTCCACACGAGAACTCTGCTTCAGTTCCTGTGCACGCTTCGCGCGCCTCACGCGGAAGTCGAGCTGTTCAGAGCAATCGAACGACTGAGCCGGAAGTCCTTGTGTTTCCCGGCGAACGTGAAGCCGTCCTACAATTCTATGCGCTACTCAGAAGCGGCCGAGCGGACTTCGCGAGCCTGATGGCTTCCGCCGCGTCCCTCGAAATCCCGGAGATTACGATTCAGCCGCTGGAAGTGAAACCTTTGCCGGAGAGCGCCGCCGAAAGGCGTACGAATGGAACAGGGCGTTAAGCCCACTGAACCGTTATGCCCATGATGGAGTCTCTATTGCGGAGGCAGATCGCGAGTTGAAGGAGCGAACAATGCAAACGAAGAAGATGCTGGGTTACCTGTTGGCCGGCGTGCTGGTGGCGGTCGTACCCGCGGGCGCCCAGGAAAAACAGAAACCACCGGAAGAACATCGCGCCACCACTACGCTCAAGATCCAGGTTGTCTTCACCGAATTCGATGGCGACAAGAAAGTGGGCAGTCTGCCGAATACGATATTCCTCGAAGAGGGAATGCGAGGGAACGCCAGCCTGCGCATGGGGCTGCGCGTCCCTGTCATCGTGCCGACCAAGGACGCGCCCAATTCCATACAGTACATTGACATCGGAACAGAAGTTGACTGCAATGTCCACCGCTCGGAGGCAGATGACCGGTTCGTGGTTGCGCTGACTGTGCATCGCTCTTCGCTCTATTCGACGGCTGGTGATAAACAATCGTCGGACTGGAAACCGGGAGACCCTTTGAGGCCGTTGGACTGGAAACCAGGGGACGCACCATTGAGCTCCCAGCCCATCATCAGCGAGTTCAGAAGCAGTTCCAGCCTTACCATGAAGGACGGTCAAACGATCCAGATGACATTGGCCGCGGACCCGATGAGCGGACGAATCCGTAAGGTTGATGTGACACTAACCGTCGTGAAGTAAGCCTGCCATTTCATTGATGCTGGTGAGTGAATGACGGTTGAGCGTTCCTCGATGTACGCCACCAACACAGATAAGAAACCTCTCGACTGGTCGCCCGGCGACGCCCCGTTGACAGTAAGCACGCAGCCTATTCTGCGGCAATTCCGGATCTCATCGGCTGTCGTCGTTCGCGAGAATCAAACCACCCAGGCCACGCTCGCCACCGACCCCCTCAGCGGACGGGTCCTCAAGATCGATGTCACCGTGAACCAGGTGAAGTAATTCGGCGAGCTACCGCGGAAAACAAATTGGCGTGTCCGCAGTTTCGGACACGCCATTTCTCTGCTTAGAACTCTCTATTTAGAAGCAGGTGAACGGACTCACCGCATTGCAAGGCTGGGGCTGCTTCGTTTCTTTATGGCCGAGGATTAGTGCGGTGGTGATTACGACAGCTGCAAGGCCTCCCGCCAGAAGGAGAACTTGGCCCGTGCCCCAGGCCGCGGCTCCGCGCTTCTTTCTCGATTTGTTCTGTTGCGGTGCAGGATCTTGAGCCACCGGCACCGTCACACCCTCTCTCTCGTGTAGAATAATCGAATAATTGTCGTGAGCAGTGCGGATCTCCAGCGCGCCTTTTGTGGCCGCGATGAACGCCATATTCGCGCCCCGCAGTTCGATCACCCCAGCGGCCGGTCCACCAATCGATTGGATGGTGGCATCCGCGACCCGGCCTACGATCGGCGCCTCTGCCACGCTGCGGAAGAGCACGCGCCCTCGCCCCAGCTCAAACTCGACGCGCTCCTGGGACTTGCCCAGGCGCATTTCGCTGTTCTCAGCAAGCTGGATTTGTGACCCTCCGGTAACCGCGATCCAGGCCGTTCCCTTGGCATTCACCTGAATTGTGTCCCCGCTCAAGATGGTCGAGCCGGGAGTGAGGGCAGAGCCACGCAGGGTCGCGGCTTGGCTGCTCGCTACATTCCCGATGACGACGCCCTCCGGCGTCGCGGCCCAGGCAGGGACGACCATTAGCGCTGCCAGGAGCAAGGAAACCGCTTGTCTGCCGTTCATTCGGAACACTCTCCCGTGGGGGTGCAAACCTTTTTCCAAAGGAAATTAACAGCTAGAGTCCAAGTCCAATCGTATCAAAACAATCTGTTCGGTCAAGCAGATACGATTGCTCTTGTTCTCCTGAAGAACACCCCTCGTAGGGACATCTTTCGCCATGTATTCGCCTATCCTTTAGCCAGTTGCTTCCCGCAGAGCAGCCGCCAAATCGCTCTGCCGGTACTCGTAGCCCACGGCCCGGAGCTTAGCCGGCACCACTCTTTGGCTCGACAGAAGCAGCGGGCCAGCCATCTCGCCGAGTACTAGTCCCAGCGCAAATGCCGGTGCCGGGAAGATGGCAGGCCGTCTTAGGACGCGCGCTAGCGTGGCGGTGAACTCGGAGTTGCGCGCTGGATTGGGGGAAACAGTGTTCACCGGGCCGCGCAACCTCGCGTCATCCAGTGCCGTTCGAATCACGCGCACGGCGTCCCCCAGCGTGATCCACGACATCCACTGCTTGCCCGATCCAAGCCGCCCGCCCAGCCCAAGACGGAAGGGAAGCAGCATCCGCGGCAGGGCGCCTCCGCGTTTCGAAAGAACGATCCCAAAGCGCAGCATCACCGCCCGCGCGCCAAACTCTTCGGCGCGCTTCACCTCCGCCTCCCAGTCGCAGCACAACTTGGCCAGGAAATCATTTCCCGGCGCGCTCTGCTCGTTGAGTTCCTCGTCGCCGCGATCGCCGAAATAGCCGATGGCGGAAGCAGAGATGAAAACTTTTGGTGGGCGGCTCAATCGCGCAAGCGCATCCACCAGATGGCGCGTCGCATCCACCCGGCTGCTGCGCAGAATGCGCTTGCGCGATTCCGTCCACCGGCCGTCGCCGATCGATGCGCCGGCCAGATGCACCACCGCATCAGCATTTTCCGCGGCGGCAGAATCAAGATCTCCCGCGGAAGGATTCCAGCGGATCCAGGTTTCCGATTGGCCACCTCCGGATGGAATTTGCGTGCCCGGTCGCGCCAATCGTCCAATCGCATGGCCCTCTGCGCGCAGCGATTCCACCAGCGCGGAGCCCACCATTCCCGTCGAGCCCGTGATCAGGATTTTCATTGAGGTCGCCTCACGATGATTCGCAGATCGCGCCGCGAAATCATTGTTTCCAACCTACGGCGTCTTCCGCTCCGGGTCAAGGAATGACTCGCGCGGCAAATCAATTGTTTCCTCCAAAAGTTTCGAAAGAGCTGGAGCTTGTGCGAGTGGAATTGCAGCGGCAGGAACGATAGAATGAACTTGTATGCGATTGCGTGTTCTGTTTTTCGGGCGGCTCAAGGATATCGTCGGCCGCGCCGAAGAAGAAGCAGAGTTGTCCGATGGCGCGCGCGTCGAAGACCTTTTCGCGCGCTACGGCAATCGTTTCCCCGAGCTCGCGCGTTTCCGCTCTTCCGTCGTCGCTTCCGTCAATCAGGAGTTCGCCGAATGGCGCGCGCCTCTTTCCGGCGGCGATGAAGTCGCCTTCCTTCCTCCCGTCAGCGGCGGAGCATCCTCCTCGGCCGACGACGACCTCTGCGAGCTTGTGCGCGCTCCCATCCGCCCCGCCGAGATTGTCGCGCGCGTGAAAGCGCCGTCCGATGGAGCCGTCGCCGTTTTCGACGGCATCGTTCGCAATCATTCCGGCGGTCGCCCCACGCTGCACCTCGAGTACGAAGCCTACGAGACCATGGCTCTCGCAAAGATGCGCGAAATCGCTGCCGAGGCTCACGCCAAATTCCCCGTGCATCGCATCGCCATCGTTCACCGCCTCGGGCGACTCGAAATCGGCGAAACCAGCGTCTTCGTCGCCGTCAGCGCGCCGCATCGCGCCGCCGCCTTTGACGCCTGCCGCTATGCCATCGACACCCTGAAGCGCACCGTGCCCATTTGGAAGAAGGAATTTTTCCGCGACGGCGCCGTCTGGGCCGAAGGCGAGCTTCCCCCCACGAAAACCTTTGCGCCCTCCACGGAATCTACATCCTAATCCTAGATGACCACAACCAGCCCACGCCCCCGCGCCGCTCTCTCGCGCGCGATTCTCCTGACGCTCCTCCTTCTCCCCGCTCTCGCCGCCGCGCCGCAGGCGCCAACCAAGACCGCGCCGGGGCGCGCGCAGGAACCACCGCGCATCCGCGTCGAAGTCAATCTCGTCAACGTCCTCGCCAGCGTCCTCGACAAGGACGGCCGTCCGATCGCCGGCCTCCCCCAGGACGCATTCGAGATCTACGAAGAAGGCGTGCGGCAGAAGATCCAGCTCTTCGAGCCGGAGACCCAGCAGCCGCTCGATCTAGCCCTCATGATTGACTCCAGCATGAGCACGCTGAAGGAGCTGGGCTTCGAGAAGGAGGCCGCGGCGCATTTCATCCGGCAGATTGTGCGGCCCACGGACCGCCTCGCCGTCTTCGGGTTCTCCGACGACATCGCGCAACTCACGGAGTTCAGCCACGACGTCCCCCACCTCCAGTCCGCCGTGCGCAGCATCGAGATGGGAGCGGGCACGGCGCTCTACGACGCCGTCTATCTGGGAGCGCAGGCACTCTCCAAGCTGCGCGGCGAGCGCCGCAAGGTCATCATCCTCGTCACCGACGCGGGCGAGACCACCAGCCGCGCCGACTTCGACTCCGCGCGGCGCGCGGCACTGCGCGGAGAGGCGCTGCTCTACACCATCGTGATACGTCCGGTGAAGAACGAGAGCGGGCGCAATACCGCGGGCGAACACGCGCTCGAGACCATCGCCGACACAACCGGCGGCGCGATGTATTTCCCGGACACCGAGCCGGAGCTGGACGCCATCTTCGACCACATCAACCGCGAGCTGCGCACGCAATATAGATTGGGCTATTATCCGGAGCCGCGGCCGCCGGAGCGCACGTTCCGAAAAATCGAGGTGCGCGTGAAGGGAGGGGAGTACGTGCTCCACTACCGCAAGGGCTATTACACCACGGGGCCGGTGGAATGAGTCAATTCCTCGAAGTGGCGGTGGACGCGGCGCGCGAAGCGGGCGCGATTCTGCTTGCGGAGTATGGCCGGCCGCAGAAGTTTTCGTACAAAGGCGAAGTGGACATCGTCACGGAGTCCGACCGGCGCTCGGAGCAAGCCATCGTGGCGCGTCTGCGCAGCCATTTTCCGCGGCACTTGATCGTGGGTGAGGAGGGCGCCGGCAAAGACGGCGCGGGGAAAGAAGCCACCGCATCCGCCGCGAGCGGCGGACCGCGGCACTGCTGGTACATCGATCCGCTCGACGGCACGACTAACTTCGCGCACGGGTATCCCTGCTTCGCGGTTTCGATCGGCCTCGCGGAAAACGTCGTGCCGGGAACGAATCCGCTGGTGGCGGATCTCCTCGCCGCCGTGGTTTACAACCCCGTGTCGCAGGAACTCTTCACCGCCGAGCGCGGCGATGGCGCGTACCTGAATCAGAAACGCATTCATGTTTCGCAGGTCGAACGGCTGGCGGAAGGGTTGCTGGCCACGGGGTTCCCGGTGCAGAAGCGCACGCAGAATCCGAACATCTACTACTACTGGGATTTCACCATGCGCTCGCACGGCGTGCGGCGCGATGGCTCGGCGGCGCTGGATTTGGCGGGAGTGGCCTGCGGCCGCTTCGACGGCTTCTGGGAATTCGGCCTGCGCACCTGGGACACCGCCGCCGGCGCGCTGCTGGTCAGCGAAGCGGGCGGCATGGTCACCGATCTCGCCGGGAAGCCTTATCGCGTGGGCGGCCCGGACCTGCTCGTCTCGAACACGAAGATTCACGCCGAGATGCAGATCGTGGCGCGCGATATCGCCGACCGCGTCGGTGTCGGCCCAGGATGAAGAAATCAAGTTATCCATAAGACCCCCATTTTGCGTAAGCATTGATTTTAGGGGACTTTAAGGGGGATTATGCCCTTTGTACACGGCATATTCTTAATCGCCGTGACAGGGCTTCTAGTTGGAATCCACATCGTTGTAGTCAGTACATCTCCGGGCGGTAAAAGTGCCGGGCGAAGTAGCGTAGTCCTTCCACGCGCACGTCTTAATCCAGTGATGGACACCAAAAATATCACGGTAGCTCACAAACGAGTAAATCACGAAGAACATCTTGCCAGCGGCCAAGTCCAGCATCTCTTGGTGAGTCATGACCTTAAAGTCTTTAACATCGGCAGGGGGTACATTTCCCAATGGAACAGCAACGGGTTGAGCCGCCTGTGGCAACATATACCCCTGCGTGGAAATAGCCATGAGTACGTGCTTGTAACCCAACTTCGGATTATCTTTATTGTGGACTATCTCCACGACGGCCCGCACGGATACTTTTTTGGCTACTGTCTTGCCCACATTGTTGAGTCGTATCGCGCCTTCTACAGTTCCGTTTTCTGTAATAGACGAGGGCATTTCTGTGCTTACGTTTATCCAAGCCCTTTGGTCTTGGCGCATCTGGTGAGTGATCGCAGACACTTGATGTTGCGCGGCGACGGCGGAGATTGCCGAGGAATTTGCGGTTTGTCGCAGGGCCTCTACTTCTTGACGAATCAGTTCGTATTGAGATTTGACAGCATCGGCTTGGGCTTTGGCAGCGACGCCCAAATCATGAGTATCGTGAGAACTGCCATGCATTTCGTACCACTGAAGCGCAATGAACAGTCCCGTCAAGACGGTGATGCCAAGACCATATCTACCCAAGTGAAGCGTCGAACGCTCAAAGACGCTCATGCGTTCTTCTACATTGCTGAGTTGCTCTACGGTTGCAGGCCGGCTGGCTGGCGCGGGTTGTACTTGTGGGGATACAGAGGGTGGCGCGGTGCTCGCCGGAGCGCGTATGTCATTTTCGGGTGGTTGATCGCTGTTCATGGCTTATTTATGCTGCTGCGTCCTGTATTTTTTGGACGGGTGGCAGTCCCTTTCGCCGCTTGCGCGTTTTTCGTTAGCCCCATCGAGGACGCCGGTAGCATGATACCACCACATTAGTTCACCGAGGAGTATCGGGGGAGCCTCAATTCAGGACCTGCGTCGCCCATTTGAAGTGTGTGCCACCCGTCCCAGGATTGCTAGAATGGCACGTCGGGTTCCAAGGCCGCGGCAAGATCCACAATGAGAACTATTTGGGACGCGGCTACGGCTAGGGCATACTCTGCGAGTTCACTTGTCGCCGCACCCCCAGCTCCACCTCCGTGCCCCACGCCCTTTCCACCGCTTCTAAAGCCATAAAGACCGTGGAAGGTTTGGGCGATTGGCTTTGGAAGCTGCCCAACGCCGCTTCCTGTAACCGAATTCACAACCTCGCCCAGAGTTGCGCCGCCAGAAGGGAAGAGCGCACGTGCTGCCGCCTCGACGGCACAAACAGCTTCCTTCACGACGTTTTCATGATCCGGCTGGGTTACGTTTCGAAAGTATCTCAGGGCCTTGTTGAAGTGCCCCAAAGCGGCTGACAGTCGAGGGTCACCAAGCACGAGTTCGGCGCGAGAGATCTGTTCCGCCGTGTTGCGGCGTCCGCGACGACGGACGAGGCCGTCTGAAAACTCGAACGCGAGATGCTCTTCGAGAAAGAGGCCCTTCAGTTCAGTCGCAATTCTTTCCTGAACCTGGCTCTTCGACGTGATGATCTCACTCTCATCTATCTGAGAGTCATAACGCCACACATCCTGTGCCAAATGGCTATACAACCGCTCACAAAAATCGAATACCTTGTCCCATGCTAGCCCCATCAACAGTTCTTCCGCAAATTCACGAGCCTTCGCTTTGTCGAAGTCAGGTCTAACCCGGGCAATTCGCTGAAGTTCTCCAGTTACCGCTCGCCATCCACCAATTTGGTGCTCATCCACAAGTCCATAAAGAATGTGAAGCAAACCGATTCGTGTCGTTTCGGGACAGTCCTTATCGATTTGCGCGTGGGCACCGCGGGTTCGCGCAGAAAATGGTGGGAATATCTTTTCAGCCATTAGTCGCCCGCTCAGCTGTCGGCGTCAGATTTTGACGTGTCGGTAGAGGTCGCGCCCCGCAGCCCACCTGGGGCCGTCGATGCGGCCCTTGAGTAGCCCGCGATCTTTCAACAGCCGAAGAATTTCCGTTACCGAATTCCTCCGGAGATAAGTGCCCCTAGTGAGACCGCTCAGATCCTCTCTGCGTAGGAATTTCGATTTCTTGAAATGGGCCAAGATCCTCATCGCCACAGTGAACATCTTTTCCCGATCAGGTCCCGCCAAGTGGTCGAAGATGTTTCGAGGATGTGTAAGTTTCTTGACCAAATGTTCTGTAATCTGAAAGGCCAGCGAATTAGGCGTACTACCATCTAGTTTGCGATACTCCAGTCTTTGAAGACCCTTGAGATCTGCCGGCGGCTCTCTCCGCGATCCTCTTCCTGGGTGAAATAGGATGTAGTAATCCTTGTTGAGACCTTCCGCCAATCCTACCTCAAGGGTTACATTTGCGTTCCACCCCGTTATGTCAAAGAGGCTGTAATCCGTTCGCGTGATTCCCCTGCGCACGCGCTCCACGACATGTTGGGTTTTGATTGAGCTGTCAGCGAATACGAACTCAATGGGCAGTCGATCCAGTGCAGCCCGTAGGTTCTTGTAGATCTTTGCGGGAGTGTAGGGACATCCCACGAAGACGGATGGGTGCTTGAAGGGGGCCAGGGACACTCTTTCACCTCGCAAGTCTTTACCTTGAGCGCTACAAATAGTAACAGACGGTGGAGTTTATCGTAAAGGCAGTTCGATACGGCCAGCGGGGGCGCGCGGCCCACTCGCCGTTTTCCCGAATCGGGAACTCCCGCCCCTAAATTATTTTTGATCGAAACGCAGCAAGCCCTATCGCCGCACAAATCGCCCTTTTCTCCTTCTCTGACAATCACTTCCAGCGATTTTCACGCTCCGCCCGCCTATTGACGTACATGGTAAGGTAAAAGTAAGAACTCGAGGTGTGCCTTGACGCCAAGATTCACGCTGTCGGAGCCCTGCTCAAGAGAATGCAGCACTCTGTCGATCCCTGAAAGCTGCATGAATCATGACCTAACTCTCGCCCCGCCTTCACATACAAGCTCCAGATTTCGTAACTCCTTACGCGCCTTCACATACGTTTTTCACCCCAATCTAAGTCCTTGTGCGCCTTCACATACGAAAACATGGGGTGTAGGGGGTCGACGCCTTTCCCTATTTTCTAATTTCTATTTTCAATTTTCCATGACAGGAGCCTTCCATGACCAGCCAAAAACGCGGTAGGCAGTGCAAACCATCCGACGAACGCCGCTGCACCTTCGCCTATCCGGGCGGCCGTCGGTGCAACGAATTCCGCGCCAAACGACACGACTCACTCTGCCTCTACCACTATCGGCGCGAGCAGAAACTTGATCCATCCACCTCGCCCGAGGCACGAGAAATCGTCTCCCAGGTCCTCGGCACGCGCGAGCAATTCAAGACCGCCACCGAGGTCAACGACGCCCTCGCCAAAGTCTTCGCCCTCCGCGGACGCAAACTCATTAGCGTCCGCGACGCCACCCTCTTCGCCTATCTCTCCCAGCTCCTCCTCATCAGTCTCAACTCTGTCGAGCACGAATTCATTCAAGTGTACGAACTCAACGAGTGGGACAAAATCATCGAACGCATCCTCCAACTCCCCGGCGCCACCCTCCCTCCCCTCGATTCTGCGGACGCTTCTTCCGACGATGTCATCCCGAGGAGCGGAGCGACGAGGGATCCCTCCTCTTCCCGCGCCGCGTCGCATCCCTCCCCTTCCACCGAGGATTCATCTCGCCCATCTCGCCCCAAGCGCCACAAGAAATCCGGCCTTCTCCCCGCCACCGGCCGCGAATTCGCTCAACACGTTTTCACGCAAGTCGCCGCCGACCGCGCCGAACGCAGAGAACGCACCGCCGCCCGTGTCGCCCAACTGGAAAAGCAGTTGGCCCCAATCGACTCAGAGCAAAACGAATCGGAACAGAGCGAGGAAACCCATGCCCTCACTTCACCGTGACAGCGCCCTCGCGCGGCTTGAGAAAGAACAGCACCGCGGCGAGCACCAAACGACCCACGGCGCGTCCCCAGATCAGATAGGCGGGATAGAGCGAACGGGCGTCGAGAGTGTAGAGCGACACTATCGGAGTGATCGCGAGCACGCACAAACCGATGATGAGCGCGTCGAGGATGGCGACGTTGCGCACCGGATCGCGAGAGGCGAGGAAGAACATCGCGCTCACCATCAGGATCAGTCCGCCCATCTCCTTCACCACGATGAGCAGCATGGTCGTGACTTCCGACTCGGGCGGATGGAACGGCATACGCGCGAACATCGGGCGTCCGACGAAGATAAGAAACAAACCTGCGACCGCGGTAAGCAGGGCAAGAATCTTCAGGATGATTCGCAATGCATTATGGGAGGGAGCGGGCATGGGTCGTGACCTCCTTGGAGAGAAGCTGGCTGAGAGTACGCCACGTGTGGGGCGGGGTCAAATATGTTTGGGACAGTTTCCGGCTTGGGCGTTATCGTTGGAACGGACGGGCCAACGCCGTCACTTCTGGGGTCCGGGATTGGGGTCCCAAATTCGATAGGGTGGGGGTCACAAATGCTCACGAATCTGAGTCTGAACGATCTGATGGAGTACACCGAGTGGGAGCGCCAGAAATGGTATGACTGGCTCCGGCAGCACGGCGAGCAAGTTCTGAAGACCAGCGCCGGGCCGCATGGCGATGGCCGCTTTGGAACCGTTGGCGAGCTGGTGAGGCACATCTTCTCCGCCGAAAAACGATACGTGGACAGGCTCAGTGGCCGGCCGATAACCGATACGGCCTCCATTCCGAACGACAACATCGAAGCGCTCTTTCAATTCAGCCGGCAAAGCCGGAAGGATTTAAGGCAACTACTTGAAACTTTTCCCGCTCAGGAGTGGGACGCTCAGCAGGAGATCAAGTTTCCGAGTGGTTCTGTAAAGGCAACACCCAGAAAAATTGTGATCCATATCCTGCTGCACGAAATCCGGCACTGGGCGCAAATCGCCACCTTGTTCCGCGTGAACGGCTTAGCGGTCGAGTTTCACGATTTTCTGTTTAGCCCCGTTCTGGGCGGCGAATCGAAACGCGAGCAAGCCCAAGCCTGAACGCCGGAGCGCGCACTTGAAGCCGGCGAGCCACTGAAGAGAAATGCGGGCCGACATGAGTGTCGGCCCTACTTGGCGAGCCGATCGGAGATGGCGCGTTGACTCGGGCGGGGCGCGAGTGTAGTCTCGCCGAGTCCGTTGCACAGAGAGAGAATGGGCTACACGCAATCGCCAGGGCCGCCTGCAGAGAGTTAACCGCCTGACCGCCCACCCCCATGCGCGTCGTTGACCTGATTCGCAAGAAACGCGACGCCGGGGAACACTCCCGCGAAGAGATTGAATTCCTAATCAACGGCTACACGCGTGGGGAAATCCCCGACTACCAGATGGCCGCGTGGCTGATGGCCGTCTTCCTGCGCGGGATGACCAAGGCGGAGCTGACCGCGCTGACCGAAGCGATGCTGTACTCGGGGAAGGTGCTGGACTTCACCGACCTGCGCCCGAAGCTCCCCGGCACGGGGAAGACGATTCCCGGGCTGGTGGACAAGCACTCCACCGGCGGCGTGGGTGACAAGACCTCCCTCATCATCGCCCCCATCGTGGCGGCAGGGGGCCTGGTGGTGCCGATGATTAGCGGACGCGGTCTGGGGCACAGCGGCGGGACGCTGGACAAGCTCGAAGCGATCCCCGGATTTCGAGTGAATCTGAGCAACGAAGAATTTCGCGCGGCGCTCGAGAAATGCGGCTGCGCGCTGATCGGTCAGACGGCGGAAATTGCGCCGGCGGACAAGAAAATTTACGTGCTGCGCGATGTGATCGGCACGGTGGAGAGTCCGAGCCTGATTTGCGCTTCGATCATGAGCAAGAAATTGGCGGAAGGGATCGAGGGGCTGGTGCTGGACGTGAAGACGGGCTCGGGCGCGTTCATGAAGAAGGAAGAGGATGCGGCGTACCTGGCGGAGTTGATGGTGGAGACGGGGAAGCGCATGGGGAAAAAAGTGGTGGCGCTTATTACGGACATGGATCAGCCGCTCGGTCGGCTGGCGGGCAATGCGCTGGAGGTGAAGGAATCGATCGAGGTGCTGGCGGGCGGCGGTCCGAGCGATCTGCGCGAACTGTGCCTGGAGCTGGCGGCGTGGATGTTCCTTTTGGGCGAGCGCGTGAGCAATCTGGAAGAAGGGCGTGCGCTGGCGGCGGAAATGATTGCATCCGGGCGCGCCCGTGATAAATTCCGCGAGATTGTGCGGCAACAAGGCGGAGACGTGGTGGTGGTGGACGATCCGGAGAAGCTGCCGCTCGCGCGGAACAAAGTAGATGTGAAGAGTGCTTCGGCGGGCTACCTCGTGAGCACGCAATGTGAGCAACTGGGGATTGCGTGCGTGGTGTTGGGCGGCGGGCGGGAAAAGAAAGAGGACGCGATCGATCCCGCGGTGGGGCTGGAATTTCACAAGAGAGTGGGCGACGCGGTGAGAGTTGGCGAGGCCCTCTGCACGATTCATTACAATGCGGACGCGCGGCTGGATGAGGCGCGAAAGCTGGTGGAGACGGCTTACATGATTGCCGCGGAACCGCCGAAGAATTTGCGATCGCTGGTACACCGAGTAATTGGAGCGTGAGTCGCACAGGCTGAAAACTGTGCAACTTGAGGAGGAGAGCGCATGGGACGATTCACCGGCATCCTGGGCTTGGCGACGATGGTGGGCCTGGCGTATGTGTTTTCCACGAATCGCCGTGCGATCAAGCTGAAGACCGTGCTGTGGGGATTGGGGCTGCAGATCGCGTTTGCGATTTTTGTGGTGAAGACGGACTCCGGTGTGATTCTTTTCCAGAAGGCTGGTAACGCTGTCAACAAGCTGCTGAGCTTTTCCTATTTCGGTTCTGAATTTGTTTTCGGTGAGGTGGGGAAGAGGGCGTCGTCGCTCGGCTTCATCTTTGCGTTTCAGGTGCTGCCCACGATTATTTTCATCGCCGCGCTATTCGCGATCCTCTATTACGTGGGGATCATGCAGATCATCATCAAGGGCGCAGCGTGGTTGATGCAGCGGGTGATGGGAGCGAGCGGCGCGGAATCGTTGAACGTGGCGGCGAGCATCTTCATGGGACAGACGGAGGCGCCGCTGACCATACGGCCGTTCATCGCGTCGCTGACGCGTTCGGAGCTGATGACGGTGATGACGAGCGGCATGGCGCACGTTTCGGGCGGAATTATGGCGGCGTACATCGCGTTCGGGATCGAGGCGCGGCATCTGCTGGCCGCGGTAATCATGACCGCGCCGGGCACACTGTTGATGGCCAAGATGCTGGTGCCGGAAACTGAACAGGCGGTGACGGCGGGCACGGTGGTGATGCCCGATGACCCGGAACACAAAGATGAAAATTTTCTCGGCGCGGTTGCGCGGGGGACTTCGGATGGCCTGAGCCTGGCCATCAACGTGGGCGCGATGCTGATTGCGTTCATCGCGCTGATCTATCTTGCAAATGGGATCCTGGGAGGAACGCATAATTGGCTGGCGGCACACGGCTTGGTGCGGTTTCCCTCGAGCCTGGAGCAGATTTTCGGCTGGGTGTTTGCGCCGGTGGCCTGGGTGATCGGCATTCCGTGGCACGATTGCACCAACATCGGAAACTTATTGGGCACGCGCATGGTGCTGAATGAACTGGTGGCGTTCTCGAAGCTCGGGCCGATGAAGGGAATGCTCGATCCGCGATCGTTTACGATCGCGACGTTCGCGCTATGCGGGTTTGCGAACTTCAGCTCGATCGGAATCCAGATTGGAGGGATCGGCGCGCTGGCTCCGAACAAACGCAGCGAACTGGCCAAGCTGGGGATTCGCGCGATGCTGGCGGGAACGATGGCGAACCTGATGTCGGCATCGATTGTGGGAGTGCTGATTTCGTGAGTCCGCGGAACACAAAACGCGCTACGAATGACGGCGAATTTGCACGCGCAGAACGCGCTGCAAAGTTTATCCTGTCGAAAACGAAGCTGCGGCCGCGCGTGGGGCTGGTGCTGGGGAGCGGGCTGGGCGCATTCGCCGACCAGTTCGATGACGCCGCGCGGATTGACTACAAGAAAATTCCTCACTTTCCGCAATCTACCGCGATTGGACACGCTGGGCGGATGGTAATCGGCAAAGTCGCCGGTGTGGCCGTCGCGGCGATGCAGGGCCGCGTGCATTTCTACGAGGGATACTCGCTGAAAGAAGTGATTTTTCCGATGCGCGTGTTCGCGCGAATGGGGCTGCGCGCCGTGATTTTGACAAACGCCGCGGGCGGCATCAGCCGGGAGTACAAGCAGGGATGCCTTGTGGTGATTCGCGACCACATTAATCTGCAGGGGTCGAACCCGATGATCGGGCCGAACGACGAGCGGTTCGGGCCGCGGTTCCACGACATGTCGAATGCGTATCACAAGGCGTATCGCGACATCACGCACGTGGAAGCGACGCGGCTGGGGATGGAGATGTACGAGGGCATCTATGCTGCGCTGAGCGGGCCGAGCTATGAAACGCCGGCGGAGATCCACTACCTGGCGACGATTGGCGCGGACCTGGTGGGGATGTCCACGGTGCCGGAAGTGATTGCGGCGCGGCACATGGGAATGCGCGTGCTGGGGATTTCGTGTGTGACGAACATGGCCGCGGGAATTCTGGACCAGCCGATCAATCACTTGGAAGTGCTGGAAACGGGCGAGCGGGTGAGAAAGCAGTTTGTGGCGCTGCTGACGGCGGTGATTCCGCAGGTGTCGGCGGATGCGAGAGAAATGAAGCCGTGAGTGATCACGATAGTTTGATTTCAGCGGCGAAGCAGGCGCGGGAGAACGCGCATGCGGCGTTTTCGAATTTTCGCGTCGGCGCGGCGCTGCACGCGACGTCGGGTCGCGTGTACACCGGCTGCAACGTGGAAAACGCGACGTATGGCTTGACGATTTGCGCGGAGCGGGTGGCAATTTTCAAGGCGATCTCGGAGGGGGAGCGCGGGTTCGACGCCATCGCCGTGGTCGCGGACACGGACACGCTGACTCCTCCCTGCGGCGCTTGCCGGCAAATTATCTGGGAATTTTGCGGCGATGCGGAAGTGATTTTGGCAAACCTCAAAGGCCGGACGGAAGTGCACCAGATGTCGAAGCTCCTGCCGAGACCGTTCGACGCATCGTTTCTGTGAGAGAGAAAATGGAAAATAGAAAAGAGAAAATAGGAGTGGGCCGCGGACGGATTTTCTATTTTCTAATTTCTATTTTCATTTGTTGCAGCGCCCTTCAGGGTCAAACCGCTCGCGACAAAGAGCGCGTGGATTTGCTCGTGATGGGCGGGACAGTGGTGACGATGGATGGGGCGCGGCACGTGTACGAGGATGGCGCGGTGGCGGTGCGTGGCGACACAATCGTCGCAGTGGGGCCGCGGACGGAGATAGAGGGGAAGTACACGGCGACACGGCGAATTGACGCGCGCGGCAAGCTAATCCTGCCTGGATTGATCAACGGGCATACGCACGCGCCGATGACGCTGCTGCGCGGAATCGCCAACGACGTGAACCTGCAGGACTGGCTGACGAAATATATATTTCCCGCCGAAGCGCGCAACGTGAACGAAGAGTTTGTGGTGTGGGGCACGCGGCTAGCGCTGCTGGAGATGGTCCGCGGTGGCACGACCACTTTCGCGGACATGTATTACTACGAGGATGCGATTGCGCGCGAAACGAAGGCGGCGGGGATGCGCGGCGTTCTCGGCGAAACGATGATTGATTTTCCCGTGCCCGGTTACAAAACGGTGAGCGAGGGACTGGCCTACACGGAAGAATTCCTCAAACATTGGAAGGGCGATCCGCTGATCCACGCGGCGGTGGCTCCACATTCCATCTACACGGCTTCGGAAAAAACGCTGCGAGACAGCTTCGCTCTGGCGCGGAAGTACAACGCGCCGGTTCTGATTCATCTTTCCGAGACGAAAAAGGAGTTGGAGGACAGCGGCGCGAAGCACGGCGCCACGCCGGTGGCCTACCTCGAGCAGCTCGGGCTTTTGGGGCCGGACACGCTCGCGGCGCACTGCATCTGGCTGGACGCCGCGGACATGGTTCTTCTGGCCAAGCGAGGTGTAGGCTGCGTCCACAATCCTTCGAGCAACATGATGCTGGCGAGCGGAATTGCCGCGGTGATCGAGATGCGCGCGGCGGGCGTGCGGCTGGGCCTGGGGACGGACGGGCCGTCAGGCAGCAACAACGACCTGGACATGATGGAGGAGATGGATTTGGCTGCCAAGCTGCAGAAGATTGCGCGCGTCAACCCGGCAGCGCTGACCGCCGAGCAGGCGCTGGAGATGGCTACGATTGAGGGCGCGCGCGCCCTGCACATGGAGAAAGAGATCGGTTCGCTCGAGGCGGGGAAGAAAGTGGACTTGATCGTGTTGAACTTGAGCGCGCCGAACGCTGTGCCGCTTTACGACCTCTACGCGCAAATCGTCTATGCGCTGAAGGCCAGCGACGTGGAAACGGTGGTGATCGGAGGGCGCACAGTGATGGAAAACCGGCGCGTGCTCACGCTCGATGAGCCGTCGATTATCGCCAAAGCGCGCGCCTACGGCGAAGAAGTGAAGAAGTCTCTTGCGGCGCCGGGGAAATAGCACTCGTCCTCTTACCCAAGCCAATTGATCAGTCATGGTGTCAGTGTTGCCGCGCCCGTGTTCGCGGGGACACAGCTTCCGGGGCGGGGAAGAAAGCCCATTGTAGGTTTCTGCAAGAATAGCCGGTGTTAGGGAGCGAAAATGTTTGGCAGGCGGCTTGCCTTTATGATATAAAGTACTTTATTCAGGAGGCGAGCATGTTCAAACGCATTGCGGCCCTGGTGTTCATTTTCGTGTGCACTTCGGTGGCCTGGATCATCCTGGGTTCCACGATCATGATGCGGACCTATTCTCCACTCTCAGACGACCTGAAGTCGCGCGTGGCAGCAAGTTGGGGCACGGAACAGGAGCAGTCACCGCCCAGAGCGAGCTACCAGCGGGAAGTGGTGCGCACCGAGCTCGATAAAGACGGCAAGAAGCAGACCATCAAGACGATGGAGAGTGTCCCGATGATTTTGGAGGCGAGCAAGATAGACGTGTCGCTCGATCTGAGCCATCGTCAAAAAGGACTGCTCTGGTACAGCACCTACGCCGTGGTGTTCAGCGGAGATTTCACGTTTACGAATTCGAGCGGGCGCGAACAGGACGTCACTTTCGAGCTCGGATTTCCTTCGCAGCAGGCGATCTACGATGACCTGGTGCTATCGGCAGACAATCAACCGCTGGTGATTCGGAATACGAACACGAGCGCCCTGGGCACAATGCGGTTTCCCGCGGGGAAGACCACCGTCCTTCACGCCGGCTACCGTTCACAGGGGCTGGACGCGTGGCGGTACAGATTTGGGGAAGGCGTCTCCCAGATTCGCAACTTTACGCTGAACATGCGCACAAATTTCAAAGATATCGATTTTCCCGAGAAGTCGGTCTCTCCCACGACGAAACGCGAAACCAGCAACGGGTGGGACCTGACGTGGAATTACAAGAACCTGATCTCCGGGTATGAAATCGGAATGAGGATGCCGGAAAAGCTGCAGCCCGGCCCGCTGGCGGGGAAGATCAGCTACTTTGCTCCGGTCTCGCTGTTTTTCTTCTTCTTTTTGATGTTCATCATCACCACACTGCGGGGCATCGATCTGCACCCGATGAATTATTTCTTTCTGGCCGCTGCGTTCTTCGCCTTCCATCTGTTGATGGCCTACCTGGTGGACCACATCTCCGTGCATCTGGCCTTCGGGATCTCTTCGCTGGTTTCGATTTTTCTGGTCGTGAGCTATCTGCGGCTTGTGACCGGGATTCGATTCGCGGCAGTGGAGGCCGGGCTGACGCAGTTCATCTACCTGGTACTGTTTTCGTATGCGTTCTTCTTTCGAGGGTATACGGGTCTGGCGGTCACCATCGGATCGATCCTGACGCTCTTCGTGGTCATGCAGATGACGGGGCGCATCCGCTGGGAAGAAAAATTCGCAAAGACCAGGATGTGATTCCTCATCCGCTGCCCGGGAGCTTAGCCTGGCGCTGCCGATGAAGCCGCTGGGCCGCCTTGCGCAAGTTTTCCGGAATGTTTTTGTTCGAGCACAGCGCCTTCAAATCCTGCGCGATGAGATTCGGGAGCAGGTGCAGGGTGATATCCAGGGGCGTCTTCGGATTGTTCAGGAGATTCTTCAGCACGGTGTAGTTCTTGCGGTAGTGGCGGTTCGAACCGATGATGCGGAGAATTTCTTCGCTGAGGATGGCCATGGCGGCGAAGGTCTCAACTTCCCGTTCGGCGATCTTCGAGGATTGGAGCACGGCGCGCTGCACGACCTTGCAAGGGTCGCGGACCAGAGCGAGGCGCTCCTCGCGTCCGCCTTTGAGTGCGAGCTGCACGCGTTCGACGACGGTCATGCGCATCAGGCGCTGGAGGAGCGTCATGCGCCGCGCGCCATCGGCCTCCGCGGCGAACACGGCCTCCTCGATTGCAACGGGATCGCTGGTCAATTGGAGGAGTTCGTTGAGTAGCTGGCGCTGATCGAGGGTGAGTGAGGGGCAGGCCAGCAGGGCGGAGACAAGGGCGGGAGAGCCGCTGAGCCGATCGAGATCATCCAGGAGCGCGCCCACGGCGGTGAAATTGAGGTGATGAGCGACGGGGAGAAGCAACAGGAGAGGGCAACGCGGATTCCGGGCCAAGGTATCGGCGACTCCGGGCTTGTCGAGGAAGTTTTTCGCACAATATTCAATCAACTGGGGTGCGCAGGGCCGCGCCGGATCTTCGCGGGAGAGCGCTGCCAGAAAACTATCGGGCGCCTGGGCGAGTAGCGCGCTGCCGGCGCGCTCGGCGACCAGTGGATCGCGATCGGCGGCCAGAACGGTGAGGACCTCAGCGCGCTCCGCGGGTACGAGAGAAGCGGAGCCGGAGCAGACGGCCAGTTTTCGTTCCCGAGTGGCGCGTCCGGAGAGGATTTCGTCGCGCAGTTCCGAGCTAATCGTGCCCTCCGGAAGATTTCTGAAAGTCTTTACGCGTGAAGCTGACGTGCCCGGGGCGTCCCGGAGTGCCCTCGGGCGGGAGCAATTGTCCTTTCCGCGCGAGCAGGATTACAGCAGCGGACTGGGTTTGGGACTTCTTGGCGGCGTGACGCCGCCAGGCAGCCCAAACTCCGCCGACGACCAGAATTAGAAGTACAGCGGCCAGAACCCAGGTGAGCCAACTGGTGCGGGCACTGGGAGGGAAACCGGCGCCAGTCCAGGCGGGGGTCTCGCCGCGCTCATTGACGGCGAGAGCGTATTCGGCCAGCAGGTTTTCTTCATCGAGGCCCAGGAATTTGGAGATGGCGCGGACGAAGCCGCGATTGAAGACGCCGCCGGGCAAACGATCCCACTGCTCATTTTCCAGCGCGGCGAGGAAGCGGGTGCCGATGCGAGTGGCGGCGGAGATTTCCTCAAGCGAGACTCCGCGCATCTCGCGTTCGCGTTTCAGATGTTCGCCGAAAGTGCTGGTCGTCATTCGGGCGGAAGAGTCCCGCAAGAGTGTCCCGGAAAATAGCGGCGCCAAGGCCGGTATTGCGAATATAGGCGCGCAATCGGGGAGTGTCAATGCGCCCCGAATGACGCAAGTTTAGGAAACACCGCGCCCACATCCGGTTGCGCCTAAAAATGGATGCCGCCTATAATTCGAACAGCCCTTGGAGCTGAAACGCCGGGCGAATGTGAACCCCCTTCAACAGGTGCCGGAGCGCGTGGAGGAGCAGAAAAACTTCGCCGGCGTCGAGCGCCGCCGCAATCCCGCGGTGAAGATGGACCACCGTGACGTCGGCGAGGTGGCCGTCTTCCACGAACTGGGCAAGGCCCTCACCTCCTCCCTGCAACTCGATCAAGTCCTCCGCACCATCATGGAAAAAATCGAGGAGTTTCTCCACCCGGACACGTGGTCGCTGCTCCTGGTGGACGAAGCGCGCCGCGATCTTTATTTCGAACTGGCGGTGGGAAAAGGCGCCGAGGCGCTGAAGGATGTCCGCATCCAGCTGGGGCAAGGACTCGCGGGATGGGTGGCCCAGAACGGCCAGGCCGTGATTGTGCCGGATGTCAGCAAAGACAAGCGCTTTTTTGCACAGGTGGATGAGAAGACCAAGATGGAGACGCGCTCGATCGTGGCCGTGCCGGTGCGATTCCGGGACCACGTCCTGGGCGTGATCGAGCTGATCAATTGCGTGGGGCCCGAGGGATTTCACGAGCGGGACCTGGCGCTGCTGGAAGCGCTCTCCGATTTCGCGGCCATCGCGCTGGAGAACGCGCGGCACGTCCAAAAAATCCACGAGCTGACCATCACCGACGATTGCACCACCCTCTATAACGCGCGCCACATGAACTACATCCTGGATACCGAGATCCACCGCTCGCAACGATACGGTTTCGAGTTCGCCATCGTTTTCATCGACCTGGACTACTTCAAAAAGGTCAACGACACCTACGGCCACTTGATGGGATCAAAGCTGCTGGCGGAGATCGGGAGCGCAATCAAGACCAACTGCCGATTGGTTGATTTTGCATTTCGGTATGGCGGCGACGAGTTCGTGATCATGTTGCCGCAATCCTCCAAGGAAAATGCCTTTGTGGTGGCGCGGCGCCTCCACCGGCTGATCGGAGAGACCACCTGGCTGAAGTCCGAGGGGTTGAGCGTGCGAATCACCGCTAGCGTGGGAGTGTCTGCGTATCCCACGGACTCCAAGACGAAATCCGATCTGCTCCACCTGGCCGACGAAGCCATGTATTTGGTGAAGAACACGACGCGGGACGGTGTCGCGGCAGCCAATGTAGGCCTCATCTTCAACAAGTAGCACTTCATTCCCGCTCCGAAGATTTCCACAGATCAGTTCGTTCGCCTTGATTCGATTGAGACCCCGTGCTAGGCTCATCGCGCGCAACCGCGGATGCCGCGCGAAATCTTCTCAGGAAGGCATCCGGAGTCTCCGGCGGCTGGACGCAACGCAAGCGAGGAATGCATGTCCAATGAAGCGTTGGGAATGATTGAGACCAAAGGCCTGGTGGGCTCGATCGAGGCCGCCGACGCCATGGTGAAAGCCGCCAATGTGATTTTGATCGGCAAGGAATACATCGGCTCGGGCTACGTCACGGTGATGGTGCGGGGCGACGTGGGCGCCGTGAAGGCCGCCACCGATGCGGGCGCCGCTGCGGCGCGCCGTGTGGGCGAGCTGGTGGCTGTACACGTGATCCCGAGGCCGCACGAGCACGTCGAGAAGATTCTCCCCGGCGGCGGCCAGCCTCCTGCGGGGAGCAAGAAGTAGGCATCGCTTTTTACCGGCTTCGCGCTGTCAGGTGCGGGGCCGCTGCGCCGAGACCCGCGGCGCGGATTTCGAATCGGGAGCAAGGTAAAGCGCTTTGACTCTGCGCGACCGCGACCTCATCTCCATCCAGGAAGCCCGCGAACTGGCGGCCCGCGCCGCCGAATCCCAGAAGAAATACGCCACATTTACCCAGGAACAGGTGGACGCCGTCGTGGACGCGTGCGCGAAGGCGGCCACGGACGCGGGAGAGCATCTGGCGCGGATGGCCGTGGAAGAGACGGGCTACGGAAACGTCCCGGACAAGATCATCAAGAATCGACTGGGCTCAGTGGACGTGCACCGCGCGATTCGCGGAATGCGCACGGTCGGGATTTTGCGGGAAGACAAGGAGAAGAAAATTCTTGAGGTGGCGACGCCGGTCGGCGTGGTCGCGGCGGTCATCCCCTCGACGAATCCGACTTCGACGGCGATTTACAAAACGCTGATCTCGCTGAAGGCGCGCAACGGAATCGTGCTGAGCCCGCACCCGTCGGCGATCAAGTGCATCTGCGAAGTGGCGAGCGTGATGGCGCGCGCCGCAGTGCAGGCCGGCGCGCCCGAAGGCCTGGTGAACTGCATGTCGCATACGACGCTGGAGGGGACGCAAGAGTTGATGCGGCATCGCGACGTGGCCGTGATTCTGGCGACCGGCGGCACGGGATTGGTGCGAGCGGCGTACAGTTCCGGCAAGCCGTCCTACGGCGTGGGGCCCGGCAATGTGCCGGCGTTTATCGAGCGCACGGCGAATGTGCCGAAGGCCGTGGCGGATATTATTGCCGGCAAGACGTTCGACTACGGGACGATCTGCTCATCGGAACAAGCCATCGTGGCCGAAGAGCCGGTGAAGGAGCAGGCGCTCGAGGAGTGCCGCCGACAAGGCGCGTATTTCTTGTCCGCGGATGAGATCGTGAAAGTGGGAGCGTTGGTCTTCGCGGGCGGATCGCACACACCGAATCCGAAAATCGTCGGGCGTCCAGCGACGACAATTGCGGAGATGGCGGGAATCAAGGTGCCGGCGGAGACCCGCGTGCTGATCGCGCGACTCGAGCACGTGGGCCGCGAACATCCGCTTTCGGGCGAGAAGCTCTCGCCGATACTGGCGTTTTACTCCGCGGCGAATCTTGCCGCAGGAATTGAACTGTGCGTACGACTGCTGAAATTCGGCGGGATGGGGCACACCTGTTCGATCCATTCACAGAACGAAGAGGCGGTGCGTGAGTTTGGCAAGGCCGTGCCTGCTTTTCGCGTTGTGGTGAATACGTCCGCGGTGCATGGTTCGATCGGCTATTCGACGAATTTGTTTCCGGCAATGACGCTGGGCTGCGGCGCGCCGGGAGGGAACATCACCTCGGACAATATCGGGCCGCAACACCTGATGAACATCAAGCGCATCGCGTGGGAGTCGCGCGCGGTGGAGCATCGCACGATTCCGGCGGATCGGCGATTGGAGGGTAGCGCGCCGGCTCCGGTCGCCGCTCCGGCACTAGCAAAAGTTGCGGCGGCCGCGACCGCTGCCGCGACAGGGATTGATCGGAGCTTGATTGCGCGCGTGGTGGAGCACGTGATGGCGGAGCAGGGAATCGCGCGAGGAAGCGGAACGAGAATAGGCGAGGAACGGGCGGAGGCAAGCTCCGCCCCTACCAGTGCTGGTGGCGGCCAAGTTTCAGCTTCGGTCACTCCATCCCCAGCGGCGGAAATTGTGGCGCGTGTATTTGGCGAAAAGTCCGCGGCTGGCAACCCAGCACTTGCACCGGCCTCGGCGAATGAGAATCCGAAACCGGCGGCTCCTGCGGTCCAGATCTCGCCCTTCGTGAGTGAGAACGATGTTCGGGTGGCCATCACTCGACAGCAGAAGATCTTCATCGGCCCGAAAACGATCCTCACTCCATCGGCGCGCGACCTCGGCTCCGAACACGAAGTCTTCGTGGATACTACGACCTAATCCTCCTGCCGCAGTGCAGCCGTGAAGAAGCCGAACGCAGCCTCCCAACACGATTCGAGCTTCCCAGCTTCTCGGGCCCAAGTTGGGAAGAGTTCCCGGCCCGCGTACCGTTTCCTCACGCCCCCGGCGCACGATGGGGCCAGCTTGTGCTCAAGCCTAGTTCCCATTCGTTCGGAAAACGTGAACAATCATGTAGACACCCAACGCGACTAACACTGCTTGGAGCGCCAGGACAGTCCAATACAAAACAGGCCGTTCTTGCCGCGTGGTCCAGGTTCCCCCGCCTCGAAGCAGCAATTTGCCGAAGATGACCTGATACAAAATGCCGCCGATGAGTAGCGCACAAACGAGGACTGTGAAAACCCTCATTCGGTCAGTATAGCCACGATCTCGTCAGATATGGACACCACCGGTAGCTTGTCCGAGTTGACTGGGCGCACAGGAAAACCTTAGGATGGGCGTCGAATGGCGGAAGCCTCCTCTCCGATCGGTCAAACCATCTCGCATTACCGCATCCTCGACCGGCTTGGCGGCGGAGGGATGGGAGTCGTCTATAAGGCCGAGGACACCCGGCTCGGTCGTTTTGTGGCCATCAAATTCCTTCCCGCAGACCTGGCCAAGGATCCGCAGTCCCTGGAACGATTTCGCCGTGAAGCGCGCGCGGCCTCCGCGCTGAATCATCCCAACATCTGCACCATTTACGAAGTGGGCGAGGCCGAGGGCCAACCCTTCATCGCCATGGAATACCTCGAAGGCCAAACCCTCAAGCATGCCATCCAGGATCGGCCGTTTGATCTGGAGACGTCGTTAACGCTTTCGACGGAAATCGCGGACGCGCTCGACGCCGCCCATGCCCAGGGCATCGTTCATCGCGACATCAAACCCGCGAACATATTTGTAACCCGGCGCGGTCGCGCCAAGATTCTGGATTTCGGCCTCGCCAAGCTGGAATCTCCCGGCGGCACTCGCGCTTCTGATCCCGGCGCCACGCTGGCCGTTGACGCCGGCGATCTGACCAGCCCGGGCACGGCTCTCGGCACAGTTGCCTACATGTCTCCGGAACAAGCGCGCGGAAAAGAACTGGACGGGCGCAGCGATCTCTTCAGTTTTGGCGTCGTGCTGTATGAAATGTGTACGGGCACGCAGCCGTTCCGTGGAGAGACCTCCGCGGTCATTTTTGAGGGGCTGCTGAATCGCGCGGCTTTGCCGCCCCTGCGCGTGAATCCCGAACTGCCCGCGGAACTGGACCGCATCATCATCAAAGCGCTCGAAAAGGACCGCGATCTGCGCTACCAGACCGCGGCGGAGATGCGCAGCGACCTGAAACGCTTGCACCGGGACACTTCCTCGGGCCGCTCGGCGGCGATCAGCGCGGCGGAATACCCCGCGGCTCCTTCCGCGGCCAAACCGAAATGGATCCTGCCGGCCATCGCGGCTCTCGTGCTGGTCCTTGCGGCTGGTGGCTGGTGGTGGTTTCGCGGGCGCGCGAACGCCGCGGTGCAGTCCATCGCCGTCCTGCCTTTTGTAAACGCCACCGGAAATCCGGACGGCGAGTTTTTGAGCGACGGCTTGACCGAAGACATCATCAACCGCATGGCGCAATTGCCGCAACTTCGCGTGCTTGCGCGAACCACGGTGCTTCGCTTCAAGAACAAAGAGGAGGATGCGCAGAAGATTGGAAAGGAACTCCAGGTCCAGGGAGTGCTGACCGGCCGGATCACGCGCCGCGGCGATGAGCTTGCCGTGGAAACCGATCTGGTCAACGTGGCGGACGGCTCGCAACTCTGGGGACAACGCTACACGCGCAAAATGTCCGAAGTCGCCGCCCTGCAGAACGAGATTGTCAGCGACCTCACCGGCAAGCTCCGCACGAAGGTCACCCACGAGGAAAAGGAACTGATGACTCTGGGTACGACGACGAATTCGGAAGCCTACCAGTTGTACCTGAAAGGCCGCTTCTATTGGAATCAGCGCACCAAGGAGAGCCTGCTGCGCAGCATTGATTGCTTCCAGCAGGCCCTTGCTCTGGATTCCAAATATGCGCTGGCTTACGTCGGTTTGGCGAATGCCTACGAAGTGGCCAGTGGTTACGGGGCGCTGCAATCCAGAGAGGCGATCCCTCTCGCGGAAGCGGCGGTGAAGCGGGCCCTCGAACTGTCGCCGAATCTGGGCGTGGCGCATTCCGGCATGGGTTTCCTTCATGCGGCGCAGTACGACTGGGCTGCGGCCGACCGCGATTATCAACAAGCGCTGCGCCTCGATCCGAAGGATGCTTCGATCCATTATTTTTACGCCTACAGCGTTCTGGTTCCCCAGTTGCGATTCGACGAGGCGCTCCGGGAAATGAGGCGGGCGCTTGAATTGGAGCCGGATTCACTGGCCATCAACGCCAATTACGGTGGAATGCTGACCCAGGCCAGGCGCTATCCGGAGGCCCGGGCGCAACTGGATCGCACGCTCGCGATGGAGCCGGGCTTTCGCCTCACCCGCGTACGCCTGTGTGATTGGTATGAGATTCAGGGACAATTCGATGAGGCGCGTCAATTGGCCACCCTCTTTTATCCAGCATTCGCCAAGCTGGAAGTGAAACCGGGGAAAAACGGATATTGGCGCGCAATTCAGGAAGCCGCGCGTCTCCAGGCGGAATCCTCGGGCGAGGGTTTCATCGAACGGTACTTTCAAGCGGCGGCCGCGACGCAACTCGGTGAACATGAAAAAGCCGTTGCCTGGCTCGAAAAAAGCTTCGCGAGCGGCGATGACCTGCTTCCCAATTTCATTCGCTACCCGATTTTTGATCCTCTCCACGGCGACCCGCGTTACGCGGCCGTATTGCGCAGACTCAACCTTGCCCCGTGATACGCCGGGAGTCCGCCGGCAGCGAATCCTCGCGCCGGGCGCCCTCCTTTCGACTTAGCCCTCTTTTGGACTTAGAATGTGCATCTCAGTGTTTGGAGTTGCTTCCGGGCCTGTTTCTGGACACGACGACCGATGAAAACGAGTGAAGCTGCGCGTTACGCTCGCTGGGCCGCCGCGGCGGCAATCCTGCTGACGGTGATCGTCGCGGGCGTGTATCTGCGCCGAAACCTTCAGGCACGAGAGGTGCGCAAGACCGCGCCGCCTCCGGTTCCGCCGACAGTGCAGCAGCGCTCCGCGGAGTTTTCCTTCTCCAAAGTCGAAAAGGACCGCACGATCTTCACCGTGCGCGCTTCCCGCGCCACGGCGTTCAAGCAAGGCAGCAAGAACCTGCTCGAAGACGTGTGGATCACAATTTACGGACGGAGTGGACTCCGCCTCGACAACATCCATACGCAATCTTGCGACTATCTCTCGGACCGCGGCCAGGTGATTTGTGCCGGCAAGGTGACCATCGACCTCCAGAGCGCTGCGGATGCCAAGCGTTACGGCAACAATCCCGCCGATCCCATGGCGGCGGCGCACATGGAGCATGTGGAGACGAGCAATCTCGCGTTCGACCGCGACTCCGGAATCGCCAGCACGGACCGCGCCGTGGATTTTCGTTTCCCCGATGGCGAGGGCCACGCCATGGGAACGCGGTACGATTCGCAGGAAAACGTGCTGCGCCTCCTTCATGATGTGGAAGTGAAAGTCCGTCCGCGGCGCCAGATGGCGCAGAATCTGAACAATTCAGAACCCATGGTCCTGACCTGTGGCAGCCTGGAATATCAGCACAATGCGCGGCTGATTCGTTTGCTCGCGCCGGTGCATGCGCGGCAGGGGCAACGCGAACTGCGCGCGAGCGAATTGGCGATCGAACTGAATGCGGACTATCACGTCCAGCGGGTGGTCGCGCGCCCTGAGGGACCGGGCCAACAAGTGGAGCTGCGTTCCACTGAGAAGGGCCTGACCCTGCTGAACGCGGATGAATTCACTGTGTTTGTTCATCCGGACGGCTGGGTGGAACGCGCGCAGGCGAATGGTTCGGTGCGCGCCAGCAGCAGCGGCGACGGCGGGGAAGACCGCCTCACGGCGGCAAAGTTGGAAGTTCAGTTCGTGCCCAAGGAAAACCAGCCGGAACAGGCGACGGCGAGCGGCGACGTCACGGCGATTTCCAATCGCCGCGGACGTTTGCAAAGACTGGAAACGCAAGCGCTGCGGCTGAACTTTGCCCCGACCGGGCTCAAGGGACGCCTCGAGTTGAATCATGCGGAGACTCTCGCTGCGGGCACGCTGGAATGGCAGGTGCCGGGCGCGGGCGGCCAGCCGGCGCGAGAGATCACCAAGATCACGGGCCAGCAACTGAGCGCGGAGTTCGGCGAGAAAGGCCGGTTGCGGAGTCTGGCCGCGAAGAACGGGATGAGCGTCGAGCGGCGACTGCCGGATCGGCCTGTGGAGTATTCGAACGCGCGGAAGGCCACCGTGCGCTTCGACGCGGATGGCGAATGGACCGAGGTGGACCAGGACGGCAGCGTCCGATTCCGCCAGGGCGTGAATGCGGCGCAGGGCGACCAGGCCAGGATCGATCGCGCCGCGGACACCATGACATTGACCGGCGCGGCGGAAATGACCGAGGGAACAATTCGGGTGACGGGACAATCGGCGACATTTAATAGTCGTACGGCCGACTTCCGCGTAGACGGAGCTGTGCGCACGACTTATCTGAAATCGGATGCGGGAAGCGTGGCCAACTTCGCTCCGCAGCCCGCCTTCATCATCGCGGATCACCTGCAGGGGAACTCTTCCGGTGGCCGCGCGTTCTACTCGGGGCGCGCCCGGCTGTGGCAGGGCGATTCGGTGATCGAAAGTGATTCGATCGAGGTGCTGCGCGATGCGCGACGGCTCACGGCCAAGGGAAACGTTTCGGCGGCTTTCATTCAAGCGCCAGGCGCGTCGGCGGTCCCGCAGATTGCCTCGGCGAGCACGCGAACTTCCCGGCCCGATCTATGGCGCGTCCGAGCGGGCTCGCTGACCTACTGGAGCGGCGAGGCGCGGGCGCTACTCGACGGCAACATTACGGCGGAATCGAGCCAGGCAGGCATTGTGGCGAAGTCGATCGAGCTTTTCTTCGCGCCGGCGGTGGCCCCGGCGGGGAAAGCTCCCTCGCCTGCCGGACAGCCCGGGCTCGATGGCGCGCTGCAACTCTCCCGGGCTGTAGCCATCGGCGGAGTCGTTGTGAAGCAGGGCGACCGCCGGGGTACCGCCGAGAGGGCGGTTTACACCGCGGTGGAGCAGAAATTCGTTCTATCCGGCGGAAATCCCACGATTTACGACGGTTCCCGAGGCTCGACGACGGGGCGTGAATTGACCTTCTTTTTTGCGAATGATACGATAATCGTGGATTCGGAAGAAGGTTCGCGCACGCTGACGAAGCACCGGGTCGAGAAATGAAGCGATATGCAGAAGCTCCAAGCCGTCGATCTCAGCAAGGCCTATCGCGGACGGAAGGTCGTTGATGAGGTTGACCTGGAAATCGGACGGGGCGAAGTGGTGGGCCTGCTGGGGCCCAATGGCGCGGGCAAGACAACAACCTTCTACATCTTGGTGGGACTGGCGAGGCCGGATTCGGGACGCGTCCTCCTGGATGGAGATGACATCACCGACCTCCCCATGTACCTGCGGGCCCGCAATGGCATCAGCTACCTGCCCCAAGAACCTTCCGTTTTCCGGCAACTAAGCGTCGAAGAGAATTTGCTCGCGGTGCTGGAGACGCTGGAGATGACTCCGGAACAGCAGCGCGACCGCCTGGAAGAGCTTCTGGCCAAAATGGGACTCGAGGAAGTCCGCTACAACCGGGCCTATACCCTTTCGGGCGGCGAACGCCGGCGGCTGGAAATCGCGCGTTCGCTGGTGCTGGAGCCCGCGTTTGTGCTGCTGGACGAGCCGTTTTCGGGGATCGATCCGCTGACGGTGGTGGACATTCAAAAGATTATCGCGGAACTGAGCGCGGCCGGGATCGGCGTGCTGGTCACCGATCACAACGTCCGCGAGACACTGAGCGTGACCGACCGAGCCTACATCATCAACAACGGCAAGATCTTCCGCGCGGGGACGCCGGGGGAGTTGAGCAGCGATCCGGAAGTCCGCCGCGTTTACCTGGGGGAGCATTTCCGCCTGAATTGACTGGTTCCTGCAGGCGGAATGGAGCAAACT
>JBGQGH010000009.1:0-47764 GCA_041497315.1 Terriglobia bacterium | reverse complement strand
GAGTGCGGCAAATTCCAGCGCAGTTGGTTGAGCTCGAAGCGATCGCGCGCAAGCGTGAACTTGGCCGACACGTCGGACGGGAACGGCAGATAGCGGCGCGCGGTAAGGATCATCTGCTGCCAATTGGCCTGGCCCACATAGAACGGCTGGCCGGTGATCGGAGCGTGGTAATCCAGCAGGAAATCAAACTGGCCTCCCTGCGCCGAGAGCGGAACGCGCGCATCGTTGTAAGAGATTTCGCCATTCGTGATGCGGAGCTGCCGGATGGTCACCTCAAAAATGCGCTCGCGCCACGGGCGGGCGAGTTGCGCCGCCGATTTCGGGCCGGGCACGTTGCTGGACCCGTCGGGCGTGACGCTCACGTGGACTTGAGGTTTATCCACGCGGACTTCGCCGAGAGAAAACTTGCGGCGGAAGAAGGAATCCACACGGACATCTACGAGCAGATAATCGCTGTGGAAGAGCGGCGCCGCGCCAGCCGATTCGCTGCCGTGAATCGTCAAGTCCCAAAGCTCAGCTCGCAGGCCGAAAACGCTGAAGTGAAACTTCGGCAGCTCGACTCGGCCACCGGTGAGCTTTTCGAGCTGAGTGATGATGGCCCGTCGCATCCAGCGGTCGGCCAAGCCGCTCTGCACGATGACGACCAGCGCCACGGCAAGGCCGAGCAGCAGCACACCCAGGATCTTCAGCGCGCGTTTCAGCCTGCGCTTCCGAATTGGCTTCGGATCCGCTATCGGGCCGTTCCGAGTTTGTCCTTTGTGTGCCAAGTCAGTTCCCCGCCGGTTTGCCGGGTTCCTTCTCGCCGGCGTGGAGAATTTCGATCTTCAACCGGGATCGAGCCTCTTCGAGCCAGTGTGATGCGCGCTGGCTGATGTCCTGCTGCACGAGCAGCTCGCGGATCTGTTTACGGACGACATCGAGCGCCGGCGCCGTTTGGCCGCGCGCCCTCAGCGCGGGCACAAATTCGTCGCGATAGTATTTCTCGATCTGTTCGCTCTCGATCTGCGCCGCGGGACGAAACTTGTAATCCAGATAGCGCGCCATCCAGAGCTGCTGCGCGAGCAGGCGGCGCACCGCAGAGGCGGAAAAACTCAATTCGCGCAGGCGCGCCTGGTATGCCGCGGGTGACGCGAAATGTTTCTCGAGATCCGCCGCGGCGCGATCGATCTCGGCGTCGCTGGGGCGCGGAAACTCGGCCGCGGTGGCTTCGGTCTTGACGATCCACTGCTCAATCAACTGGCTGATCAGCGCCTCACGATTCGCCGCGCGGTCGTTCAGCAACTGCTGATAAAGACCGAGTTCGCGCACTTCGCTGAGAAGGATGATGTCGTCCTCGACGCGCACCACTATGCGGTCCACCACTGTCTGTGCGCGCAGCGCCGGCGCGCAAGAAAAAGCGAGCATCGCCAGCAGGATTCGGATTGTGAATCGGTTCGTCATCAGAAGATGGACCCCAAATTGAAGAAGAATTGGAAACGCGGCAGGCGCGCGGTGCTCACGGTCTGTCCGGCCGGGCAACTTGCCGACGCCGGCGTGCCGGTGGCGCAAAACTGGAATCGCGCCGGATTCAATTGGTAAGCGATGTCAACGCGTACCGGGCCGATTGGCGTGGCGTAGCGGAAGCCGAAGCCGATGGTGTGCGAGAAATACGCCAGATCGCCCGAATTCACCGAGAATTGCGAGGGCGACGACCGGAACGTGATCCGGCCCGCCGAACTGAAAATATTTCCAGCGTCGTAGAAAAGCGCGCCGCCCAGCCGGTTGCCCACCCAGGGCAGTCGCATGGGGAAACGCAGCTCCTGGTTGAACACCAGCAGACTCAGGCCGCCGACGGGGAAACCGGTCTGCGGGTCGCGCGGACCGGCCTGATTGAGGCCGAAACCTCGCAGCGAGTTTCCGCCGCCGGCGAAAAAGCGTTCGGGAAGCGGGATCTCTGTCGCCAGGGTATTTCCGAGGGGTTTCTGCCAGCCGAAGCGCACCGAGCGCGCGAAAACCAAATTGCGGCCGAACGGATGATAGCTGGAGTTTTGCGCGAAGAAGCGCAGAAAGCTCGCGCTCGATCCGAGAGGTTTTCCGGCCACACTGAAATCCACGTTGTTGAAATCGCCGCGCGTGGCGTCCGCGGGATTATTGCGGCGCTCGCGGAACCACGTGATGCCGAATTCCGAGACGCGCGTGGGCTGGCTGAACAGCGGGATCCGCTCCCGCGCGATGTGCAGCGAGCTTGCGTCCACGAGCACTTTGCGGAAGCTGTAGCGGTAGAGCAGCGAGGTCAACAGCGAGACGCGCTGGGAAAGCTGCAGCGAACCTTCATAGCGAGTGGACGTGAATGTATTGACGTCCCGCGTCTTGTCCGCAAAGCCGGTGAGCTGGAGACTGAAGTTTGGCTTGCCGAAATAATTCTGCGCCGTGTAGCTCACCAGGCCGCGATATTGCAACCGGCTGGCGCGTGCCTTGAACGAAAGAGTGTCCGCGCGGCCGGTGAGGTTTGCTTTGGAAATCTCCAGGAGTCCCCGCGGGCTGGCCTCGAACACGCCGCCGGCCGGACTGGCGCCGCCGATGCGCTGCACCTCGAATCCGAAACCGTAGCCCAGCGTGTATCGCTTGGCCTCTTCGACGAGCACGACCATCGCTTTGTCCGCATCGGTGCCCGCAGGATTCTGCGGCGCGATGGAAACGCGGCTGAAGATGCCCAGATTGTATAGGCGCCGCTGCGTATCCACCACTTCGCCTTCGCGCAGCGGCTCGCCTGCGTGGAGTTGCACTTCGCGGTTGATCACGCCCGGCCGCGTGTGCTCGTAGCCGCCGGTGATCACGCGCGCGACGCGGACTTGCGTGCCTTCGATGATGCGGTAGGTCAAACGCACGCGCGGCGAGGCCGCGGCGCCCGGCTTCGCCGGTGCGGGAGCGAGATCCTCCTTCGTGGAGGTGAAGCGCGCTTCGGGGAAGCCCTCGTTGTAGTAGAGAGCAAGGATGTTGTCACGGTCGCTGGAAACGCTGAAGTCGGAATAGGGCTGTCCGGGCGACGAGCCGATCACGTCGGCCAGCGTATTATTGCTCAGCGCGTGATTCCCTTCCAGCTTCAATTCCCCAACCAGCGCCTGCGCTCCTTCTTCAACGTGGAAGCGCAAGAAGAGGTCGCCCTTTTTCCCGCGGTAGTCCTCCACCAATTCCGAATGGACTTTCGTGCCGCCGAAACCGTTCGCGGTGTACAACCCGAGAATGGAATCGGTGTCGTCCGTAAGCAAGCGCTGGCTGAATCTGCCGGGGCTGGCGAATGCGGCTGGCAGTAGAGCGAGCCTCCCGAGAAGCAAGTCGTCACTGAAGTATTTGTTGCCGTCGAATGAAATCCCCTCCAGGCGCCGCCGCTTGCCGCGCTCGACCACATAGTTGATCACCTGCTCGGCCAGTTTCTTTTCTTTATCGCCGCTTGGTGGCGTCGTGAGCGTGTAGTCCACCTGCGCATCGAAATATCCCTGGCGTTCGAAGAAATCGCGGATATTGCGGCGGCCTTCCTGCAAAAGGTCGGCATCCACGGAGCCTTCTTCATAAACCGGCACGAGCCGGCGCAGATCCTTGGCGCTGATTTTTGCTCCGGTCACCACGACGCGGACGGCCGGGCCAGCCAAAACATCGAACTCGAGTGGCACCGCGAGTGCTTTCGCGTCATAGTCGCTGCGATGGATCACGACGCGCGCGCCGAGGTAGCCCTTCTTGACCAGGGATTTTCGGGTGCGTTCGGTTGCGGCACTCAGGCGCGCCGAGGTCACTTCCTGGCCCGGCCTCAACTTTGACTTGCGCAAAAGTTCCGCGTCGGAAAAAGGCGTCTGATTCCCGACGGTGATCGCGCCAATCCGCGCTCGCGGACCGGGAACCACGGCGACATCAATGTCGGCCTGGCGCGTGTCGGGATGCGGCTTGAGTTGCGAACTGAGTTGCGCCTGATAGAGTCCGTCTTCCCGCAAGGCTTCGCGGAGGCGGTCGAGCGCTTCATTCAACACAGGATCCCGGATGGGCTCGCCGAGTCCCAGACGCATCGCGGCCACGGCCAGGTTTTCACCCGGTGGCTCGCGCAGTCCGCTAACGTGGACTTGATTCACGAAGAAGTTCCTTTGCACGACAAAATCAACGCGCAAACCGCCCGGTGGGCCGGCGGATTCGGCGCGAATGTCAGCATAGTTGCCGCTGCGGTAGAGCTGGCGGACGCATTCGCGCACCACATCGGAGCTGAAAAGATTGCCGGGCTGGAGCGGCAAGCCGGGAGGATTCTCCGCGATCACTTCTCCCGATTCGGTGACAATGCGGATGACGGCGACGCGCTGGCCTTCCAGATTCCGGAGCGGGTCAGCGGTTTCCTGCGCGCGCACACTCACGGCTAGAGGAAGGAGAGCGGCGCAAAGGGCGAGCCGCAGGGCGAAAGCAAGGGGACGCGAACTCATCACAATGAGAATAAAGGTTAGCACAGGCGCGTTGCCTGGCCGTGGAGAAACGGCGGTATGATGAGTTTCAGTTATTCGAGCGAGGGAGCGCGCCGGCGAGGCTAAAAAAGTGCCGGGCAGCGATGCAAATGGAAGCAAAGCTCATCGAAAAATATTCGCGGCAGATCCTCTTCGCTGAGATTGGCGAGGCCGGCCAGGAGCGCCTGCTCGCTTCGCGTGCGGTGCTGGTCGGTTGCGGCGCGCTGGGCACGGCGCTGGCCGGTCTGCTGGTGCGCGCGGGACTTGGATCGCTGCGCATCGTGGACCGCGATTTCGTCGAGCCTTCGAACCTCCAGCGGCAAACTCTTTTCGATGAAGCCGACGCGCGTGAAGCGTTGCCGAAGGCCGTGGCCGCGGAGCGCAAGCTGAGCGCGATCAATTCGGGCGTGCAGGTGGAGGGCATCGTCGCCGATCTGAGTCCGCGCAACGCCGAGGAACTGCTCTCTGGGTTCCCGCTGATCCTCGACGGCACGGACAATTTCGAGACCCGCTTCTTGATCAACGATGCCGCGGTGAAGCTGGGCGTGCCGTGGATCTACGGAGCTGCGGTTTCAAGCTACGGCGTGACGATGACCATCCGCCCCGGCGTGACGCCGTGCCTCGCGTGCCTGCTGCAAGACCGCGCCGGCCAGGGCGCGGAAGAAACCTGCGACACGGTCGGCGTGATCGGCGCGGCGCCCGCCGCGGTCGCTGCCATCCAGTGCGCCGAAGCCATCAAGGTGCTTCTCGGAAAAGAAGCCGCGCTCCACGGGCGGCTGGTTTCGTTGGACGTCTGGGCCGGGCACTACCAGGCCATTCGCGTGGCGCGAAATCCGGAATGCCGCGTCTGCGCGCGGCGGGAATTCAAGTATCTCGAAGGCGCGGCCCAGCCGCACCTCACCATGTGTGGCCGAGATTCGGTGCAGATTCACGAACGTCGGCGTCAACTGGACCTGGCCGCGCTGGGCCGGCGACTCGGCTCTACGGTTGCCGAAGTGCGGCACAATGATTTCCTGCTGCGTTTTCGCGTGCCGCCATATGAAATGACGGTATTCACCGACGGACGCGCGATCATCAAAGGCACGCGCGATCCCGGCGTGGCGCGTTCGCTCTACGCGCGCTATATCGGTTCCTGAGCAAGAATCGTTCTGAACTCGGAGGATCTGATTCAATGCGAAGATTCGCTGTTCTGTCTTGCGGCCTGCTCTGTCTAATTTTGATCTCCGCGGCTCACGCGCAGGCGCCCGGACAGATGGAACCGAATCCGCCGGCAGCGGAACTGCATTTCAAAGTCGTACGGCAGTTGACGCGCATCGCATCCGAATTCGATGGTGTGATGGGAATCGCCGCACGCGACCTCGCGGGCAGCGACCGGTTCGAAATCAACGCGGACAGCATCTTCCCCCAGGCCAGCTCGATCAAGATCGCCGTCCTCATCGAACTCCTGCGACAGGCGCAGGCCGGCACGCTCAAGCTCGAAGAACACGTCGAATGGAAGCGCGCCCAGGTGGTGGGCGGCTCAGGCGTGTTGCAGCATTTCGGTGACGGCACTTCGGCTCTCTCGCTGCACGACCTGGCCGTACTGATGATCGTGCTCTCGGACAACACCGCGACCAACCTGGTGATTGACCGCGTAGGATTGGACAACATCAATCGCACGCTCGACCGCTTGGGCCTGCTGCATACGCGGCTGCAACGCCGCATGCTGGACGCGGAAGCGCAGCGCGCGGGGCGCGAGAATCTGTCGTCGCCGCGGGAGATGGCGCAGCTTCTGGCCCTGCTCTACCAAGGTAAAGTGCTCGACGCCGCCCACACCGCCGCCGCACTTGAGATTTTGAAATACGCGAAAGAGACGCCCCTGCGCCGCGGCTTGCCGGCCAACGTCGAGCTGGCGGACAAACCGGGGAGTCTCGAAGGCGCGCGCTGCGATTCGGGAATTGTGATGCTGGCGGGCCGCCCTTACGCCATTTCGGTGATGACCACCTTCGCGAACGATTCCGAAGCCGCCGAGCGCGCCATCACGGAAGTCTCGCGGATTCTTTTCGATTATTTTCAGCGCATGGCGAAATCGAATGCGCTTGGCGTGCGCGTGCCCTGACGTGAGGGGCTAAATCTCGCAGCTTTTTTTGGGATGCAAGCGTGTAAGTTTCTTGCCGGCGGCGAGCAGCGCTGCCTCGCCAAGCGTTTTCTCCATCTTCGGGAAAATCACGTTTTCTTCCAAGCGCACATGGTCGCGCAATGTCTTCGCCAGCGCGGCGACCAGTTCTTGGAGTTCCTGTATCGCGGATTCGTCATCGGAGGCCAGTAACTCCTCGAGCGTCTGAACCCGGGCGCGGATCTCCGCGTGGTCTGCGAGCATGCGCATCACGTCAGAATCCTGATCGAGCCGCACGCAGCGCGCATACGCGGGGAGAAGGACCTCTTCTTCTTCGCGGAAATGTTCCCGGCCGGTCTTGGCCCAGAAGCGCAGGAATTTCTGCGCGGCGGCGCGCACCAGCGCCGGACGCTTCACGGCAGGAGCCTCGGCGGCGCGACGCATTTCCCACGCCTGGATCAGAGCGAAGTGATGATGCTGGCTCAGGGGGTGCAATGCAGGATCGCGTTTCACGTGTAGCTCCCGAGATATCGCTCGGCAAGCCTAACACGGCCGCGTTTTCCGATGCAGGGCACGGAGTTTCCGAAGAAAAGGCGGTTCAGCGGTCGTAACGCCGCGTCGGCGGCTGGCGGAGCGCGGCGCGGTCGAGATTCTCCCGCAGATTTATCAGGGTCAGGAACGTATTGAGGACGCGCGCCTTTATTTCATCGGTGAGGTGCATCCCGCTGGTGGCTACGCGAGCCAGGTGACTCCCGTGCTCGCCGATGTACTGGATGATTTCAATCTGGCGTTCGCGGGGTGCGGTGCCCAAGGCAGTTTCGCGGCGCATCGCTCCGCACGCCTCCTCCACGCGAAGCGTGAAATGCAGTACGCAGAGATTCTCGGCCTCCAGTGCCGCCGGCACGATGGCCTTACAACCGAGCGCGCTGCATGAATTGGGCACGGATCTCCCGGGGCTGGTCCCGCCTGCTACTCTACACTCCGCAACGGACAATTCCAGTTTGTGCTCGAAAGGCGATTCCAAATTCGCCACCCGGCGAAGAGAAAGGAAAAAGGATTGACGGTGGCGCGTCTTTACACCACCGCCAGCGCAGCCTCCAAGTCCGAGATGATATCGTGCCAGTCTTCCAGTCCCAGCGAGAGGCGGATGCCGCCCGGCCGAAGACCGCTCTTGATCTTTTCTTCTTCCGGCAGGCTCGCATGGGTCATCGAGAATGGGTTCTCGATCAACGTTTTGATCTGGCCCAGGCTGACGGCGAGCGTGATGGTGTACGAGTGATCCGCGACATAGTCCACGAAACGCTCGGCGGCATCCACAGCATCGCCATTCCGGCCGCGCAATTCAAAATAGAGCATGCTGCCGGGAGCAAACCGCCCGTCATAGCTCACCATCTGGCGTTTGGCCAGATCGCTCTGCGGAAAACACGGCAAGCCCGGATATACCACGCGCGCCACCTTGGGCTGCTTGAGGAGGTATTCCGCCACCTTCAAGGCCGACTTTTGCTGGTTCACGAGGCGCGTGGCGAGCGTCGGCAGGCCATAGACCAGGATGGCCCACGCTCCCTTGGGCGAAAGCACCCCGCCAAAGTCTTTGCGATAGAGCATGAGAAGGTTGTAGAAACTTTTCGGTCCGACGACCACGCCTCCCATGTCCGTGCCAAAGCCGCCGATGTCTTTGGTCAGACTTTCGACAACCAAGTCGGCCCCCAGTTCGAGAGGCCGCTGGCAATAGGGTGTGGCGAAGGTATTGTCCACCACGATGCGGATGTGATCGGACTCCGGCCGGCCCTCGTTCAGCCGATCCACCACACGGCGCACGGCGGGGATGTCAATCAACTCCATCGTGGGGTTCACCGGCGTCTCGAAGTAGACGACGCGGCAATCCTTCGTCGCGGCCCGCGCGATGGATTCAGGGTCGGTCATATCGCAGAACCCGGTCCGGATGCCGATGCGTGGCAGCCAGTTGGTCATCAGGCTAAAGGTGCAGCCGTAAATCACGCGGTGCGCCAGGATCTGATGGCCCTGGGAAACGAGCACCCCCAGAGCCGCACTGATCGCCGCCATGCCGGTGGCGAAGGTGACGGCCACTTCGCCGCTTTCCGCCGCGGCAAGATTCTCCTCGAGCATGCCCCGCGTGGGCTCATCCAGGCGGTCGTAGATATAGACCGGAGCGCGCCGCCCGGTCTCGGTGCCGAACTCGACAAAACCTTCCGCGCCGCGATGCACCGATTTCAGCCGAAACGTCGCGGAGCTGGACTGCGGCGGCACCACGTGATGGTCGTAGTCCCACCGCCCGGTGGCAAAGCTGCCGTGGATCAGACGCGTGCGCAGGCGGTACTCTTCGCGCGGCTTGTTCGGTTCATGCTTGGTTCCCATGGGATTTCTCCTTGTGATCTGAGTGAACCCCGCGAGAGGCTCTGCGTGGCTGCGGTGAACGCGGCCGGAGCGCCCCGGCAAACGGGTGGGACCTGCGCAACAAGGCGCAGTGGGATCCGCTTCCAGACGGGAGGAATTGCGGACTTGCAAGAAAGGCGGCTCTTTCAATCTAGCACTTTCGGCCGGGGGTTTGAAGCGCTCCGGCGCGCGAACATTCGCCTCATGCAACAGGGGAAGACAAACCAGCTTCTCTCAGGGGTTGCTGTTACTGCAGAAATGCCACTACGCGGTAGTCACGGCCAGTTTGGGTTTGCGGATTTTCTTCCGGGCTGAATTTCAAAGACAACGGCCTATTGGCCCAGCCGCCGGCGGATCTGCTCCAGGTACGCGTTGAAATCAATGGGCGTGCGGCGGCCCTGAAAGTAGGCTTCGCCACCCGTTTCCGCCGCGAGCCGGCTGAGGCACCCCTGCCCGTTGCTCACCAGGAGAGGGTGGACGCCGACGCGGCCTGCGTCGCTGGCGTAGATGGTGTACGCAGTGATGCCCTCGCGCTGGAAAGCTCCGACGGCGCGGTCGAGCAGCGCATTCGAGAAGGGCGAAGAGTCTTCATTCGATGAGACGAGATCGACCCCCTGGCTCACCAGAATCACGACACGCTTTGCGCCGTCGTGGGGCCATCGTTTGGCCAAGTCCCTCAGTGCGTCATAGAGACCCGAAGCGCCGGCGTTCGACCCGCTGGGCAAGCGCAGCGACTTGGCCGCGGCTTCGTGCTCCGTGGTGAATGATTGCTCGATTCGAGCGACTCCGTTCGCGGCATAGACCACTTCCACCTGCGCTCTTGGCGGCAGCGCACGGATGAAGTTGGCCAAGTCGCGAAGTTGTCCACCGAGGCTCGTGCCTACGGCGTCGTCCACGACGATGGCTACATCCAGGCCCTTCGCCTTCGGCCGCTGGCTTGCGCCGGCGCTCGTGCCAGACCAAACGAGAGAACAGACGAGTGATTCCGCAATGAGTGCCACAATCACGGGGAGAACTTTTTTGCCGGGTGACAAAATTTTAACCTTCATTGCAGCCCTCGCCGGAAGAGCCGGATTCTGCTGTCCGGACGCTTCCGGCCTCCATTAACTTAGATGGGTTATCCTACACTAGGGGTGTCCGCGCCATCCGTGAACTGCGGCTCGCTGCTGCGACGTCATTCCGATTCCCGGGCGCGTATGCTAGACTATCGCAGCAAGAGTACGGGGTAAGCCCCCCAGACTGTCCCCTACGAGGCGATTCCATGTCCGGCCATTCCAAGTGGGCAACCATCAAGCACAAGAAGGCGGCGACGGACGCCAAGCGCGGTCGCGCCTTCACCAAGGTCATCCGTGAAATCACGATCGCGGCGCGGATCGGCGGCGGCGACCCCAATACCAACCCTCGTTTGCGCACGGCGATTGCGGCCGCCAAGAACGAAAACATGCCCGGCGACAACGTGGAGCGCGCCGTCCTGCGCGGCACGGGGCAGCTCGAGGGTGAGCAATACGAGGAGGCCTCCTTCGAGGGGTATGGTCCCGGCGGCGTAGGACTCGTGGTGCAGGTGGTGACCACGAACCGCAACCGCGTGGTCAGCGAGATCCGGCACATGCTCAGCAAGCACGGCGGGAACATGGGTGAGGCCGGCAGCGTCGGCTGGATGTTCCACCGCAAGGGGCAGATCGTGGTTCCCAAAGAACATGCCAACGAAGACAAGATGCTCGGCATCGTGCTCGACGCCGGCGCCGAAGACCTCCGCGACGACGGTTCCTCCTGGGAAGTGGTGACTCCCCCGGAAAGTTTTGAGAAAGTGCGGGAAGCCCTGGTGGCGGCTGGAATCACGCCGGCCTCTGCTGAACTCGGCCTGGTGCCGCAGAACTACGTGAAGCTGACGGGTGCTCCGGCGCAGCAAATGCTGCGGATGATGGAAGCTCTGGAAGACCACGACGACGTGCAGCACGTCTACGCCAATTTCGACATCGACGAGAAAGAAATTCAGGCCATGGTGGCTGCCAGTTAGCCGCCCGTTTCGAGTGTCCCGTCCTGACACGCCAGTCGGAAAAAGCACTGGCGGCCAAGTTCTGACCTAACGTAAGCTTTTCACGCTCCCATGAGAATCGCCGCAGCACGCATCGCCAATGGCGCTCGCGCCCCGCAGGCGCGGCCGCTACGCGTGCTCGGGTTGGACCCGGCCGCGGCGGGACCCACGGGCTACGGGATCGTCGAGACCGACGGGCGCAACTGCCGGATGCTGCACTTTGGCGCGCTGCCGGGCGCTTCCCGGACCGGCCGAGGCGAGTTCGCCGAGCGCCTGCGAATAATTCATGAGCTGGTCTGCAGCTTGATCACGGAGTATGCGCCGGACGCAGTGGCCGTGGAATCGGTTTTCACCGCGCTGAACATGCGCACGGCGCTCCTTCTTGCCGAAGTCCGCGGCGTGGTGCAACTGGCCGCGGCGCAGGGCAACGTGCCGATTTCGAGTTACTCGCCGCGCGAAGTGAAAGCCTGCGTGGCGGGCTACGGCCACGCCAACAAGCAGCAGATGCAAATCATGGTGCGCGCCATGCTGGGGATGCGCGAAACTCCCGAGCCTTCCGACGCTGCGGACGCGCTGGCGGTGGCGCTCTGCCACATTCACACGTCCAACGCGCGCGCCCGCATCGCCGCGGCCGCTCGCGCAGCGCGCTCCGCCTCTCTGGGTGGGCTGCAACCCCGGCGGACGCACGGGTAATCTGACAGTCTATGCGTCGCTCATGCTACAGATGGTTCCTCTTTCTCGCGCTGATTATTTCCGCGCCCGCCGCGGTTTTCGCCGCCGACGCCACGGTCACCTACCGCCGCGTGTTCAAATCCAGCGTGCCGGAGTTCATTGAGATCAAGATCCCGGAACACGGCGATTGCCGGTTCGACATCCGGCAACTCGAAGAGGACAGCGACCCGCAAGCATTCCAGATGGGTGAGCCGTTGCGCGGCAAAATCTTCGAGCTGGCCGGGCAGCTCCACAATTTCCGCGGTCTTCAGCTCGACATCAAGCGCCGCATCGCCAATCTGGGGCAGAAAACGTTTCGCTGGGAGCGCGGCACGGAAGCGCACGAGACCACGTTCAACTACACCCTCGATTCCACCGCCAACCAGCTCCTGCAGATCTTCGAAGGACTGGCCCGCCAGCAGGAACATATGGTCCTGCTCCAACGTCGGATGAAATATGACCGTCTGGGCGTGAACGAAGCTCTGATGCAGTTCGAAATGGACCTGAACAAGCGCGCCATCCCGGAGCCTGAGCGCCTGCTCCCCATCCTGGAACAGATCGGCAATGATTCCCGCGTGGTGGACATCGCCCGCCAGCGCGCCCGGTCGCTGGCCGAGCGCATCCGCAATCCCCGGCAAGGATAGGAATTGGCCTTGACCCCGCCCAACCCGGGGGGGAGTATGAATTGGGTAAGATGGGCGCAACCTCGGCGTCTCCCGGCACATCTCACTAGTTAGGGATAGCGTCCCCTGAAGGGGGTCACCATGAACCGCCTCAGCCTGATCTTCCTGGCACTGCTGGCAGTGGTAGGGCTCCTCTTCGCCGTGCAGCCATCCGCGCAAGCCCAGGAGTACAGCTATGTCCGCGTCGTTCGCCTGAGCCTGGTCGAAGGCCAGGTGCAGGTTGCGCACGCCGATTCGGATCAATGGGAACAGGCTGTGGTGAATATGCCTTTGCGGCATGGCGACAGCGTCGCCACGGCCGAAGGGCGCGCGGAGATCGAGTTTGAAAGCGGCGCCACGGCGCGTCTGGCTGAGAACTGCGTTGTGCAGTTTACAGAGCTCGCGCTCTCCGACGGTGGGCGCATCACCCGGTTGAAGCTGACGCAGGGCACTGCCACTTTTTACGCCAATCTGTCCAGCAAGGATTCCTTCACCGTCGAGACGCCCGGCGTGAACGTGTCCGTCCCGGAGAATGCGCGCTTCCGCGTGGATGCGTTCCCCGACGGCAGCGCGGTGATCGTCCTGAAAGGCTCAGTGGACGTCAATTCCACGGCCGGAACGCATCGCGTCTCCAAGGGCAGCACGCTTTCTTACCGCACGGATAATCCTGACGAAGTCACGATCGCTCGCAATGCCGAACCGGATGCCTGGGATAAGTGGGTGGCGGAGAGAGACGAGGTGGTGCAGAACGGCACGAACGCCACGCTTCAATACGTGAATTCACCGAACACCTACGGATTCTCCGATCTCTACACCTACGGGGGCTGGTATCCAGTGCCTGGATACGGGATGGGCTGGCGGCCCTACGGAGCCACGCTGAGTTGGACGCCGTTCATGACTGGCGTCTGGGGTTATTACCCGAGCTGCGGTTGGGTCTGGACAAGCTATGAGCCGTGGGGCTGGCTGCCTTATCACTACGGCGGCTGGGTCTTTTCACCGGCGCTGGGCTGGTTGTGGGTGCCGAGCCAAGTCCACATCTGGCGGCCCGCCGTGGCTGTTTTCGTTCGCACGGGTTCGCATGTTGGATGGGTACCGCTGCATCCGCACGATCGCCCAGGCGCGACTCCCACGAACCTGCGTCAGGGCCTGGTGGTGCCGAACTCAAACGGGTTCACCGGCACGCACCGGCGAGACGGAGACCGTCGCGACGGCCCCATCGGCCCGCAGCCCTACACTCATGTCGTCCCTCAGGGTGACGCGAGGGCGGAGGTGATCGACGCGCCTCCGAAAAACTTCGCCGGCCGGCATGAGCCTCCCCCGGCGGCAGCTCAGTTCACGCCTCACAATGCAACATCGCCGTGGCGGAACCAGGGTGTAAACGAAAGCGAAGCGCCTGCGAACCAGTCCGCGCCGCCCGCCATCGTCTATGACCAGCGCGAACACCGCTGGGTGAACAATCCAAACCCGCCGGCGCGCCATCGTGACGATGATGCGCCCGCGATGACGGTGAGGCCGCAACAGTCACAGCCGACGCAGCAGTCCGGGCAGCAGCAGAACTCTCCGCAACAACTCCGCAATCCCGCGGATTCGCCGGATCGGGCGGAACGGATGAAGAGGCCGCAGACACCCCCGCAGCCTGCGCCTCCATCTACGCCGCAGCGGCAATTTACTCCGCCGCCCCCAGCTCCGCCACGCATGGAGTCTCCGCGACCTTCGTCTCCTCCGCCGCCTCCGCCACGGACGGAGTCTCCACGCCCGGCTCCTCCTCCGCCAGCACCACCGCGGACGGAAGCCCCACGACCAACTCCTCCGCCACCGCCTCCTCCGCGCGTGGAAGCTCCGCGGCCGGCGCCTTCAACACCACCGCCGCCCCCACCGAAGCCTGCGCCGCGGATACCGGACTGAGTTTTTCGGCGGGCCCGGACGCGGGACGCGAACTGCACCTGCGAGTAATCAGGTTTAATCACCGCGTGCTGCGCTGCGCAACGGATCGGAACTTCGCGTGGTGGGAAAATCAATGGAAAACGACGCCGGCGTAACCGACCACCTCGTCGAGATCGCCCGAGACGTCGCCTGAAGTGGCATAGCGCACCAACTCGGCGCGCGATGCACCGAGTTTCTTCGCCGCGGTGAGCATGACCACGGCCGGCCCGTAACCGCACATCGAAATCCCTTCATTGCGCACCGTGTCGTAGAGCCCCTGCGCATCGAGCGCCAGGAGCTTTTCGATCGCTTTGTGGTCCTTGACGCGCGTAATGCGGTCGCTCTCATAGTGATTCATGTCCGAGCTGGCGATGATGAGCGTCTCCTCGGGATCAGCGGCCAACACCTCCGCGATGGCGCGGCCCAGGTCTTCGAGTGCCGCAAACCGCGTGGTCCCCAGCGCAATGGGAACGAACTGGAAATCGCCGGCAAGGACCTGCAAGAACGGCAACTGGACTTCGAGCGAATGTTCGGCGCGATGCGCGACTTCGTCTTCGCGAAGCAACGGAAACGCGTACTTCAGTTTCGCCGCGAAGGTGGTGTCAATGCGCACTTCGCCAAGAGGCGTCTGCCACTCGCCCGCGGAGAGAATGGCGAGGGCTTCACCGTGCGGATAGTGCCTCGGACCCAGAATCAGAATGCGCCGAGGCAACCGGAGCCGCGCGTACACGGCCCCGGCAACGTGACCCGAGTACACGTATCCCGCGTGCGGCACAAGGCACGCACGGGCGCGCAGTTTTTCCGCAGGAGAGGTTTGCCCGACGAGGACCCCGACTTGCCGCGCGAGCTCGGCGCGTTCGGCAGGATAGAAGCGCCCGGCGACAGCAGCAGGGCGAAGCATGTTGAGCCTCCCGGCGCGGCTCAGATGGATTTGGAGGGCTTGCCTTTGATCTGGAGAGCGACGTTGCTCCCCTGGTCCGTTTCGATCGTCACCTTGTCGCCATACTGATAGCCGCCCTTGTCGATGATTTGTTGCATACGCGCGCTCACCGCGGGCGAATAGCTGAACGTGCGAATCGTGCGCATGTCACTCTGGCTGCGTACGGTGATCGCGGCAACCGTGGCGTTCATGACCTCGCCCTTGAACACTTCCCGCTTGGGCTTCGGCGGCTTGTTCGACTTGACGACGATGGGTTTGGAAGTATCCACTTGCGCGAACGCAGGCGCCGCCAGAAACGCCAGCGCCGCGGCGGCGAGGAAAACTGCGATCCTGCGGTCAGTGAACATCTTCGAATTCACCCTCACGAATTCTCGTCCAGCGTGATTTTCAGCGACTTTAGGAACCGGATGTCCTGCGGCGTCATGTCCAGCTCGTGCGTGTTGCGCGCTTCTTCCAGAACGTCCTGGTCCACCTGGATTTGCAGCGACTCCAGGAACCGGCGGTCCTGCGGCGTGATCTTGGCGGGCTGAGCATCGCGCTTGGCGAGGCCAATCGTGGCATCGAGCTTCAGCACGATGTCGTAACCGGCCGCGCGCACTCCGGCGATGGCGCCGGTGATGCGCTCGGACTCCGAGACAGTGTCGTTGATGGCGTGACCCAATTCACGCAGCAGGTTTTTGAGTTGATCATCCAGTTGCAAGGCCGTTTCCTCCTGGAGGAAAGCTTACCCTCAAATTGTAGGGCGCCAATAGGGCGGATACAAGGCCCGTTTGCCCCGCGCTGGTATCCAACTTGCTACATCGGGGGCCGCGGCTGCGTCGCCGCCTCGCTTTGTACTAGAATCTCGAGGTGGCAGCGGACATTATCACCCGGCTGCGCCGGGCCGGCAGCACTTTCTTCGGGACGCTCTGGCGGATCGCGCGGCAACTCTTTCACGAAACGGCGGGCGCGCTCTTCGCTGTCTTCGCCGTCGCCGGCGCCCTGGCCGCCTGGCGCGAGTGGCAGCGCGGCGAGCGCACCTGGCTCCTGTGGCTCGCGCTGGCGTTTGTGGTGATGATGGGATCGTTCGCTGTGGCGGCGTTCCGAAGCGCGCGCCGCGTGCGCTAAATTCGGACCATCAATGTCCAAGCCGAACTCAACGGAGAAAAAAACCGCGCCCCCCGGCGCCGAGCGCAAGCCGCGCTTCGCAACCCTCTCCGGCATTCCCCTCGAAAACTGCTATTCGGCCGAAGACCTCGCCGGTTGGGACGCGGAAAGTTCACTCGGCTATCCCGGCGAGTTTCCCTTCACCCGCGGCGTCTATCCCACGATGTATCGCGGGCGGCTCTGGACCATGCGGCAGTACGCGGGATTCGGCAGCGCCGCAGAGTCTAACAAGCGTTACCGCTACCTACTGAGCCAGGGACAGACCGGACTCTCCGTGGCGTTCGATCTGCCCACGCAGATTGGCTTGGACTCCGACCACATCCTGGCGCGCGGTGAAGTGGGCAAAGTCGGCGTGGCCATTGACTCGCTCGAAGACATGGAGCTGCTCTTCGACGGCATTCCGCTTGAGCGCGTTTCCACTTCGATGACCATCAACTCCACGGCCGCAATCCTGCTCGTACTTTACGTGGCCGTGGCCCAAAAACAGGGCGCCAACCTGAAGAGACTTTCCGGCACGGTGCAGAATGACATCCTGAAGGAATACATCGCCCGCGGAACGTACATTTATCCGCCGCGGCCGGCCATGCGCATCGTCACCGATATTTTCGCCTGGTGCCATGCGGAGATCCCCAACTGGAACACAATTTCGATTTCCGGCTACCACATCCGTGAAGCGGGCTCGACCGCGGCGCAGGAAGTCGCGTTCACGCTGGCCGACGGCATCGCCTACGTCGAAGCAGCGCGCGCGGCGGGCCTCGCCGTGGACGAATTCGCACCGCAGCTTTCGTTTTTCTTCAATGCGCACAACGACCTGCTCGAAGAAATCGCCAAGTACCGCGCCGCGCGGCGCTTGTGGGCCCACCTGATGCGCGAACGGTTCGGCGCGCGCGACCCGCGCTCGCTGCTCCTGCGCTTCCACGCGCAGACCGCGGGAAGCTCGCTGGCCGCGCAGCAACCGGAGAACAACATCGTGCGCGTGGCCATTCAGGCGCTCGCGGCCGTCCTGGGCGGCTGCCAATCGCTACACGCCAACGCGCTCGACGAAGCCCTGGCGCTGCCGACCGAATCCGCGGCGCTGCTCGCGCTGCGCACCCAACAAATTATTGCGGAAGAAACCGGCGTGGCGAATACGGTCGATCCTGTGGGCGGCTCTTACGCCATCGAGAATTTAACCAACGAAATCGAATCGCGCGCGCGGGAGTATCTGGAGAAAATCGACGCCATGGGCGGCGTGCTTCGCGCCATTGAGAACGGCTACGTTCAGGGCGAAATCCAGAACGCGGCGTACGAATACCAGCAAACCGTCGAAAGCGGCGAGCAGATCGTCGTGGGGGTGAACCAATTCAGGAATAAAGAAGAACGGCCCATTCCGCTGCTGCGGGTCGACCCGGAAATCGAACGCCAGCAAGTGGAACGCCTGAACTCGCTACGCGCGCGACGTGACGCCGGACGCGCGGCCGCTGCGCTCGCGGAAATCGAACGCCGCGCGCGTACCACGGAAAATTTGCTGCCCGCGATCCAGACCGCCGTCGAAGCCTACGCCACCGTGGGCGAGATTTCGGACGCCCTGCGCCGCGTCTTCGGCGAGTACACGGAATCCGTCGTAGTCTGAAGATCTGAGTAATGTGAGGATGCTATACTCTTGCGACACAGGAAGGTTGTAAGGAGGATCGTAGAGAGTGGACGGACTGACTTCTCTGGAACTTTGCGCCGGTGGGGGCGGGCAAGCTCTCGGTCTGGAGAGGGCGGGATTTCGCCATGTCGCTCTTGTTGAAATCGATGAGAACGCCTGCGCTAGTTTGAGGGCGAACAGGCCAAGGTGGAATGTGGTCCCGCAAGACCTCAAAGAATTCAATGCGAAACCATACCGCGGGGTCGACTTATTGGCGGCTGGCCTTCCCTGTCCGCCCTTTTCAAGGGCTGGTAAACAGCTAGGCCATTCTGACGAGAGGAATCTCTTCCCGGAGGCCCTGCGAATTATTCAAGAATGCAAGCCTCGGGCTGTGATGATCGAAAACGTCAGGGGAATCCTCGATTCACTGTTTCATGACTTCCGCAAGCAGTTCAAGAGCGACCTCAGTAAGCTGGGATACAAAGCAGGATGGAAATTGCTGAACGCATCTGACTTCGGCGTTTCACAGCTTCGCCCGCGCGCGATTCTAATAGCTGTCCGGAAGGAAGAAGCAGGGGAGTACTCGTGGCCGAGGCGGTCGTTTGCTCCTGCCCGGCCAGTGTCCGAGATCCTGAAAGAGGAGATGATTTCTCGAGGTTGGCGTGGCTATGGCCGGTGGAGTAAGTTGGCGAACAAGATTGCGCCGACCATCGTGGGAGGTTCTCACAAGCACGGCGGCCCTGACCTTGGACCCACTCGCGCAAGAAGGGCTTGGGCTGAATTGGGTGTCGATGGTCTTGGAATCGCCAATGAGGCTCCATCTCGCGACTTTTCAGGAATGCCAAAGTTAACCCTCGGCATGGTGGCATTGCTCCAAGGCTTCCCTCCCAATTGGATTTTCTGTGGGGGGAAGACTAGCGCGTACCGCCAAATAGGAAATGCCTTTCCACCCCCAGTCGCCCGAGCGCTCGGCAGACAAATCCACAAATGCCTGTCAGTCAATCTTGCGGTAAGAGTGGCTTCGTGAAAAATTGAGAAATGGCAAATAGAGCTCACCTTTCGAGTGACCGACTCCGGTTTCATTCTTTTCTCTGTGAACGCGTTTTGTGGATCGACGGTCACGGTATCGCTGCTAATGCTGATAGCAGTAGTAGAATCAGCTGTGCGATCGCGAATGCCCTCGCAGGGAGGATTGGAGCCAATCGGGGTCGTAAGAGACTCCCAGGGCAAACGGCCGGTGAACGGTTCGAGGAGGTATGCACGGATTTCGTTCGTCGGGCCTTTAGTCGCCTCTCGCACCTGCGGCCTGGAAGGTGGACGATTCGCCAAGCGAAGGGGATGGAGAACGAAGATCCTCTGGAAATTTCCAGCTTCGAGCAGTATTCACATCTCAGTGAAATTGCACGGATCGCAGCAGACAACCCCCAACTGAAAACTGTTCTGGGCGAAGACTATTTGATTACACCAGACGTGCTCGTTTTCCGCGCCCCGGAGCCGGATGCGACGATAAATCGGAGCTCGAGAATCGTGGATGGTTCTTGTGCCGCGCATGCCTCTTTGCGGGAAAGAAACAACACGCAGCCACTGCTCCATGCGAGCATTTCGTGCAAATGGACAATTCGCAGTGATAGAGCTCAGAACTCCCGTTCCGAAGCCTTGAATCTGATTCGCAATCGCAAGGGACACACGCCTCACGTTGTCGCCGTAACCGCTGAACCTACACCTGGTCGGCTCGCATCAATAGCGTTGGGTACTGGAGATATTGATTGTGTCTATCACGTGGCGTTGCCCGAATTGGTTGATGTCCTCAACGCTCCCGAGTATGAAGATTCCTCCCAGCTTCTCAACACACTGATCGAAGGTAAACGCCTTAGGGACATTTCTGACCTCCCGCTAGACCTAGCTATTTAGGAGAATTTGTTGGACTCTCTGACCAAGACAGAGAGAAGTGAGAATATGCGGCGGATTAGGGCCGCAAACACAAATCCCGAAGTTATTGTTGGCAGAATCATCCGCAAGACTGGCCTTAAGTTCCGGAAAAATGTCCGAAAACTCCCGGGCCAGCCTGATTTTGTCTTTCCCGCGCTTCACAAGATCATCTTTGTCCACGGCTGCTTCTGGCACGGCCACCGCGCTTGTATCGATGGAAGGCGTTCGCCGAAAAGTCGAAGGTCATATTGGATTCCAAAGTTGCGGGAAAACACGAAGCGTGATGAGAAAAATCTTCAACGGCTGAGAAGGATGGGCTGGAGCTGCAAAGTGCTGTGGGAGTGCTCATTAAAGCGGCGAGAGAAGGTTGCGGCTCGTATCGTAGAGTTTCTACACCGCCCAGGGTCTCGATGAGCTCTGGATTCCTGGGCATTCTGTCTCGCGTATCTCTGAAGAACCAGGAATGAGGAATCCGTCGTAGTCTGAACCCGCCGTGTCACGCTATACTGCTCGCCTCGCAAGTGCTCGACCACATTCGACTGGGGGAGGGGTTTCCGATGAAAAAGTATTTTGGGGGTGTTCTGCTGTCATTCGCATTGTCAATTTCAGCCACGGCGCAGACCGCGCCAGCCGCGCCGCCGGCGAGCCAACAGCCCGCTGCACCGCGGCCTGCCACGCCGGTCTCTACGTACCTGAAGAACTACTACATGCAGAGCCGGAACTTTCTTGCCAAGGCCGCCGAAAAGATGCCCGAAGAGAACTACGGTATGCGCCCAGGTTCACAAGAAGAAGTTCGCACGTTTGGACAGATCATCGGCCACGTCGCAAACGCCAATATGCTCTTCTGCTCCAGAGCGAAGGGAGAGAAGTCTCCAGCAACGACCGACTTTGAGAAGGTGACCGCCAAGGCCGATCTGGTGAAAGGCCTGAATGATTCGTTTGCGTATTGCGACGCTCTGTATAACACACTGACGGATGCGTCCTTGATGGAAACTGTGACACTCACCGGGCAAAACGGCCAGCAAGTCCTGGTCATCCGGGCGCAACCATTGATCACCAACGTCGCGCACAATAATGAGCACTACGGCAACCTGGTCACCTATTTCCGGATTAAGGCCATGGTGCCGCCGTCGTCGGAGCCCGCACCTCCAAAATAGTTCATATGCTCTCGCCTGCGGCCTGAGACAGTGCGCGCAGCGAATCTCGGCTTTGGAGTCAGAATCATGAAGCCCGAAAAGGTTTCTGCCGAGATTCGCTGGCCGCGACGAATCATCACACCCGCTGATGCCGTGCGTTACCTCGACGCTGTGGGGTACTGCCTTCTCTTTCCGATCAAGGCCTTGGCGCTGCCTTCGCTCTATTACGCGATGGCGCGGCGCCAGTTCATCACCTGGGACCGTCACGCTGTGAAATTGTGGGACTGGAAGGCGCAGTTGCCGCTGAAGCGCCGCGCCTTCTACGCCAAGTATTTCAAGGGCCGCGGAACGTTTATTTCCCTGCGCATGCTGCCGCAGTTCCTGGCCATGCGTGAGAGCGCCGCGTCTGCCGACGATGCCGAGAAATTCTTCGCCGCCGGAACAATCAGTCGCGAAGCGCGCACGATCTGGGAAGCTCTGGCGCGGCTGGGCCCACTGCCGACGCTCGAATTGCGCCACGCGTGCGAAATGGAGAGCGTGGCGGGCAACAAACGCTTCAAGAAAGCCATGCTCGAACTGCAAACCCGGCTGCTCGTCGTTCATTCCGGCGCGGAGCAGGAGACCGCATCGTGGCCTTCGGGGCGTTTCGATTTGACGTCGCGCGCTTTTCCGCGCGAGACAGCTTTGGCGGGGAAAATCGCCCCCAATGCCGCTCGAGTGGCGATCGCAGGAAAATATCTGAAATGGCATCCGCCGGCCGCGCCGCGGCTTCTGGCGCGAATTTTCGGCTGGTCTAAGGAAGAGGCGGTGGCCGCTTGCCACGGAAACACCACTTCCTGAGTGCGCTCCGTTACAATTCCCACCATGCGATTGATCCTGGCATCGAGTTCCCCGCGCCGCGCCGAGGTGTTGAGAGATGCGGGGATCCCGTTTGAAACAATTGCCGTCAACGTGGACGAGACGCGACTCGCCGGGGAGTCGGCGGAGAAGATGGTCCGGCGCCTCGCCGAGGCCAAGGCCCGCGCCGCGGCGGCGAGAGTCGCCGAGCCCGCCATCGTAATTGGCGCGGACACGGTAGTTGTCTTGGGAGAGGAAGTCCTGGGTAAGCCTGCCTCCGCGGCAGACGCACGCGCAATGCTGGCGCGCTTGAGTGGCAAAACGCACGCAGTGATGACGGGCCTGGCCGTGATCCGGCTGCCTGACCGGGCGACGCGAATCGAGACGGAGAGCACGCGGGTCACGTTCGCCCCGTTGATGGCGCAGGAGATCGAAGACTATCTCGCGTCGGGCGAGCCGATGGATAAAGCTGGCGCGTACGCTATCCAGGGACGCGGCGGCCGCTTCGTGACGAGCATTGACGGCTGCTATTTCAACGTGGTGGGACTTCCGCTGGCGCGGCTCTACCGCATCTTGAAGGAATTGGGCTGGAACGTCTGACCTCGATACCCGCGATTTCGCATTGTGAGCGGTTTTGCTGGCCGATCGGCAATTCCGGCTACCCCCCTAGCGGCCGCCGTGCTGCGTCAATTCTGCACGGGGTGTGAAGCCGCACACTCCGTCAAAACCCAGCGCAGCTCCGAATCCTAAACGTTCTCCGAAACAAAAGAGGCGGCCCAGAGGCCGCCTCTCATCATTCCGGAAACCCGAAACCCCGTGCGGACAATGAATTACAGGCGCAGGACTACTTCTTGTCCTCTGCGGGCTTATCGCCGGCGGGCTTGTCGCCGGAAGGCTTGTCGGTGCCGCTCATGCCGTCCTTGAAGCTGCGGATGCCTTCGCCCATCCCTCGCATCACTTCCGGGATGCGGCGGCCGCCGAAGAAGATCAGTACGATAGCCAGAATAATTAGGAGTTCTGTAATACCGAGCTTTCCTCCAAACATGCGCCCTCCTAAGAGCGATTCTAGGCTTCGCCCTGCCTGGCGTCAACGAAACAGATTCTCGCGGCGGATTTTCCGGTCGTGCTACTGCTTGGGTTCGGCCGACGGCGTGTTCGCAGGCGGAGGAGCGGCCGCGGGGTTGTCCGCCGGGCCGTTCATCCCTTCTCTGAAGCTGCGGATGCCTTCCCCGAGGCCGCGCATGACTTCAGGGATGCGGCGGCCGCCGAAGAAAATCACTACGATCAGGAAAATAATCAGAAGATGCGGCAGACTCAACGCTTCCATCTAAGATTGCCTCCCAAATTGCCCGGCCAATGAACCGGGGCTTATGAATCGATGCTCCCCCGAAGGCGTATGATGCATTGAGTCTAACATGCGGCCGCGGGAATTCGCGACCGCACACGATGCCTAGACCGCAATCCGCTAGAGGATCACTCGTTCGTCGCCAACGCGGCGCGTGACGCGCGCCCGGTCCAGATATTCGAGCAAAGGGATGGCGTATTTCCGGCTGATGCCAGTCATGGTCTTGAACGCGGCGATGGGCAGGCGCTCACCCTGCTTTTGCCTGTAATCCGCGAGGAGTTGCCGCAGGCCCTCAATCGCTTCGCGGTGAAAGATCAAATCCTCGGACACTTTGACGAGGACCTGTTCTCGCACGAGGATCTGGAGGATTTTCTGCGCGCGGCGCGGTTCGACGGGAAGCTTGGCGAGGACTTCTTTCACCGAAGGAACCGTGAGGCCGGCGCGGGCGAATTCCGCGACAATCTTCTCTTTCGCGCGGGCTTCCTCCGGCTGGAGAGAAATTTCGCGGCCCGCTCGGCGCACCAAGTCTCCCGCGACAATCAGCTTGCCCGCGGCCGCCAGATCCTCAAGCGCCGTGCGAAAAAGTTCGGTTGAAGCCTTCGGTGCGGCACGCACACGAAGGTCTTCCTTCGACATCCCCTCCAGTAGTGGATTCGCGCGATGGAACGCCTCCATCGCCGTGAACGCCTCCGCGGCCACCCGCGCCACAGTTTCCGCTGCCGCTACAGCGAACGGTTGCGGGCTCAGCAGGCGCAGCTTTCCTGTCGCGCTCAACTGCGCGGCGGCTTCGCGGATCTCACTTTCGAGCCAGCCGGTGCGCGCGATAATCCGCGCGAGATCGAGGCCGCCCGTCGCCCGCGCTGCCATTGCGGCCAACAATTCCGCGCGCGTACCTCGCTCAAGCGTGGTGAGATATCCAATGACGCCGGAGTCGCGCTGCTTGTGTCGCGGAGCAAGATTCTCGAGCACCACTCCGCCGCCAATCGTGACGACCGGCGAGAATTGCCGCAGGATAAAGCGGTCGCCGGGCAAGACGAGTACAGGATCATCGAGGCGCAACTGCGCGAAGCCCGACTGGCCCGGCGAGAGTTCCTTGCCTTCAAGTAAAACGACTTCGGCAATCGTCTCGGACGTGCCCTGATGAAAATGCACACGAGCGCGATTCTTTAGCGGCCGAGCACTCCCCAGCAACGTGACGCGCGCATCCACGCGCTGTGTGGTCTCAAAGCGATTCGGCGCGGCCAGGGCCATCCCGCGCGCCAATTCACCAACTTCGATTCCGGCAAGGTTGACGGCTGTTCGCTGGCCGGCCACAGCGTGCTCCACCGCTTGGCCGCCGGAGTGCACTCCGCGCACGCGGAGTAGCCGCTTCGTGGGAAATACCTCCACTTCATCCTCCCGATTCACTTCGCCGGAAACGAGAGTGCCGGTAACCACCGTTCCGAAGCCCTTCATCGCGAAACTGCGATCGATGGGCAGCCGAAACCACCGCGCGGAATCCTTCCCCGGCGCCGCAGCGGCAGCGCGGAGCAATTCCAGTTTCAGCGCGTCGAGGCCTTCGCCGGTGCGAGCGCTGACCGGCACAATCGGAGCGTTTTCGAGAAACGATCCACGAACGAAATCGCCAATTTCCAGCCGCACCAGTTCGCGAACGTCTTGTGAAGCGAGATCGCACTTCGTAAGCGCAATCACTCCTCGCTCGACGCCGAGCAAGCGGCAGATGTCGAAGTGCTCGCGCGTCTGCGGCTTGATGGATTCGTCGCAGGCCACGACCAGCAGCACTATGTCGATGCCCCCGGCGCCGGCCAGCATGTTGCGCACAAACCGCTCGTGACCGGGCACGTCCACAATCCCCAGGCGGACGTCGCCCTGTTCGAAAAATGCGAAGCCGAGGTCAATCGTGATTCCCCGGCGTTTTTCTTCTTCGAGGCGATCTGGGTTTGTGCCGGTGAGCGCTTCGACGAGGGCAGACTTGCCGTGGTCGATGTGCCCGGCCGTACCAACGATGACGTTTTTCATTCTCAGAGCCTTGGAGGCTGTACCAGAGAGGAGAGGATGCTAGCGGAGAGGTGGCGAAGCGTCAAACGCGGGAGCGAAGCGCGAGCCGCATCTCTTCCAGAATCGCGCTGGCGGCGGCGTGGGGGTCTTTGGCCGCGGTGATGGGCCGGCCCACGACGAGATAATCAGCACCAGCTCGAATCGCCTCGGTTGGAGTCGCCACGCGGGCCTGATCGTATTTCCGGCCGCTTTCAGCGGGGCGAACGCCGACGACGACGATGATGAATCCCGGCCCGCACGCGCGCCGGATATGCGCGGCTTCATGGGTCGAGGTCACCACGCCGTCCAGTCCGCATTTTTTTGCGAGGCGCGCCAGTTGCACCGCACGCGCCAGCGGCTTGCCGGCGATTCCAACCGCACGCATGGCTCTCGCGTCCATGCTGGTCAGGATGGTGACGCCGAGCAGCCTCGGCCGCTCTTGTCCCTTGCGGGTCGCGCGGCGCAAGGCCTTCGCCGCTGCTTTCATCATGGCGACTCCACCGAGCGTGTGGATATTGAGCAAACGCACCCCAGGAAGGCGCGCCGCGGCGGTCACCGCGCAGGCCACGGTGTTGGGAATATCGTGGTATTTTAGGTCGAGGAAGATTCCGTGCCCCAGGCGGGAGATTTCACGGACAGCAGCAGGACCTTCCGCCGTAAAAAGCTGTTTGCCTATCTTAAATGTGGGGGAAAGATCGGAAAGTCTGCGGGCGATGGTGAGTGCCTCGCCCAGGCTGCTGAAATCCAGGGCGACGGCCAGCCGGTGGCTTATTGACGATCCACGCGGCGCTGCGGAACCTCTAGAAGTTCCAAGCGTAACCGTACCACCCCTCCATCGATCAACCCCAGATGCGTTGCTGCGGCATAGGAAACGTCCAATTCGCGGCCCTCGATGTACGGACCGCGGTCGTTAATCCTGACCACCTGGCTCTTCCCCGACTTCGGATTGGTCAGCCTCAGAATGGACCCAAATGGAAGAGTGGGATGTGCCGCCGTGAGTGCCGTCATGTCAAACTGCTCCCCATTTGCGGTCAGGCGCCCCTGAAAACTGGGACCATACCAGCTCGCCAGCCCTGTCCAGACCCGCAGAGGCTTGATTGGGGCGCTTGGATGGGCGATCAAGGGTGCTTCCAAGCCGGGAGCGATCAAGAACATTAGGAGAACCCAGCGTAGGGCAGCCCAAGTCATGAAGAGTCTTCGTCGCATAGTGTGGACTTTATGCCACAATCTCTAAAAACATAGTACCATCAAAAGGCCAAAAAGTCAATCAAAATCGGTAACCAAAGATCCTCTTAAGCTATTGATATCATAAAACTTATATGATCCACAGAGCTCCCTAAGGGCGTCAATCAGGCGAAGGGAAGCACTTGGGTAAGCGAAGTGAGCTGTCCCAACCTGGACGGCGGAGGCCCCCACGACGAGGTACTCCAGGACGTCCTTAGCGGTTTCGATGCCCCCTAGTCCTAGGATGGGTATTTTGACAGCTTGGTGGGCCTCGTAAACCAGCCTAAGGGTGATTGGCTTGATCGCCGGGCCAGACAGACCACCCGTGAGGCGGCCAAGGCGAGATCGTCGTGTAAGAAAATCCACACTCATGCCGCTATAGGTGTTGGCGATGGTCAGGGCATCCGCCCCGGCCTCCTCTGCGGCCTTGGCGATGAGGCGGATGTCGGTTACGTTAGGTGAAAGCTTCACCCAGAGGGGCCGCTGAATCGCTGCTTTGCGAGCCGCAACGACGACCTCGGCGGTCATGCGGGGATCGGTGCCGTAGTGGATTCCACCACAAGCCACGTTGGGGCAAGAGATGTTCAACTCGTAGGCGGCGAGGCCTTCCGCGCCTTCAAGCACGCGGATCACTTCGACGTATTCCTCGACCCGCTGGCCGAAAACGTTCGCTATGATCGGCGTCTTATAGGAACGGAGCTGCGGAAGCTTTTCCGCGACGAAGGCGCGCACCCCAACGTTTTGCAGCCCTACGGCATTGAGCATTCCAGACGGAGTCTCGCAAAGCCGGGGCGCGGGAGCGCCATCCATGGGCTCGAGCGAAAGTCCTTTGACAACGATCCCGCCGAGGCGATTTAGATCCACCAGGCGGGCGAACTCAATTCCGTAGCCGAAGGTACCGCTGGCAGCGAGGACAGGATTGGAAAGGCGCAGAGCGCCGACGTTCACGCTCAGGTCGACTGCATCCCTTGCGTTCACTGGCCTGATTCTAACATGACGCGCCGCACGGAGCAGCAGGCTTCTTCAAAAAGCTGGCCGCCCCCCGCACCGGTAGAACTCGGCGGCAAGACCCAAACGCTCTGTGTTAGGATGTCGCCCGATGCGAGTCCTTGAAAAAGGCCAACTGATGTCGGCTACGGAGATCGACCGCACGCTCCAGCGGCTGGCGCACGAAATCGTGGAGCGGAGCGGCGGTACCGCGAACCTCGCGCTGATCGGGATTCGCCGGCGCGGCGTGCCGCTGGCGCAGCGGATTGTACGGGCCATGCGCGGCATCGACGGCGTCGAGGTGCCGGTGGGCACGCTCGATATCACGCTATACCGCGATGATCTTTCGAAAGTGGCGCCGCAGCCCGTCCTGCATGCCAGCGACATCTCCTTCGGCGTGGACGACAAGGATCTGATCCTCGTGGACGACGTGCTCTACACCGGGCGCACGATCCGCGCGGCGATGAACGGGTTGTTCGATCTGGGCCGCCCCAAGAGCATTCGCTTGTGCGTGCTGATTGATCGCGGCCACCGCGAACTGCCTATCGAAGCCGCCTTCATCGGCCGCACGGTGCAGACCAGCGACATGGAGATCATCGAGGTCCGCCTGGAAGAGGTGGACACAGAAGAGCGAGTGATGCTCGTGGAACGGGTGGATTAAGATGGGCCGCCTTCTTGTGGAGGGCGGCTTCCCCAAGCAAGCTTCCGAGGGCGTTGTGTTACAGCGTTTCCGCCACATGCTCGGCATTGAACCGCTCACGGCCGAGCAGATCACTTTTCTCCTCGATCAATCGAAGTCTTTTCAGGAAATCCAGCGACACCCCTTGAAGAAACTGGCCACGTTGCGCGGCAAGACCATTGCGTTGGCGTTTTTCGAGCCGTCCACGCGCACGCGCATCAGCTTCAGCACCGCCGCCGCTCGCCTGGGCGCGGACACGATGAACCTGCAGGCGGAGTCCTCCAGTTTGAAAAAAGGCGAATCGCTGCTGGACACGGTGCGGACGCTCGACGCCATGAAACCGGATTGCATCGTGATGCGGCACAGCGCCTCGGGTGCGGCGGAGTTTGTGGCTGAGCGGCTGGAGCTGCCGGTGATCAACGCGGGAGACGGCACGCACGAGCACCCCACGCAGGGCTTGCTGGATGCGCTGACCATTCGCGACCGCAAGGGCAGTCTCGATGGATGGAACGTGACGATTCTCGGCGACATCTTGCACAGTCGCGTGGCGCGTTCGAATATTCACTTGCTGGGAAAATTCGGCTGCCGCTTCACGCTTTGCGGGCCGGCCATGTGGTTGCCGCGCGAACTCGATCTGCTGGCTCCGGCGGGCAGCACGGTGCGGCGCGTGGCGCGAGTGGAGGAAGCGCTCGAGGGTGCGGACATCGTGATGGTGCTGCGCGTTCAGCAGGAGCGCATGCACGAGCCGGAGTTGCCGCTCGATGAATACGTGCTGCTCTATCAACTGTCGCAAGAACGGCTGCGGCTGGCGAACCCGGACGCGCTGGTACTGCATCCCGGTCCGATGAACCGCGGCGTGGAAATCGATCCCGCGGTGGCCGATGGTCCGCAATCATGCGTCCTCGATCAGGTCACCAACGGCCTGGCCGTGCGCATGGCTCTGCTGTTTCTCCTGGTCGGCACCGGAACGACGGAAGCCGCGCAGGAACCTACCCCCGCAAAGGATGTGGCGGATGCTGCTCGTTAAGAATGGCCGGGTGCTGGATCCGGCGAGCGGAACAGACGCCGCGCTTGATGTGTTGCTCGATGGCGAGCAGATCGCCAAGGTCGCGCCGGGAATTTCCGCGCCGGGCGCGGAAATTATCGATGCTCAGGGCATGATCGTCGCGCCCGGATTCATTGACCTGCACTGTCACCTGCGCGAACCCGGCGGCGAAAACTCCGAGACGATCGCGACCGGCACACGCGCCGCGGCGCGCGGAGGCTTCACCGCCGTCTGCGCCATGCCGAATACGAAACCAGTGAACGACAATGCTTCAGTGACGCGCTCAATTGTGGAGCGAGCCGCGGGCGCCGGGCAGGCGCGCGTCTGGCCGATCGGCGCGGCGAGCGCGGGAAGCCAAGGCGAATCGTTGGCCGAGATCGCGGCGATGAAGCAGGCCGGAATCGTTGCCGTTACCGATGACGGCTGGCCGATTGCCACGGCCAAATTGCTGCGCCAGGTGATGGACTACTGCCGCTCGCTCGATCTGCCGGTGATTGACCACTGTGAAGACGCTTCGCTGGCGGCGGGCGCGGTGATGCGCGAGGGGCCGAGTTCGGTACGGCTGGGATTGCGCGGGATGCCCGCAGCGGCGGAATCGGTTTGCGTGGCGCGGGATGTGCAGGTGGTGCGCCTCACGGGCTGCCGATTTCACGTCGCGCATCTTTCGGCGCGCGCGTCGCTCGACTTGGTGCGCGGGGCCAAGCGCGACGGCTTGCCAGTGACCTGCGAGGTGACGCCGCATCATTTCACACTGATTGACGAAGATGTGCGCTACGACACGCGGTACAAGATGAATCCGCCGCTGGCCTCACGCGACGACCGCGAGGCATTGCTCGCCGGCTTGGCCGATGGCTCCGTGGACGCCATCGCCACCGACCATGCACCTCACGAACCGGCGCTCAAAGACGTGGAATTCGACCGCGCGCCCTTCGGCGTGATTGGTTTCGAGACCGCGCTTGCTCTCGGGCTCGAACAATTGCTGCACCCCGGACGCATTTCGCTGATGCGTCTGGTCGGGCTGTTCACCATCGGTCCGGCGCGGGTACTGGGGATGGAACGGCGCATCGCAGCGGGCCAGCCCGCCGATCTGACGCTTTTTTCGACCGAGCATGAATGGACATTCCGCGCCGAAGAGTCCGCAAGCAAGTCGCGGAATTCGCCGTTCGACGGGCGAAGTTTTCGCGGCGCGCCGATGGCGACGATCGTGGCCGGCCGCGTGGTGTATTGCCGCCCAGCGGCGCTTGCCGCGCGATGATCTGTAATCTGCACGGCGCTCGACTCCTAACCAGCGAAAGCGTTTCCACATAGAGGAAATGAAAATGCGGAAACTTCATGGACTGCGCGCGATTTGGCTCGAGATGTTCGCTTTCGGAATCCTGGCCGCCTTCCCTGCCTCAACTCTTGCGCAAGCGGCAGCCAAGCCGAAACCACCGGCCCCAGACAAGTCGGAACAGTACATGGAGCGCTCTCTTAAAGTGGCGCGCGCAAGTCCGCTCGCTCTCCGGGCTTTTCTGCTGAAGATGCCCAAGGGCGCTGACCTGCACAGCCACCTGAGCGGCGCAGTCTATGCCGAATCATGGATTCGGGCTGGGGCGGAGGACAATCTTTGCGTGGACCTGCGCGCTCTCTCATTCGTCAAACCCAAAGGAATGACGGAAACCACTCCGCCTCAGCCGCAATGCGGCGAAGGCCAGGCCCCCGCGGCGCAAGCGTACAGAGATCAGCACCTCTACGACGCATTGGTGGATTCATTCTCAATGCGGAGTTTTGTGCCTTCGGCGGGGGTGAGCGGCCACGACCACTTCTTCGATACTTTTGCGAAATTCGGCGGCACCGATCCTCGCCACAAAGGCGAATGGCTGGACGAAGTTGCCACGCGAGCAGCGCGGCAAAACGAGCAGTACCTCGAGTTGATGGAGACGCCCGGCTCTACCCATACCCCGATCCTCGCGCAACAGCTCACCTGGCGGGACGATTTCGCCGAGCTGCGCAAGGAGCTTCTCGACCGCGGATTGCGCGACGACGTCGCCGTCGCACGCGCGCATTTCGAACAGGCCGAGGCGGTGCGCCGCCAGCGCGAGCATTGCGGACAGCCCGAGGAAGCTCCCGCGTGCCGCGTGGAACTTCGGTATCTCTATCAGGTCTTGCGCGGACTTCCGAAGGAGCAGATGTTCGCTCAGACGCTGCTGGGATTTGAGGTCGCGTCGGCGGATCCGCGCGTCGTGGGCATCAATCTCGTGATGCCGGAAGACGGATACGTTTCCATGTCCGACTACGCGCTGCACATGCGCATGGTCGGCTTCTTACACAGCGTTTATCCCCAGGTTCACATCAGTTTGCATGCCGGCGAAATCGCGCCGGGCCTTGTGCCCTACGGAGACCTCTGTTGCCACATTCGCCTGGCCGTCGAGCAGGCCCACGCGGAGCGCATCGGCCACGGCGTGGACGTGATGTACGAGGATCGGCCGCACGAGTTGTTGCGCGAGATGGCGGCGAAGCACGTCATGGTGGAAATCAATCTCAGCAGCAACGATTTGATTCTGGGCGTGAGCGGCAAGAACCATCCGCTCCCCATCTATCGCCAATTTGGAGTGCCGGTCGCGCTTTCGACGGACGATGAAGGCGTCTCACGGATTGATATTACGCACGAGTACGTCCGCGCTGTCGAAACGTACGGCCTTCACTACGCGGACTTGAAACAGATGGCGCGCACGAGCGTCGAACACAGCTTTCTGCCGGGCGCGAGCCTTTGGCGGGAGCGGGACGTTTTTAAGAAGGCGGCTTCAGCTTGTGCAAGCGATACTCTCGGCGGGGAAAAACCATCCCCCGCCTGCGCAGACTTCCTCAAGTCCAGTGAGAAAGCCCGGCAACAGTGGGAACTCGAGCGGCGCTTTCGCGTGTTTGAATCCACCAATTGAAAGGATTTCGACCGCCTGCAGGGCTGGTTTAGTGCGCGGCGGGTTCGGCGGCGGGATGCATGCCGTGCTGCGGAACTTCGTGGACGCCGCGCGTCGGCGGCTCCTGGTGGATGCGGTAGAAATGATCAAGTGGCCCGGGGCCTTTTCCGATCACAAAACCATTTTCAATGGCTTTAGTGACATAAGCTTTGGCCAGCAGTACCGCGTCGCTCAACGGGCGCCCGCAGGCGAGTTGCGCGGCAATCGCCGAAGAGAAAGTGCAGCCGGTACCGTGCGTATTTTCGCTCTTGACGCGGTCGCCGCCGAGAGGGAGCACTTCCGTGCCGTCGAACAAGATGTCGATGGCCTTCTCCATGTGACCGCCCTTGACGACGACGGCGCGCGCGCCGCGCTCGACGATCTTTCTCGCCGCGGCTTCCATTGTAGCCACGTCCTTGATCGGAATGTCGGCGAGCAACTCGGCTTCGGCGACATTCGGAGTGACCACGGTGGCGCGCTTCATCAACTCATCGGCAAGATATTTCAGTCCGCCGGCATCCAGCAGGTCCGCGCCGCCGGCCGTGGATTTCACTACGGGATCAAGCACCACGTGAGCGCAATTCACACGATCGAGGAATTCCGCGACAACCGCGGCGTTGGCGCGATTGCCCAGCATGCCGATCTTGATGGCCGCAAACGTAAGATCCTCGGCCAACGCGTCGAGCTGGCTGCGGAGGAGCGCAGCGGCAGTGATGTTGGTGCTCTTCACGCCCTGCGTGGATTGCACGGTGAGGGCGGTGACGGCGGCGACGCCGTAGCAATTGTGCGCGGCGATGGTCTTCAAGTCCGCGGCGATGCCCGCGCCGGCTGAGGGATCAAATCCCGCGATGGTGAGAACGATGGGTGGCGTGGAATTTACGTGATTGGACATCGCGCGCTGTAGAATTTCTCCCCTGCACTTCCCCAAACAGAATCACCGGCGTTGCTCCATCCCGAAGTTACAGGAACGGAGCACGCCGGCAAATTGAAATTTACGCGCAGCGTCGCGCGCACGCAAGAGGAATCTTTTTCGAGCGGAGGCGTGCAGGCGCAGCTCGGATGTCCCGAGCTGCGAGCGAAGAGATTTTTATGCCGAGCGAGAGCGGATTCGCCCTCGCACGAGCCTCAGGGGAAGAGGCCGCGGACGGTGGTGGCGTCGGCCACGCGGCCGACGGCAAGAATGTACGCGCCGGCGCGCATGTGCGTGTGGAACTTGCGCATGGTTTCGTGGACGTCGTGGAACGCGCGCTTCATGACCACTTCGAGCCGCGCGTTCACTTCGTTCTCCTGCCAGAAATAGCCCTGCAGGTCCTGCGCCCACTCGAAGTAGCTCACCGTGACGCCGCCGGCGTTCGCAAGAATATCCGGCAGAACCATGATGCCTTTGCGCGCGAGAACTTCGTCGGCGTGCGGGGTGGTGGGCCCGTTGGCGGCCTCGGCGATGATCTTGGCCTTGATCTGGTCGGCGTTGTGCAGCGTGATCACGTTTTCGAGCGCTGCGGGGATCAGGATGTCGCACTTGAGCGTGAGCAGGTCGTCATTGGAGATGCGCGAGGCGCCGGGCATGCCGACGACGGTGCCGGAGCGCTCTTTGTAGCGCAGGGCCTTCATCGGATCGATCCCGCGCGAGTTAAAAACTCCGCCGCGGGTGTCGCTGATCGCGATGATTTTCGCTTTCTTCTCGGCGAAGAGGCGCGCGGCAATGGAGCCGGCGTTGCCAAAGCCCTGGACCGCCACGGTGGCGCCGCGCAAGGAGATTTTCTTCACGCGGCAAGCTTCCTCGGCGACATAGAGGCAGCCACGCGCGGTAGCTTCATTGCGTCCTTGGGAGCCACCGAGCGAAATGGGCTTCCCGGTGACCACGCCGAGCGCGGAGTAGCCGACGGTCATGGAGTAGGTGTCCATGATCCAGGCCATGGTCTGGGAGTCGGTGTACACGTCGGGCGCGGGAATATCGCGGTCCGGCCCGATGATGGGCAGGATCTCGCTGGTGTAGCGGCGCGTCATGCGCTCGAGCTCGCTTTTGGACATGCGCTTGGGGTCGCAGATCACTCCGCCCTTGCCGCCGCCGTAGGGAATATTCACGGTGGCGGTCTTCCACGTCATCCACGCGGCCAGCGCCTTCACTTCATCGAGCGTGACGTTGGGATGGTAGCGGATGCCGCCCTTGGCTGGGCCGCGCGCGACGTTGTGCTGCACGCGATAGCCGGTGAAAACTTTCAACTGGCCGTTGTCCATCTTCGTGGGGATGGACACCTCGAGTATGCGCTTGGGCGTGCGCAAGACCTGGCGGAGGCCCGGGTCGAGCTTCAGATACTCCGCGGCGAGATCGAACTGGATCTGCGAGATGCGGAATGGGTTCAGATCTTCGCGCGGCATCATCCGCGGAACAATGGGCTGCTGAGGAGCGGCTTTTGCGACCGTGGCCATCGTGTTTTTCTCCTTCTGCTATCCACTGGCCGCGCGCCGCTGCAAACCCCGATACCGCTCGCGGCATTCGGCCGAACAGAAATGAAGTATCTGGCCCGATTCTTCGAGTTTGTAGGAAACTTCCGCGGCGACGTGCGTGCCACACGCGGGATCACGGTAGAGTTTCTTGGAAGCCGGAGGAGCTGAGGAACGCGACGCGCGTGAATTGGCGCGGCCGGCGACCGCGCCGGCAAGCCTGCGAACCAGCCAGGCAATCCAGGCGAAGAAGACCAGCCACAGTAAGAAACGCACGATGCGAGCCAGAAACGCCACGCTAAGTCTTGTGCCTTCCCGCAGCGATCATTGGCTCAGCCCGCCGCGCCAGGCCGGCCGCGCCACCTGTCAACGTGCCTTGCAAGTCGCGCTGGATGTGGAGTTTAGTCAACTCCCCCAGCGAGGTCAATGAAAACAAGGGAGAAAAAGAACTGGGGGCTCGGGGCGGAGCGGTGATTCGGGCCGCAGATTATCAACTAACTTCTTTATCTACAATAGCTTATGGGCGCGTGGCCGGGCTATGACGGGATGCGGTGGACGCCCATGTAAGGGCGCAGAATTTCGGGAATTAGGACCGAGCCGTCGGCCTGCTGGTAATTCTCGACGATAGCGATCCAGGTGCGTCCGACGGGGAGGCCGGAACCATTCAGCGTGTGCACGAAGTCGCTCTTGCCGCCCCTGGGCTTGAAGCGGATGCCGGCACGGCGCGCCTGGAACGCTTCGCAATTCGAGCAGGATGAAATCTCCATGAACTCGCCGGAAGATGGCAGCCAGGCTTCGATGTCATAGGTCTTCGCGGAAGCGAAGCCGGTGTCGCCGGTGCAAAGCTGCATCACGCGGTAGTGAATGCCGAGTTTCTGAAGGATGGCCTCGGCGTGACCGACGAGTTTCTCCAGCTCGGCGTAACTTTCCTCGGGACGCGTAAACTTAAAGAGTTCGACTTTCTGAAACTGATGCTGGCGTTTGATGCCGCGCGTGTCCTTGCCGGCCGCGCCCGCTTCGGAGCGGAAACAGGAAGTCCAGGCGCAAACGCTAATGGGAAGCGCCTCGGCGTCGAGCGTTTCGTCGCGATAGAGATTGGTGAGCTCGGTCTCGGCCGTCGTGGTGAGCCACAGGTCGGTGCCTTCGAGGTGAAACATGTCTTCGGCAAATTTCGGGAGCTTGCCATCGGCCACGAGCGAAGCGGTATTGACAATGAAAGGCGGCAGGATTTCCTGATAACTGTGATCGCGGGTGTGGATGTCGAGGAAGAAATTCGCAAGAGCGCGTTCGAGCCGCGCGCCCAGACCTTTGTAGAGCGCGAAGCGCGCTCCCGCGATCTTCACCGCGGCCGGAAGATCCAGGATGCCGAGGCTCTCACCGATTTCCCAATGCGGTCGCGGAGTGAAACTGAATTTCGGCGGCGTGCCCCAGCGGCGGACTTCAACGTTGTCCTTGGTGTCTTTACCGATCGGCACGGAAGAGTGCGGCAGGTTGGGCACGGTCAGCATGAACTGGCGGAGTTGCTCGTCGAGCTGGGAAATGCGTTCATCGGATTGCTTGATCTCGTCAGAAACTTGCTTCATGCGCGCGAGGAGTGCCGAAGCGTCCTGTCCCGCCTTTTTTAGCCGGCCGATCTCTTCGCTGGACTTGTTGCGCTCGGCTTTCAGGCGCTCGACGGCGGTGATCCGTTCGCGGCGCTCACGGTCAAGCGCGCGGAAGGCTTCGAAATCAAGTCTGACGGTGCGGTGCGCCGCCATCTGCTCGAAGAGCTCGAGGTGATCGCGGAAAAAGTTCAGGTCGTGCATGCGGAGAGGAGAATACCGCAAAGGCGCCACCGCGCAAAGGATTGCGCGCGGGGCTGATCGGGGGATTTTTTGACAAGCCATCCTCTTTGGGATAGTTTGCAGGAGTGATGATCAAACGACTTCTTTTCGCCGGCGCCGCCCTGGCGCTGGTCTGCGCGGCGGGCTGCAATAAGAACCCAGCGACGAATCCTGATGAGGCTGCCATCCGCGTGGCTTTGCAGAAATATTTGGCCAGCCGTCCCGGCCTGAACGTCTCGGCAATGGACACGAACGTGAAGCAGGTCAGCGTGACGGGGAATACCGCGCAGGCGCGCGTGGAGTTCAAGGCCAGAGGGTCCGGCGCGGGGATGGAGATGACTTACAACCTGGAGCGGCAAAACGGCGCCTGGGTGGTGAAGACGAGCCAGAACACGGGCGGCCTGACGCACCCGCCGATTGATCAAGGAGCGACGCCGGCCGGCGGCTCGGACACACTTCCCGCGAATCATCCGCAAGTCACCACACCGGCACAAACGGGTGGCGCGTTGCCGCCGGGACATCCGCCGATCTCAGAGGCGGGTAAGGCCACACCTCCACCGAAAAAATAAGTCTGCGTCACCCAGGATTCTCCGTAATACAAACTCTCGCCGGTTCGTCTTTCTAGACACGAACGGAGGCGGTGCGCCCCGAGGGCACGTCCAGCGGAGCTGTGCTAGCATCGAAATGTAAGGGATCGCGAGCAAATAGATGAACGAGCGCGGTGTTTACATCGTGAGCGCGGTGCGCACGCCAATCGGCAAATTCGGCGGCGCGCTGGCGGAGTTGTCCGCAGTGGACCTCGGTGTGATTGCCGTGCGAGCGGCGCTCGAACGCGCGTTCGGAGAAGCGTCGCCGGAGCGCGCACCCGGAACCAGAGAAGAAGCTAGCCGACATTCGAACGGTGCGAACACAAATGCCGCGCGTGTAGATGAACTGATCTTCGGCAATGCGCGGCCAGCCGGCGGCGGGCCGAATCCGGCGCGACAGATTGCCTGGCGCTCGGGACTCGGCGATGACGTTCCTGCATTTACCGTGAACATGGCCTGCGCTTCGGGGCTGCGCGCGATCGCGCTGGGGTGGCAGCAGATTCGACTCGGCGAAGCGGGAATCATCGTGGCGGGCGGAGCGGAGTCCATGAGCCGCGTGCCGTATCTGGTGGACGCGCGCTGGGGAATGCGGATGGGCCACCAGCCGCTGGTGGACGCGATGTATCGCGACGGCTTTCTTTGCCCCATCTCGCAGATGGTGATGGGAGAAACCGCCGAGTTGCTCGCGGAGAAATACGGCATCACGCGAGAGGAGCAGGACCGCTTTGCGTTGGAGAGCCATGCGCGCGCCGCGGCGGCGATGCGGGAATGCCGCTTCCAGGCGGAAATCGTGGCCGTCGAGCGCAAGGACAAGAAAGGCAACGTGGTGCGCATCGAAAAGGACGAACACGTGCGGCTAGACGTGACGCTCGAGGCGCTGGGAAAGCTGCCACCGGTTTTTTCGAAGACCGGCACAGTCACCGCGGGGAACTCGAGCGGCATCACCGACGGCGCGGCGGCGCTCGTACTGGCGAGCGAAGAGAAAGTGGCGGAGCTGAAGTTGAAGCCGCTCGCTCGGATCGTGGACGCAACCGTGGCCGCCGTCGATCCGCGGATCATGGGAATCGGCCCGGTGCCGGCCGTGCGCAAGCTGGAAAAACGCACCGGCTGGAAAATGGCGGACTACGACGCAGTGGAATTGAACGAGGCATTTGCGGCGCAGGTGCTGGCCTGCGACCGCGATCTGCATTTCGACCGCGCGCGCCTGAACCCGAACGGCGGCGCGATCGCGCTGGGCCATCCCATCGGATGCAGCGGCGCGCGTATCGCGACGACGCTTGCGCACGAACTGCGCCGCGGAGGGAAAACCGGCGCACGCGGCCTGGCCACGTTGTGCGTTTCCGGCGGGCTAGGCATCGCGGTGGCAATCGAAAGCGTCTAGCTAGGAAGAGAACGTATGGATGAGCCACAAGATCCGTATTTGCCGCAGGTGAACTGGACGTTCCCTGAGCCGCCGCCCGATCCCGAGCACGAACGGGAAGAGGCTCGGCGGCGCACGTTGCGGCGGCGTCTGTTGGTATTGCTCTGCGCGATGTGCCTTGCATTTGCGTTCACCACGTGGCTTCTGGTGCGCTACGAGAATCCTTTATGGCTTTCCCGGCTGACCAGCGGGCCTGCGAGCGTGGTGCGTTCGCAACTGGAGGCGCTGAACCGCGGCGATCTCCGTGTGGCCTATGATTTTTTCTCCCCCAAGTACCGTCAGCAGGTGCCGTTCGAGGCGTTTCACCAGCTCGTGGTGACGCATCGAAACATGTTCCACACCCGCGAGCTGCGCATCGGCCGGGACGATGAGTCCGGTAGCCGCGCCGACCTGGAAACGCATCTCGTGACCGAGGGCGGCAATCGCTGCGTGGTGCGGTTCAAGCTGGTGCGGCTGGACGGCCGCTGGTGGATTGATGATCTGCACTGGGGCGACGAACCGACGCAACGCCAGAAGCATCGCGCCTGAAGGCACGCGGATTGACACGCATCCCAGTGCGGACTACACTCCTTCTCGACAATCAGCAGGTTCGGCAGCGGGGAAGGCCGTGAAAATCGGCCACGGTCCCGCCACTGTGATCGATCCGAAACCCGGATCGTAAGTCAGGACACCGCCCGATCCGTTGTCTGCTGACACTCTTCGCGAGAAAGGGTGTGGCGTGAAGCCCCATTCTTTCTCGTGGGGCTTTTTTGTTGGGATTTTCTATGCGTTTCTCTGCCAGAACTCGGCTCGGTCCCCGGTTTGTGCTGGGCTTCGCGGCGTTCGCCGCGATCAGCCCTGCATTCGCGCGCGGACAAACCGCGAACCCGCGCCCAGAAACTACGCCCGCGGTGTTCCGCGAGGTGACGGACGAAACCGGGCGGCGCGTGAACGTGCCGCAGCCGGTGCGGCGGATCGTCTCGCTGGCTCCAAACCTGACGGAAACGATATACGCGCTCGACGCGCAAGAGCGCCTGGTCGGCGATACGGACTACTGCGATTTTCCGCCCGAAGCGCAAACGAAGCCCAAAGTTGGCGGGGCCGTCAACCCAAACCTCGAGCAGTTGATAGCACTCAAACCCGATCTGGTGCTGGTGACGACCGCGCTCAACCGCCGCGAAACCGTCGCGGCGCTCGAGCGCCTGGGCATTCCAACGTATGCAACCGATCCGCGATCGGTGGAAAACATTCTGAATTCCATCGAGCGTCTGGCCGACGTGATCGGCGCGCGCGAGCGGGGCGAAACGCTCGTGGCTAAACTGCGTGAGAGGCTGGCGGACGTTTCGCACCATCTGGAGAATCGCGCGCCGAAGCGCGTGCTGTTTGTTGTGTGGGCCGACCCCCTGATCTCGATCGGGCGCGACACTTTTCTAGCCGATGCCCTCAAACGCGCGGGCGCACGCTCGGTGGTGGAATCGTCGCAAGACTGGCCGCGGCTCTCGCTGGAAGAAGTGATTCGCACGCAGCCGGATTTTCTGGTGTTCGCGGCGGCGCACGGGGAGGAAGCGGAGGCCACATTTAAGTTCCTGCGCGAACTGCCCGGCTGGCGGAGCCTGGAAGCGGTGCGCAATCGCCGATTCGCAGTCATCAGCGACGCGATTAACCGCCCGGCGCCGCGCCTGGTGGATGCCATCGTCGAGCTTGCAAAGCAATTGCACCCCGAGGCATTCGCCGCACAACCCGAAGCCCGCCCAAGTGCGGAGTTTTCCGGAGAGGAGCATCCGAGATGCGGCCGCTGACATTCCGGCGCGTTTTTTGGATTTGCTGCGCACTCCTCGGCGTGCTGTTCGTCGTGGTCGTGCTGGCGTTGAAGCTGGGCGCCGTGCCGATTTCCGTAACGGATCTGGTGCTGAGCCTGGGACGATTGGCGATTGGCCGCAGCGACCAATTGCCAAGTGAATACCGCTTGATCGTTTTCGATTTGCGGCTGCCAAGGATATTGCTTGGCATACTGGTCGGTGCGGGATTGTCCGTAGCCGGCGCGAGTTTCCAGGCATTGTTGAGGAATCCGCTCGCGGACCCTTACGTCCTCGGAGTATCGAGTGGAGCGGCGCTGGGCGCAATTCTCTCGCTCATCTTCGCGCCGAACATCCCGCTGATTACGCCAGTCGCAGCTTTCCTCGGCGCCGGCCTGACGATTGCCGCAGTTTATTTTCTCGGGCGGCGCGAGGGCCAGCTCGATAGCAGCACACTACTTCTGGGTGGGATCATCACGGCATCGTTCTTATCGGCGGTGATCATGTTTCTGATGACCACGCTTTCGGGCCGCGACCTCCGCGGGATGGCTTTCTGGCTGATGGGTGATCTGTCCACGCCGCTGCCGCAGAGCCTTCGGTGGGTTTTTCTCATCGGACTCTTTGCCGCAATCGGAGCCATCTACAGCACAGCCGGCGATTTGAATCTGATCCTGACCGGCGAACGCGAAGCGATGCACCTGGGTGTGGACGTGACGCGGGTGAAGCTGGTGGTGTACATCGCCGCATCCGTGCTTACCGGGCTCGCCGTGGCGATGAGCGGAGCGATCGGCTACGTGGGCCTGCTGGTGCCGCACGTGATGCGGCTGCTCTTCGGCTCCGATTACCGGCTGCTGATCCCCACTTCGGCGATCGGTGGCGCGATCGCCATCGTGCTGGCCGACATGCTGGCCCGGACAATTGTGGCGCCCACCGAATTGCCCGTTGGCGCGATGACGGCCATGGCCGGCGCGCCGGTTTTTATTTACCTGCTGCGGCGGACACTGCGATGAGTGTGACGAGTGAAACCTTGACGAACGAAGGCGCGCGGCGTTCCGCGGGCACGATCCGGCTGAACGTCGAGCAAGCCAGCTACGCCTACGCCGGCGAAGGCGAGGGCGCGCCGCTCTTCACGCTCGAGGCAGCCAGTTTTCAGGCGCGCCAGCGCGAAGTCGTTGCCATCCTCGGGCCCAACGCCAGCGGCAAGTCCACCATGCTGCGGCTGATTTCGGGAACGCTCGCTCCGCTCTCGGGTCGAGTGCAGCTCGAAGGCTTCGAGACCAGCGGGCTCGATCCGCGCACGCGGGCGCAGCGTATCGCCGTGGTGCAGCAGGAGAGCCCGCTGCTCTTTCCCGCGCGCGCGTGGGAATACGTGCTACAAGGCCGCTATCCGCACGGGCGCACACTGCGCTTTGAGACCGCGGAGGATTGCGCTGTGGCCGAAAACGCGCTCGCGCAGGTCGGGGCGAGTCATCTCCGCGACCGCTGGATGGACAAAATCTCCGGCGGTGAAAAACAGCGCGTAATCCTGGCGCGAGCGCTGGCGCAGCAGCCAATCCTGTTGCTGCTCGACGAGCCCACGCTGCACCTGGATATCGGCGCGCAGGTGGACTTGCTGCAACAGTTGCGGCGCCTGGCCGAAGAGAACCGGTACACCGTGATCGTGGTGACGCATGAGCTGAACCTGGCGGCGGAGTTTGCCGACCAGGTGGTGCTACTCCACCGCGGCAAATGCCTGCGTGTGGGCCCGCCCGCCGCGGTGTACAGCAAGGAATTGCTCGAACACGTTTTCGAGGCTCCGCTCGAGGTGGAAGCAACGCCGAGCGGCAGGCCTCGAGTGATTATCCGGGGCAAGCGGCCGGAAGATGCGGGCGGCAACGACCCGCGTCAGCCGTAGATAGAAGCAAGGGAATTTCCACGCGGCGCTCTTTTGGCTTGAAGCAAGACGGAGCCGGAAAACGCTGCATTCATCCACCGCGGACTTCGTGCACGGGAAGACGGTGAAATGCCGTCGCCGCCGCGCGACTGTAAGGCGGAGAAGTCACGCAGCGCGGGCCACTGTTCCACCGGCCGGAAGTCAGGGCCGGAAATGGGAAGGCCGCGCTGGGAAGTGTCCGCCGAGCCAGGAGACCGGCGAAGTCTGCAAGCCTCAGCGTCCATCGCAAGTGGACGCTGCGGGCCAACCTTCAACTCCCACGCGAGGGGGAGAGGAGGAACCATGAGACCGCGAATTTCGCTTCTGTTTTTGCTCTCGGCAGTTTTGATCTCAGCTCCAATTTCGTTCGCACAGGAATCCGGCAAAACAAAAACCGCGAGTTCCAGAGAATCCAACACACACTCCGCAGCGATCGAAGGCACGGTGTTCGATCCAAGCGGCCGCCCCGTTGCGCGAGCGCGCGTCAGCCTCTTCTTTTCACTGGCGCCAATCGAGGAACGTCTCACCGACACGCAAGGCCAGTACAAATTCACCGCCCTGGCCAGCGGGAACTACGAACTCGCCGCAACCGTGCCCGGATTCTCGAAGCTTTCGGCGCGCGTAGAACTGAAAGCGGGCGAAACACGCAAGGAAGATCTGCATCTGGAATTGAGCGCGGTGCAGCAGGAAGTCGTCGTCTCCGCTTCGCTAGGCGGAGCGTTGGCGCCGCAAACCGGCTCGTCGGTGAGCGTGATCGGCCGGCAGGAGATCGAAGACCGCGGCGCGCAAACCACCTCCGACGTTCTTCGTGGAAGTCCCGGCGTGGAGATCAATCAAACCGGCCGGCGCGGAGCGGTGACCAGCGCTTTCATCCGTGGCGGAAACTCCAACTACAACTTGTTGATGATGGACGGCGTTCCGCTGAATGATTTCGGCGGCGGCTTCACCCTGGCGCCTCTACCGGCGGATGGAGTCGAGCGCGTGGAGGTGATTCGCGGGCCGCAAAGCGCGCTTTACGGCTCGAACGCAGTGGCCGGGGTGATCAACCTGGTCAGCCGGCGCGGCGAGGGCCCGCCGCAGTTCTCATTTCTCGCCGAAGGAGGCAGCTTCGGCACGCGGCGGTTTGCCGGTGGCGGCGCGGGTCTGACGCATGGCTTCAACTGGGCCTTCAACCTCTCCCGGCTCGATACGCACGGCGTCGTGCCGAACGATAACTACTGGAACCAGGCGTCCACGGTGAGCTTGGGCTATTCGCGCAGTCCGCGACGGCAGTTTTCTTTTCACTTTTTTGGCAATGCGAACGATGCGGGCGAGCCCGGCCCATACGGTTCGGACCCCGATCAACTCTTTTTCGGACTCGACACCGTTTCCCGCGCGCACCAGAACCTGTTCAGTTACCAGGCGAGTTATTCCGAACAATTCTCTGCCCGCTTCCGCCAGGTGACCACGGTCAGTGTAGCGACGAACCGGTTTATCTTCCACTCGCCGTTCGGTGATTCGTTCACGAAGAACTTGCGCGTGGTGACGAATACTCGGAGCGAGATCGCAGTCTCGGAGAGAGATTTCTTTGTGGCCGGGTTCGAGTTCGACCACGAGCAGTTCCAAAACACCTTTGTCACCGACGCGAATAATGTTCCGTTTGCATTGCCCCGCGCGAACTACGCATTTTTCGCCGAGAACCGCTGGAATCCCGGTGGGCGATGGTTCATCAATACCGGCGTGCGCGTGGACTTCATCCGCACGGCCAGTTTGCCGGCGGATGCGTTCGGCTCGCGGCCGTTTCTCCCGGCAAGTTCCGTGGTGCAAGCTAATCCGCGGGTTTCGATTGCGTATCTCGCCCGTGGTGGCGATAGGGGAAGTGCCTTGGGCGGAACGCGAGTACACGGAAGTTTCGGCACCGGGATCCGTCCGCCAGACGGATTCGAACTCGGCTTTACGAACAATCCAGCGCTGAAGCCCGAGCGCACCATCAGCTTCGACGCCGGCGTCGAGCAGCGTTTCTGGCGCGAGCGCATGGTATTCGACGCGACGTATTTCTTCAACCGGTTCAAGGACCAGATTGTCACGCTGGGCGGCACGTTTCAAAATCTCAGCACGTTTTCCTCAGCAAATCTGGCCAACGCGCGCGCGCAGGGCCTGGAGACAAGCCTGCGCTTGCGCCCGATTCGCTCTCTCGAAATCTCGGGCCAGTACACGTGGCTGAATACGGACATCCTGGCACTCGATGGCGCAACGGGAGTGCAGTCGCCGTTTCAGGTGGGACAGCCGCTGCTCCGGCGTCCGCACAGCTCGGCGGGATTCAACGTCACGTGGCTGCACCGGCAGCTGATGCTGAATCTGAACGGATCGATCCGCGGCGCGGTGCTGGACCTTGAACCAAACCTCGGCAACTTCGCCTGCATCCTGGGTTTTCAGTGTTTGTTCCGCAATCCGGGCTACGCGCTGCTGAACGGCGGCTTCGCGTACAGGCTTCCGGGGGGCGTTGAGATTTACGGACGGCTGAACAATCTTCTGAACCGGAGGTACGAGGAGTCATTCGGCTTCCCGGCGCTACGCCTGAATTTCATGGCCGGGATTAAATTCCACTTTCCGGCCGAAGGAGCGCGCCCGGGTTCGAAGTAATCGAAAAGCTGGGCCGATGCGCGGCGTATCGCCCCGGTTCCCCGTTGGGGAGCCGGGGCGATGCGAATTCCAAGGGCTTGTTGTTGCGCGGGAAAAGCGAGGACCGCCTGGAACCGCTATTTTGGCAGATGCAGAGCGTGAACGGGCGCCTCAAGAATAAATAAGGCGATGAGTCAGGACATCTTACTTTCCTGGAGCGGCGGCAAAGACAGCGCTATGGCGCTCTACGAGCTGCAGAAGTCGGGCGAGTACCGCGTGGCATCTCTCCTGACGACGGTGACCGCCGGGTACGATCGCATCAGCATGCATGGGGTCCGCCGGGCACTGCTCGAAGAGCAGGCCGAAGCGCTTGGCCTGCCCCTGCACAAGATTTTGATTTCGCCGAAGTGCGCAAACGCGGAATACGAAGCGAAAATGGCGGAGGCCCTCGCTCATCACCAGCAGAATGGAGTCAGTGGCGTCGCGTTCGGAGATATCTTTCTCGAAGACCTGCGCGCCTACCGCGAGCAGAAACTGGCCCCTACAGGCCTTCAGGCGATTTTCCCTATCTGGAAGCGGGACACGAGCGAGTTGGCGCTCAGCTTTATTCAGCTCGGGTTTCGCGCCGTAGTGGCTTGTCTGGACCTGAAAAGACTCGATCGTTCCTTCGCAGGGGCCGAAATCAATGAGGAATTCCTGCGCCGCTTGCCCAGCGGCGTAGATCCGTGCGGGGAAAACGGGGAATTCCACACTTTCGTCTTTGACGGGCCGAACTTTCGACGACCCATCCCATTCACGCGAGGAGAAGTGGTCGAACGCGATGGTTTCATTTTTTGCGATCTCGTGCCGGCCGAGTCGCGGACAGCCGGTGCAGACCACGCGAGGGTTTGAAAGGAGCGACGAATGCAACGCACACGGTTTGTAGTACTGGCCGGATTTGTGCTGGCCGCAGCGGCTTCGCGGCTACTGCCTCACCCGCCGAACCTGACACCGCTGGCGGCAATGGCGCTTTTCGGCGGCGCACATTTCCCGGACAAGCGCGCGGCGTTCTTCGTGACGCTGGCGGCGATGTTCCTAAGCGACCTTGTCATCGGCCTGCACCGCGGAATCCCGGTTGTCTACGGATGCTTTGCGCTGATCGTCTGCATCGGGATGTCATTCCGGGGAGGCGGACGACGGCGGCCGCTGGCGATTGCCGCGGCGGCGCTGGCCAGCTCGATTCTTTTCTTCCTCATTACAAATTTTGCGGTGTGGGCGCGCGGAGTGCTCTACCCCAGAACCTTGCCCGGCCTGGCCACTTGCTACGCCGCAGCGATTCCCTTCTTCCGCAATACTTTGATCGGAGACCTCGCTTATGCCGCTATTCTCTTCGGCGGATTTGCGCTGCTCGAGCGGCGGTACCGAGCGATCCGCGAGCCAGCGGCACTCCACTGATCCCTGCGGAGCGCACACGGGCCGGGTGTCGTCAGGGTGCTATAATTCTGAGCTTCCGATGGCCCGCACCATTCAAAACGAAGGGGCGATCGCGCCCGAAGTGCTGGCGCGCTACGAGCCGGTGATCGGACTCGAAGTTCACGCGCAGTTGAAGACGGCCACGAAAGTTTTCTGCGGGTGCTCGACGCGCTTCGGCGATCCGCCCAACACCAACGTTTGCCCGCGCTGCCTGGGCCTGCCGGGAACACTGCCGGTGCTGAACCGCCGCGCGCTCGAACTGGCCATTCGCGCGTCGCTCGCGATTGGCTGCACGGTGAGTGAATTCTCGCGGTTCGCGCGCAAGAATTATTTCTATCCCGACTTGCCCAAGGGCTACCAGATTTCCATGTACGAGCTGCCGCTGGCCGCGCACGGCAGCCTGGAGATCGAGCACGACGGCGCGCGCAAACGCATCGGCATCACTCGCCTGCACATGGAAGAGGACGCGGCCAAGGGCATGCACGAGGGTTTTCCGGACTCCGATACGAAGACGTACATTGATTACAACCGCTGCGGCGTGCCGCTGATTGAAATCGTCTCCGAACCGGACATCCGCACGCCTGCCGAGGCTTACGCCTACCTGACCTCGCTCAAGCAAATCCTCGAGTACACCGATGTGAGCGACTGCAATATGGAGGAAGGTTCCCTGCGCTGCGACGCCAACGTGAGCGTGCGGCTGCGCGGCACGGAAAAATTCGGCACCAAGGCTGAGGTCAAGAACCTGAATTCATTCCGCTACCTGCAGCGCGCGCTGTAATATGAAATCGAGCGGCACATCGGCGTGATCGAATCCGGGGGACGCATCGAGCAGGAGACGCGGCTGTGGAACGTCGCGGCGGGGCGCACCGAGCCGATGCGCTCGAAGGAATTCGCGCACGACTACCGGTATTTTCCGGAGCCGGATTTGCTGCCCGTGCGCGTGACCCCAGCGTGGAAGGGCGAAATCCTGCGGGAGATGCCCGAGCTGCCGGATGCGCGCCGCGAGAGGTTCCGGCGCGATTTTGGCATCACCTCTTACGACGCGGGCGTGCTCACCGCGACGCGCGACCTGGCGGATTACTTTGAGGCCGTCGTTCGCGCCGGCGCGCCGGCGAAGGCCGCCTCGAACTGGATTCAGACGGAAGTCTTACGCCGCGTCAAAGACATCGAGAATGAGCTTGGCAAGGCACCGCCGCCCTCCGAACTTGCAAAACTTATTAAGCTAGTGGATGAGGGGCAACTTACCGCGAACAGTGGCAAGAAGTTGCTCGAGAAGGTATTCGAGATGATGATGGCCGGACTGGGTGTGGGTCTTGATGTAATTACGCTTGCGGATGCGAGCGGATTGCGCCAGATCAAGGATACAAACGAGATCGAACGCCTCTGCCGCGAAGTCATCGAGAAAAATCCGGACAATGTGGCCAAATATCGCGCGGGGAACGAAGGTGTTTTCAAGTTTTTTGTCGGCCAGGTTATGCGGGCCTCGCGCGGCCAAGCCAACCCGCAAACCGTGAATGGCACATTGAAGCGCCTGCTGTCCTGACGCAGCGCTCCTAGCTCTGATGCCATCTCAAACGCCCGATTCACTGCTGAAACGCATCATGGAGACGTACGGCCGG
>JBGQGH010000008.1:0-48819 GCA_041497315.1 Terriglobia bacterium | reverse complement strand
GACTCCAGCTTCCGCTTCCTTCAACACCCCCACAATCTGCTCTTCACTAAACCGGCTCTTCCTCATCGGCGCTTCTCCTCTCGCGTCTTATACCCGGAGAAGCTACGTTTTGGCTGGACTAGTTTTCGGGGGGCAGGTCATTCGACTCATCTCTTCAACTTCCCGCGTGGTAATACCCAGGGAATTTCGTAGCCGCCTCAGTTTGTCCCCGGAGCTCAGTTGCCGAGCTGCCCCGACAGATTGCATTTCGCCCTTCCCGTGCTTACAAAACCGAGCAAGTACCCTTCTATTCCTATTCTTGCACAGGTTTACGCGAAACTATATTCCGAAAAGCGGAGCCCCCCAGGGGCTTAGCCTGGGGGCTTAGCCAATCACAGTGAAGCCAACTTAGAATGGGAAAACGACCGTACTCCGCTCCCCAGCTGACACAAGGTAATGCGATCTCATTCTCTTTGCCCAGTGAGCCTACTTCGGAGGTTGAGGAGGCTTCCTTCTCGAGAATGCTGCGCCTCTACCTGGTTAATCTAAGGTCAGACATCACAATTGTCGCGGCACGGTTTCGAGTTTCGGGTGAAAGTGGATTCGGCGATTGGCACGCGGTATCAGAACTGCCGAGTGAATCTCGCCACACCAGTCAGGGCTCAAATGATCGATGGATGCTCCTGGGTTACGTCCCGGCCGATATCGAAGTGGAGTGCCAGCTCAGAATCTATGACACGGTTGGCGTGGGAGGCGTCACACCGACCAGGAAATTCTCCATTCCCGCCAGTCTGCGATACGGACTGGCCGTTCTGAACGGCCCGACGCTCCGGTCAGATTAGTCGCAGTTTCACTGCCCAATGGAAATCAGCAACTACTTGACGGCATTCAGTTGTCTACTGATTTTCATATTAGCCTTCTTGATTACCGATAAGGCTGTGTACTTGCCGCCGCCCAAAAGGCAATTGTTGTTTGTATGCCTCTTTCTTGCCCTGGCAGTATGCGCGCTCATTTGGGTCCCTTCCGCGATCGAATCTTCCGACTTTACGGCCAGTGAGGGCACTGATCAGATGCGATCGCTAACTTTCGCTGGGTGCGCAGTTCTTGTGGCGATCTCTCTCGGCGTATTCGCCTCTAATCTCCTTAACGTATTGCGACAGAAACTCAACTCGACGCAAGGCAGTCGCGAGCCAAAGAACGGAGTGTAATGCGCCCCACTAATTTAGACAGTTAGGGCCTCCGGATTTAGTACACCTGTGGACGCCTCCAAGGTTCGCGACGACCGCTGGCGCGCTCGGTCTGATACCACAGCGTCTTCGGAGCCTGCCTTGGCAAACCTGGTACGCTCCTCCAGTTTCCCCCGGAAATTCAATCTCCCGCTTGCACTGTCAGCCGCTTTGGTTATACTCAGGCGGTTCATCTCCCCACCTGCCATAATGCTGGTCGAATCTGTCGGCTGCGCGGAGAAGTTGGGCCCGAGGCTGCATCAGGGGACAGTCTATTGAATGATTCGATGTCCGCTCCAAACGTAACCTTGCGAAAACCCCATTCCACACCCGACGTGGCCGTCGTAGGAGGCTCGGCATCAGGATTTCTGGCTGCCTCTCTGTTGGCCAAAGGCGGCGCTCGCGTTCGCATCATGGAGCGTTCCGAGAATCTCGACCCCGTGGCGCGCACTCTCATCGTCACCAGCCGCCTTCGCGATCTGCTCGGGCCTGCCGGCGAAGGGTGCATCGTCAACGAGATCCGCTGCTTCGAACTATTCACCGACGGCCGCGCCGCCAAGATCGCCCTTCATCGCCCCGACCTGATTATCGAGCGCTCCAGCCTGATTCGCAGCCTGGCGGCGCAGGCACAGGAAGCCGGTGCCGAAGTTCGCTTAGGCCGCCGCTTCGTCGGCCTCGCGGCAAATGGCCGCGGCATTGCCGTCAATTTCGAACGCAGCGAGGACGGTCATCACGAGGAGATTTCCGCCGATTCCGTCGTCGGCGCCGATGGCGCGCTGAGCAGCGTCGCGCAAGCCGCCGGATGGCCGCGCCACGAAACCGTCCCGCTCATTCAGGCCATCGTGCAGCCCCCCGCCGATTATCCCGCGGATACGGTCCGCGTCTGGTTCATCCCCGAAGACACGCCGTATTTTTATTGGATGATCCCCGAATCTCCCACGCGTGCCGCCCTCGGCCTCATCGGTGAAGACGGCCCCGAAACTCGTCGCTGTCTCGAGCGCTTCATGGAGAAGCGCGGGTTCACCCCGCTCGGTTTTCAGGGCGCGCGGATACCCGTCTATCGCCGCTGGGTGCCCGTGGAACGCCGGCTCGGCGCCGGCCGCGTCTATCTCGTCGGTGACGCGGCCGCGCAGGTCAAAGTCACGACCGTCGGCGGCATCGTCACCGGTTTCCGCGGCGCCGTCGGCGTCGCCGAAAGCATCCTCAACAACGGAAAGAGCCGCGAGTTGCTGGCCCTGCGGCGCGAGCTGGACTTGCACCTCCTCATCCGCAAGACCATCCACAATTTTCAGCAGGCCGACTACAGCCGCCTCGTGGACCTCCTCAACGATTCCGCGCGCGCATCCCTCAGCGAACACAATCGCGATGAAGCTGCGCGCGTGCTCTGGCACATTTGCCGCAAACAGCCTCGGCTCCTCCTGCTCGGCCTGCGCGGCCTGTTGACCAAAGGCTCTCTCCCGCGGCGCGGCCGTGACTGATCCCCGCGCGCGCCCCGCGCCAGTGTATGTCCTCGGCATTTCCGGCCTCACGCACGATCCCGCCGCAGCCCTCCTCGGCGAAAATGGAATTCTCGCCGCCATCGAGGAAGGCAAACTCCTTCGCGTTCGCTCCGTCTCCGGCATCCCCCGCGAAGCCATTCGTTTCTGCTTCGATCGCGCCGGCATTCATTCGAACGACCTGACTGCTATCGCCCTTGCCGGCCGCCCCGGCCTCTCGTGGGCGCGCCAGTCGTGGTTCCGCATGCGCCGCACGCCGTTCGCTCCTGTCGCCAGCGGTTACTATCAGACCAAAGCGCTCGGCGAACTCGGCCGCGAGTTGAATAACGACCGGCTGCTCCGCCTGCTCGCCGCCGCGCCCGGCACCTCAATCCTTCATCTCGATCACCAACTCAGTCACGCCGCCAGCGCGTTCTACGCCTCTCCGTTCGAACGCGCGCTCGTGCTCACGCTGGACGAACAGGGCGGCGGCCGTTCCGGCATGGTCGCGCTGGGAGAGGGAACGCACTTGCGCGCTCTCCGCACGTTTTCGTTTCCGCACTCGCTCGGCTGGGTGTATTCCCAGGTCACCGATCTGCTCGGATTCGAACCGCGCCGCGGTGAGCACAAGACGCAGTGGCTGAGCCTCGAGGGCGAGCCGGCCTTCCTCCAGGTTTTCTTGCAGATGCTCCGCGGATCGTCTCCGGGCTCGCTCCATCTCGACACCTCTTACTTCAATCGCGGCTTCGCACGCCGCATCGCGTTCTCTCCTAAGTTTTATCGTGCCGTGGGACTCGATCCCAAGCTCGCGTCGGACTCCGGCGATTCGGAGAGATCCGCGATTCTGGACCCGCTGCGGCGCCAGTTGGCCGCCAGCGTCCAGCAGGCCTGCGCGCAAGTGGCCGCGGAGTTGGCCGAGTCGTATCGCAAAAAAACCGGCGCGAAGACGCTCTGCCTCGCCGGCGGACTCTTCCTCAATCCCGTGATCGTTTCGGACGTGGAGAAGGACACGGCGTTCGAACACGTCTTCGTGCAGCCCGCCGCCGGCAATGAAGGCACGGCGCTCGGCGCCGCGTGGCTCGCCTGGCACCAGCAGTTGGGAAAACCGCGCATGGAGCCGCCGGCGCATCTCTACTGGGGGCCCGAGTATTCGAACCACGACATCAAGCTCGTCCTCGATAACTGCAAGGCGCATTACCGCTGGCACGACGTAGACGAGCAGCAGCTCGCCGACACCATCCGCCTCCTCGAAGCAGGCAAAATTGTCGGCTGGTATCGCGGCGCCGCGGAGTTCGGCCCGCGCGCGCTCGGCAATCGCAGCCTGCTCGCTTCGCCCTGGGCGCCCTACGTGAAGGAGAACCTGAACGAGTTCATCAAGCACCGCGAAGCATTCCGTCCGTTCGCGCTCGCCGTGCCCGAGGAAGACGCCTCGCGCTACTTCGCGTGGTCCGAAGCATCGCGCTTCATGGCCACCCTCGGCCGCGTGAACGCAGAAGCGCGGGAGCTGGTGAAGGATTTCCTTCTGCCGGGAGACCGCGTGCGGCTGCACGTAGTGGAGCGGCGCGCGAATCCCGCCCTGTGGCAGTTGCTGCGGCGATTCGGAGAGAAGGCTGCCGCGCCGATCCTGGTGAACACTTCGTTCAACCTGTTTGGCGAGCCGCTGGTGATTCGGCCGCGCGACGCCGTGCGAAGTTATTTTTGTTCAGGGATGGACGCGCTGGTGATCGGGAGTTTCACGCTGACAAAAAGTTGAAGAGGGATTCCTCGTCGTCCCGATCACAAACACTCGGGACGCCTCGGAATGACAACCAGAAGGCAGGGGCCGCTAGGCGGCAATTTCTGCTACGTGACCACTGCAGGCGCCTGCTTGCGGAAATAATCGAGCGTAAGCCGAAGTCCCTCGTCGAGATGCACCTTCGGCTCCCACTTCAGGATGCGGCGCGCTTTGGTGATGTCCGGGCAACGCTGTTTGGGATCGTCCTGCGGCAGCGGCTTGTGAATGATGGGCACGTCTGAACCCATCAGCGTGCGGATGCGCTCCGCAAATTCCAGAATCGTGATTTCTTCCGGGTTGCCGATGTTCACCGGCTCGTGCTCGTCCGATTCCATCAGGCGGTAAATCCCCTCGATCAGGTCGGTGACGTAGCAGAAGCTGCGCGTCTGCTTGCCGTCGCCATACACGGTGATGGGCTGGCCGGTCAGCGCCTGGTAAACGAAATTCGGCAGCGCGCGCCCGTCGTTCAAACGCATGCGCGGGCCATAGGTATTGAAGATGCGCACGATGCGCGTGTCCACGCCGTGAAAGCGGTGGTAAGCCATGGTCATGGCCTCGGCGTAGCGCTTGGCTTCATCGTAAACGCCGCGCGGGCCGATGGGATTCACGTGGCCCCAGTATGTTTCCGGCTGCGGGCTCACTTCTGGATCGCCGTAACACTCCGACGTGGACGCCAGGAAGTATTTCGCCTTCTTCGCCAGCGCCAGGCCCAGCGTGTTGTGCGTTCCCAGCGCGCCCACTTTCAGCGTGGGGATGGGCAGCTTCAGGTAATCCACCGGGCTGGCCGGCGAAGCGAAGTGCAGGACGTAGTCCACCGGGCCGGACACGTCGAGATAGAGCGAGACGTCCTGCTGCACCATGTGGAAACGCGGATTGCCGAGCAGGTGCCGGCAATTGGATTCCACGCCCGTCACCAGGTTATCGAGGCAGAGCACTTCCCAATCCCGCGCGATCAGGTAATCGCACAGGTGCGACCCAAGAAATCCCGCCCCGCCGGTAATCACTGCTCGCAATGTCGTTCTCTCCTCGTTTCCGCCGTTCTTTCCTCGTTCCTATCGTTCTGTTCTCGTCCAATTACGCCGCGAACGTTCATTCTATTCTCCACGCGCGAAATCGCAAGCCCGCCGCTACACATTGTTTTTGTAGGGGCGCTGCTTGCTGCGCCCGATCCGGTCTCATTCCATGAAAAACCAACCCGCGTGCGAAAGCGCAAGTATGGCTAGCCCTCCGACAATCGAGAACCATCCCAGGGATCGGATCGCGACAACCGTGACCTTATGTTTGCTTTCGGGGCTCTTGTATCGAGCGGGCCAGAGATACCTGAGCACAAACGGATTCCGGGGTCGCGTGCGGTCGTCTAACCAGTCCAAACCCTTCGCAATCGGCTCCGTCCATGTGAGGATTGCAATCCCGCCAGCGAGGAATGCGAATCCTTCGATCAAGGCCCGCAGAGGGAGGCTCATGGCCGTCTCAATGTATCTCCCCGGGAGTGAATCGTGGCCCCGGAATGGAACCACTGATGGACACTGATAAACACTGATGGCGGCTTGAATGCCTGAACCCCCCTACCCCTATTTTGCGTAATTATTGATTCCAGGGGGTCTTAAGTCCTTTAGAATGGTAATCATCCCTACTGAACAAGTAGAAGGATTTAAGGTCTATCTCCCTGTGATTTGGCACTTAATCCATCGCCAACGCTTGTAAAGCCATCTCACGATAGAGGACGAATAACGTAGGCTGGGGTCTCTCTTAACCTCAGCTTCTGGGCCAGAGCCCTTGTGCGGGTGATAGTGAATATTCCCTTCCCACAACTCCTTCGGGTCAGGCTTCCCTCCGCCACCAAGCGTAAGGTCTGCTTTTAGTAATTGGTGCGCTCTCGCAACTTGTTTCCCGTTCGCGGGTTCATAATAGTATACTTCTTGACTGAGTCCCCCTGGCCCTAGTCTGTAATCTGGATGAGCTATTGTGCTGCTAACTTTGCAAGTCAGCTCCCCAGCTTGGAGGCGACGCCAATAGCGCCCCTTGTTGAAACGACAGCGTAGTTCCCATAGGTCTACTCTTATAGAGACAATCGCATGATTCATAAAGCCGCTATCAAGGAAAAAATATCAGAACTTCTGCGAAATGAGATTTCGCTCGAACAGTTTGAAGACTGGCTCTCTTCTGCTGCTTGGAGTATGCATTCGGATAGCTCCGCAGAAGCTATCGAACTGGCTTCTTCAATTCACCATTTGCTGTCCGAGCGCGACGACCACATTCTCAACGAATCCGACCTTCGCCGCGAATTGCTTGCGATTCTCAACGATGTTGTCCATGCGTCTGTTGTGTTACGCGACGCGCCTATGACATCTTGGGTGATTCGATGGTCTTCACAGCCGTCTCCGCTTGTTTTACGATCCGCACAAGTATGAGCGGGATTTTGCTCAAAAGCTGTCCGTCAAAGCGCACGTCGAACCAATGCAGACCCTCCTCCTTTGATGCGATCGTCATGTTGATAACGAGATTTTGCCCGGAATCTCCTCCTTTGAGATCGAGAGGGAATTCTGCAAGTCGCTTGGTTTCGCCAGAAGGTTTCACACCGTCAATAGTAAGTGCGCCCTGTCCTTTAGCAGGGCCGGACTTTAAGCAAACTAAGCATGCCAATTGAAATGCTGGCACGATGTTTGCCAGTCCGGGCTGGTCTCCTTGTATCTGAACTTCTGCACGGTCGACTATTCTGATGGCGCTAAGCACGCCGTCTTTCTCTTCCATCACCCTCTCGCAGATGAGCGCGGCAGTAACGTAAGGAAGATTCTCCATTGTTTGCCTCTCTTTTTCGTTGGCAGAGAATACCAGATGAAGCAGCAGAAAAACCCTTTGCATGTTTGCCTTTCCGCCGTGATACACCACGACTACCGATGGCGGAAAGCGCCAAAGACGGAACGCGCACGCGCAAGCTCCTGATTCCCTCCCCAAAAGTGAAGAAGCAGATGCGTCCGATCACGCGTGAGAACTTTAAGACTATCCTCAAGCGGGCTATGACGACGCCCGCTCAGAAACCCGCGACAAGATAGCACGGAACTGTTGATTCCCCTCATGCCGTCTGTTGTAGCGGAAGGTGTATTCGTCTAGGGCGGATGGCCCATCCTTAACCGCAGGTTAAGGGTGGGATTTGTTGCAGTGGCGGGCGTCCCGGACGACTTAGCGGGACCCAAGGGTGAGGGTGTTAAGGTCTCGTCGTGACAAATCCCGGTGCTCAGGAGGCCGTATGAAACGTGCTTCTCTAGTCACCACCATTGTGTTTGTCGCGGGCCTCGGCATCGGCTACTTCGCCCGAAGCGCTATGGGCACGCTTCAGCGAAAGGACACGCACGCGGCGGACTTAGCGGCCATCGAAAAACTGCACCAAAAAGACATTGAAGTTACGCTGTCCCAAGACCCGAAAGGACTGATAGACATCTGGACGGAGGATGCAGTGCGCTTCGCACCGGGAAAACCGCCTGTGGTCGGCAAGCCGGCGTGCACTACTCTCGCTTTGCCCTCACGTCCGCCACACGAATGATTAGACGCTTGCCAAGCGCCCTGGCTGCGCGAGCAATGGTATCGAGAGTCACGGAGACGTTTTGAGGGTCTAGAAGGCGATCAAGTTGTGACCTGCTCGTGTGAAGTTGTCTCGCCATCACTTGTTTTGTTTTTTGTTGCTCCTGCATGGCTTGCGAAAGCTGCCAGGCAAGCACTCGCTTGATAGCGACCGCTTCCACTTCTTCGCGGATTCCTTCCTGTTCAAGAAAGCTGTCGAAGGTCGAACCGCTGTGGTTTGTTCTCTTGCGATTTTTCCTTACGTTCATTGGAGTCCCCTTTGATGCTTGTTCTTGTTGCTCCTGGCCAGCTCTAAATCCTCGTCTGGTGTCTTTCGGGTTTTCTTGATGAAGCCATGGAGCAGGACCATCCGGCCCCTCTTGTCGATGTAAAACAGCACTCGCGCAATTCGATTTTGCGCCAGGTTGGTCCGCACTTCAGAAATCCCATCGCCCAATGCACTGCAAACGGGCATCCCCATGGGCCAGCCGAACTCCACCGTCTTGATATCCTCGCCGATTCGCTTGCGATCCCCGGATAAGGGTAAACTCTTCAACCATTCCCGTACGGGTTCTCCGCCGGCCTCAGTCCTGAAGAAGATGGCCGGAACGCGTTTCCCTTGTCTTTCGGTCGCGCCAGGGTGGGTTCCCATGCCTGTCGGGGATTTCGGTTTCTTACCCACGAACGGAGTGTACCATATACGGTACACACCAGCAAGCAGAGCTTCCGCATAAAGGAGACCAAACCAGTAGTTTTAGCCTGGCATGCGGCGGGTGGCCCATCTGACCATCCGACGAGGATGGTCATCCCGAGCGAGCCGCGCGACGATCGGCAGATTCCGGCCCTGCCGGAAGGGCCCCCTCTTTCGTCACTCCCACCCGTCAGTTTGTATCTGTATGAAGCAGCCTGCCCCGATCCTTCGGGGTGGTTCCATCCGCTCCGCCATTCGAATTACCCCATCATTACCTTCACTCTTGACTGCACTTCATCCCCGTTGTAACATGTGGTCCAGAGCTGATCGCCCTTACTCTTTCTCCCGAGACCTCGGGACTGGCAGCCGCCCCTGCACAAAGGGCTCCCCTCTGAGATTCAACTTTCGTTTGCGAATCGAGGTTTCGCCGTGCGTGAAGCGCAGCTTCGCCCTGAGATCCCCACAGCGTCGGGATCGATCGAAGATTCCGGCCCTGCCGGAAACGGGCCAGCACATCTCCGGCCCCGTCCTGCATCGCATGGTGCAGGGGTCTCGACATCGCCTCAGACCCGCTACCTCCGAGCGCCCGTCGGCGCTCGCCGCGCCTGCCCGCCAATCTCGATGGCGGGCGGCGCACCTCAAACCTCGCGAGAAATCGAACGAGCTGCGCCAATCTCTCCCGAACTTGGACGAGAGACAACTCTTTTAGAATCCGCACTTACATCACTGTTTGCGTTTCACCCTCGGCCTAACTCTTTTGGAATGCGCACTTACATCACTGCATGGGGGTACCCCCCTTCCCCCTCAGTTTGTAATTCTCTCATTCCCCGTCACTTAGATTTTGGACACTTAGACTTTCGACCCTCAATTGAAAGGAAGAACGCCCATGCCAGCTAAGTCCCGCCCGAAGAATCATCGCTGCCACTTCACTTCCTCCGACGGCCGCCGCTGCCGCCTGATCCGCGCCGAAGGCCACGCCTCTCTTTGCCTCAAGCATTGGCGTCTGGACCAGGGCACCTCCGACCGCGAGACTCAAAGTCCCGAAGCCGCCGCCTTCCTCGCCGAAGTGCTCGGCTCCGGCGCCAAGCTCAATACAGAAACCGCCGTCAACGACGCCCTCTCCAAACTCTTCATGCTCCGCGCCCGCAAACAGGTCTCTGCGCGCGACACTGCGCTCTTCGCCTACATCATCCAGTTGCTTCTCCAGACCCTGAACGGCGCCCATAACGAATTCACTCGAATCCACGACTACGCTGCCTGGGACCAGGTCATCGAAAAAGCCATCCAGGATGCCGCCTCGCCCGGTTCAGATCTGACGGCCGAAGACAATTCGCACAAACCGAAGCCGAAACCCAAGCGCCGGCACAGAGTTCCCCGCACGCGCCGCGAGTTCGCCGAACAAGTTCTCGCTGGCCTCCCCTCCGAGCGCGCCAGTTCAGAAGGTACTGGTTCTGAGGAATCCGCCGACGAAGAACAAGGGGCCCGCACAGGTGACGCCCGGGGAGGTTGACCGGGGGAGGGCACTCCGGTAGCATCGGCGCAACTGACTGCCGAGGAAGACGATGCGCTGGCAGAGAATACGCCGATGTCCCTACTGCAAGGGTAGCGCCGTGCGCCGCTCGCACCGGCGCAATTTTTTTGAAGCGTTCATGTTACCACCGCTGCTGCTGCGGCCATTCCGGTGCCTGGATTGCGACCGGCGGCACTATAATGCCGTGTTTTCCAGGCTCGATCCGCGAGAAGACAGGCTCTCGAGCGGGCAGTCGTGAGTGTTCCTGAGTTCCCTCCAAGAACGGACCATCGCAACGCAGCATCACGAGAAATGACCTCACTCTTCCACGAAAAGCCGGATGACGTCTGAGCGCAAGCGGAGTGTGTGGCGATGGTCGCGTCGCATATGGTACGGCGCGGGAATCGCTGTGGTCTTGCTGATCGCGGCGGTGGTGATTTTCCTCCGCGTCGGCCAATGGCTGGTGGTGCAAGACCCGCTCGAGCAGGCGAACGTGATTGTGGTCCTGAGCGGACGGATGCCCGTGCGCGCACTGGAGGCGGCGAAGATCTACGAGCAGGGGTTCGCCGCGCGCGTGTGGGTGCTGCGTCCGCAAGGCCCCGGGGAGCAGTTGAAGAAGCTGGGAATCCCTTACGTTGGCGAGGAGTTCTACACGCGGAGGGCGCTGATGTCGCAGGCCGTGCCCTCAGACGCGATCCGAGTGATGGAGAAAGAGACGGGGAACACCGAGGATGAATTGACGGAGGTGGTGCGGCTGCTGAAGGAACAAGGAGTCCACACGGCGATTGTGGTGACTTCGAAGCCGCACACGCGGCGGGTACGCGCGATCTGGAAGCGGTTGGTGGGGCCGGACCAGGGAGATGCGGCGCCGAGGTTAATCGTGCGGTATGCGACGAGAGATTCTTATGACGGGGCGCACTGGTGGCGGAATACGGGAGACGCGTTGGACGTGGTGCGCGAGGTGTTGGGCCTGATGAATGTGTGGGCGGGATTCCCGGTGCGGTACGCGGCCCGTTGAGCAGCAAGTGTGAGTAAAGGGGGATGCGTGTGAATCGGATCGTCGGCGTGCTGGTGGTCGCGAGCTTCTGCGGCGTGCAGGCGCTCCCGGGAGCGGCGCAAAACCGGCAGCGCGCGGAAGAGCGCGTGCAGTATCTCCGCGATCTGGTGGTGAACCCCGGGGAAACGGCGAGCGAGGTCACGTGTATCGCGTGCTCCATCCGCGTGTACGGAACGGTGAGGGGAGACGCGACGGCGATCGGAGGAGAGGTGAAGGTGGACGGCACGGTGACCGGCGACGCGGTCGCGGTGGGCGGCGCGGTGCGGCTGGGGCCGCTCGCCCGAGTGGAGGGCGACGCGACGTCGCTGGGCGGGCCGGTGGTGCGCGATCCGCAGGCGGTGATTTCGGGAGATGTGGACGCCTATCCGTGGCTGTACTGGCCGGGGCAGAGGCAGCCTTACTGGCGCGGCATGCTGGGACTTCTCGGTGCGGAGGCTGCACTCTTTCTTGTGTTTTATCTGGCAGCGCGGGCGAGGCGCGTATTGAAGATGGCGGCGACGCTCGAGCATCGCCCATGGTGGTCGTTGCTGGCCGGGATCCTGGCATTTGCTCTCATCTGTTTTCTCTACTACGAGGTTGTGGTGTTGAGCTTCGGGAAATCGCCGCTGAAGCGCTACGAAGATTGGCTGTATTGGGGTCTGATGGCGGTTCTGGTGATCCTCTTCGGATCTGGCCACGTGGGGATCGCTTGCCGGCTGGGCCGCACGCTGCGGCTGCGTTCGGGGGCGGTGGCGGGACTCATCGGTGACGCGCCGCTGCCGATTACGGCAGCGGGGATCCTGCTGGTTTTCGTGCTGGAGCTGGTTCCCGTTGTTGGAACACTGGCTTTTTCCCTGCTTGCCCTGCTGGGTATGGGGGCCGCGGTTCTGAGTTTTTTCGGGACGTTTCCCCGGCACGCGGCGGCAGGAGGGCCGCCTGGAGCGGCTGTTCCAGCGAAGTGATAGCCGAGCCACGCCGGCCCTCGCCGATTCTCCTCGTAAGTATAATAAAATAAACAGGATATTCGCTTGGCCCAGAGTGAAACTGCCGCCAAGAGGACTACTCGCGTGGTACTGGAGAGCTATTGGTACCAGAGAGCTTTCCAGGCAGAATCTCTCACATGAGGCTGAGCGAATGATCGCAGTGGTTCTATTCACGGTTTCGGCCATCGCGCTAGGGCAGTTCGCTCTGTATTACTGGCGCGCCGTCCTGGCGGGAGTGGCGTCGCAGCCGCTCTCCGAACGGATGAACGCAGCCTCCGGGATCGACTGCGAATCGCTGGGGTCGGAAGATTTCGGCGTGATGATGAAATTGCATGACCTCACCCCAGGCCTTCGGGAACATAACGAGGGTCTCCGCACTGTCCGACTCTATTACAACGCCCTGAAAGCGATGAGCCGCATCCCGCGGGTGGCCGAGTGGGCCAACCGGGAAATGGTCACTTGCGCGCATTACGCGGCGGTGATCCTAGACCGGCGGCTGACGGCCAACATGGAATGCGCGGCGGAAATCCGGTCAATCTAATCCTCAAATCCAAACAAAATAAGGCGTTAGGTCCAGTGTTACCTGATTGGGCTACATCGTAGTGATAGTTCTTTTCCCGTTTGAGTCCGCTGGTACGATGGAACCGTTTTTCCGTGGAGAGGCTATATCGCTGCGGGAGGTTGGAGCGCCCCTCAGGCCGGCGCCGGACCTTTGAAAACCGCAGGCTCCCCGGGAGAGTCAAGGGGTAGGGATTTAGGACAGTCCTTTGGATAAGACGAAACAACCAATTTAAGGAGAATACATGATGCGAAAGATGTTGATTGTACTCGGGCTCGTGTTGTTGGTGAGTGGCACCGCGATGGCTCAGGACAACCCGAAGGCAGAGATCTTTGGAGGCTATACATATCTCCGGCTCTCCGGGGGCGTCAACTGTCATGGCGGGGGCGGCTCGGTTGCTGTCAATGCGAACAAGTGGATCGGGTTTGTTGGCGAGGTTGGAGTATGCAGGGTATCTTCGCTCGGCTTTCACGCGGTGTCCTACCAGTTCGGGCCGAAGCTTACCTACCGCGAAAACGACCGTGTGACACCGTTCGCGCAAGTGCTGTTCGGCGGCGTACACGTGGCCGGAGGTGGTGTTTCACAAAATGGTTTCGAAATGACGGCCGGCGGCGGTTTTGACGTCAAAGTGGCCCGAAGTTTCGCCATACGCCTCGTTGATGTGGGATACGTGCTAACCCGGGTCGGTGGCGTCCGCCAAAACAACGTCCGTATCGCGGCCGGGATTGTAATCCGGCTGGGATCAAAGTAGCAGCAGCCGTTTTTCAGGAGACAACAAGGAACGAAGAGGCCAGTCCGAAAGGGCCGGCCTTTTTGTTTTTCACGAAGGCTGATGAGAGTTGAGTTCAGTACGCCCAGCGGAGAAGCATGCCGCCGGTGGTGTAGCCGGCGCCGACGGCAATGATGAGAACGAGATCGCCTTTGCGGAGGCGGCCTTCGGCGAGAGCGTCGCGGAGGCAAAGCGGGATGGTGCCGGCGGTGGTGTTGCCGTAACGATCGATATTCACCATCACTTTTGAGTCGTCCAAGCCGAGGCGCTCCTGCATGGCGCGGATGATGCGCAGGTTGGCCTGGTGGGGCACGACGAGCGCGACATCGCGGCCGGAGAAGCCGTTGTGCTCGAGAAGTTGGCAGGCAACATCGGCCATGCGGCGCACGGCGTACTTGAAAACGTGCTGACCCTCCTGGTGGACGTAGTGCATTTTCTTGTCAACGGTTTCGTGCGTGGGAGGGTTGAGCGAGCCGCCACCCGGCATATAGAGAGCGCAGCCGCCAGAGCCGTCAATATCGTGCATGAAGTCGAGGATGCCTTCGCTGTCCGAGGTGGCGGGCTCGAGGAGCACGGCGCCGGCGCCATCGCCGAAGAGCACGCAGGTAGCGCGGTCCTGATAGTTGATGATCGAGCTCATGATGTCGCTGCCGATGACCAGGACTTTCTTGTGCGCGCCGGAAGCCGCAAACTGCGCGCCCACGGTCAGCGCATAGACGAATCCCGCGCAGGCGGCGGAGAGATCGAACCCCCAGGCTTTTTTGGCGCCGAGGCGATCCTGCACGAGGCAGGCGGTGGCAGGGAACATCATGTCCGGCGTCACGCTGGCGACGACGATCATGTCGATTTCGACGGGATCGAGGTTGGTCTGGGCGAGAAGCTGTTTCGCCGCCTCGGTGGCCAGGTGAGACGCTGCGACGCCCTTATCGGCGATGTGACGCTCGCGGATGCCGGTGCGGGTGCGGATCCACTCGTCGTTTGTGTCTACCATTTTCTGGAGGTCGGCGTTGGTGAGCAGGCGCGGCGGAACGTATCCGGCCACTCCGGTAATTTTTGCGGCTATGCGTCGCGACATTCCTCTCTCCAAAACTCCGCAAGCGAAAGAAACCGCGATTCTACGCAATCCGGCGAGAGGGAGCAAGGCGGGGCCGACCAGGAGCGGCCGCGCGGGACTTCGAACGCCTACTGATTTGAGAGCGTCGAGATCCCCTCGACGCCGAGCAGGCGAACATCCGCAGTCACCAGCGTGAGATCGTAAGCCTTTGCGGTAGCCGCCAAGAAGAGGTCGGCAGGATCCCGGTGCGGCAAACGAATCGCACGGGTCACGAGCAAAACTTCAGAGGTCAGCGGCGCTTCTTTCAAGGGAGCGGCAATCGCCCGCGCGATCCATTGCTCCGGGGGAAGATCCAGAATCACTCGCCCCTTGTCGAGAAGTAGAAAGAGCTCCCAGATGCTGATGGGTGAAAGCCAGATCTCGTTCGAGGGATTCTGGAGGGCATGTTGGACGCGAGAAGAGAGCTTTTTCGGCTCGAGAAAAACCCAAAGCCAAATATGCGTGTCGAGAAGGAGCTTCACTAGCGAGACGCTTCCCAATCCTGCTCGTCAGCCACCGGAGAGATGATGTCGCCTACGATTCGACCAGTTCCCTCCATCGAGCCAAGCCAAGACTTGGGGCGGGGCGGATCGGAGGGAGGTACTACTTCGGCGACTGGTTTGCCGAAGCGAGTGACACGGATAGGCTTCTTGGTCTTGCGCACGCGCTCCAGGACGGCGAGGCAGGTGGCCTTGAATTTGGAGATGGCGATCTCTTCCACGAGGTAGGTCCTCCTGAGTACGGGCGAATCGTACCATAGTCTAAGACCATGGTCAACTCTGTGTACTCGCGGAGAGAGCCTGGGCACATCGTATCCCCCTGGAGAGGCTGTTGGGCGTGAGTGGGAAGAGGCGGCAGGAACAGGCCGCCGGGCTGGCGAATCGCGCGATTCCTGAACACTTCAGAACAGACCACCTGAAACTCCGGTAGAGTACGATCCGGCGGAATCGCGCCTTCCGGGAGCGTCACTTGCGAGGCAGTGTGCTAGAATTTGATGTAATTCCCGCGGGCCGCGCGAGTGGTGTAGAGGAGGGCCGCATGTATTTCGAGCAGTTTTTCCTGTCGTGTCTGGCGCACGCCTCCTACATGATTGGTTCGGAAGGAATCGCGGCGGTGGTGGACCCGCAGCGCGACGTGGAGATTTATCTCGAAGAAGCGGCGCGGCAGAAGCTGCGCATCGCGTACATCATCGAGACGCACCTGCATGCCGATTTCGTCTCCGGGCACCGCGAACTCGCAGAGCGGACGGGAGCGAAAATCTACGTGGGCGCGAAGGCTGGAGCGACGTTTCCACATCATGCCATTCGGGAAGGCGATGAGATCCGCTTCGGCCGGTGCGTGCTGAGTTTCCTGGAAACGCCCGGGCATACACCCGAAGGAGTTTGCGCGCTGGTGACAGATCTGGACCGCTCTGCGGAGCCGTGGGGCGTGCTGACCGGCGATACGCTATTCATCGGCGACGTGGGCCGACCCGACCTCTCGCCGGAACACACGCCGCAGGAACTGGCGGGACTTATGTACGACAGCCTGCACAATAAATTGCTCACGCTTCCCGACAGCGTGGAGGTGTATCCGGCGCACGGGGCGGGTTCGCTGTGCGGGCGAAACATTTCGCCGGAGAGACGCTCGACAATCGGCAAAGAGCGCGCGATGAATTATGCGCTGCAGAAAATGACGCGCGACGAATTCATCCGCATGCTCACTGCCGAATTGCCCGAGCGACCCGGATACTTCCTGCGCGACGCAGAGATCAACCGCAGCGGCGCTGCCGCGCTGGCGGAATTGCCGCCGCTCGCAGCGCTTTCGCCGGCCGAGGTGACACAGCGGCAGGAGCAAGGCGCGATTGTGCTGGACACGCGTCCAGCCGCGGAATTCGGCGCGGGGCACGTGCCGGGCTCGATTCAGATTGCGCTCTCCGGGCAATTCGCGACGTGGGCGGGCACGCTGCTGGGACTGGACCGGCCAATCATACTTGTGGCGGAGGATCCGCAACGGCTGGAAGAATCGCGCATGAGGCTGGCGCGGGTGGGAATTGAGAACGTCGCCGGCTGTCTGGCGGGCGGAATCCTGGCGTGGCACGCAGACGGCAGGAAGCTCGCCGAAGTGCCTCAGATTTCGGTGAACGATTTGGCGCGGCAGATTCAGGATTCGCCCGCGGATATCCAAGTGGTGGACGTGAGGCGACCTCAGGAATGGGAAGCGGGCCACGTTGCACAGGCGGCGCTGAGGCCGTTGAACCGGATCACCGAGATGCTCGAGGGACTGGACCGCGGGCGGCCCATCGCGGTGCACTGCAAGAGCGGTTACCGCAGCTCGATTGCCACGAGCCTCCTGCTCCGCGCGGGATTTACGACCGTGCTGAACGTCGTGGGCGGGTTTGATGCCTGGCAGGCGCAGAAGCTGCCTGTGGCATCGGGCGAGGGCGGCGCAGCGCCGAAGCAGTCAGCGACGGCCGACGCGCGCTAGCGTCAGGACCCACTGGCGATCCGTGCGCTGAGGAAATCGCAGAGGAGTTACTTCTCGGGCTTCTCCTGTTTCTTCTTTTTGTGCAGGGCTTCGCCGCGCACGCGGTCGGCGCAATTGGCGCAGATGGATTTCTCCGAAGGCTTGCCGCAGAGCATACATACCTGCTTTTTCGTTTCTCCGGCCATTCATCCTCCTTCTTCGCCCGGCGGCACGAGCGCCCGGGCCTCGAACTCTAAGTTTTCTTCGTCGGCAGAATTTCGTAACGGAATGTGATCACTGCGCTCTTGCGCAGCGTGGCGGCGACGGAACAGTATTTTTCTTCACTGAGCGTGATGGTGTCGCGCACGGCCTTCTCGTCCAGGACACCGCGAAGCTTGTAGAGGATCTCGAGTTTTACCCAGACCTGCGGGGGCTCGGGAGCGCGCTCGCCGGAAACCTCGATCTCCAGCGACTCCAGCTTCTGGCGTTTCTTGGCCAGGATGATGACGACGTCCGTTGCCGTACATGCGCCCAGCGCCGCGAGGAGCATTTCCATCGGGCCGGGCGCGGCGTTCGAGCTGCGATCGGAGTCAAATGGGACGGCGTGGCCGGAGGGAGTAATCCCCAGGAACTGTTCATGGCCTACCCAGCGGACGCGCGCCGTTTGCATGATGCCTCCACGGAAAATCAGTGATGAAGGTGAACAGAGTAGCAGACTTGGCGAGGCGCACGGAAGCCTGGCGAGATTCTGGAAGAGGGAAGTGGGCGAACTCAGGCCACGTCGCCGGCGACGTGGACGGGCGCCGGTTCGAGAATCGGATGCGGCATTTGCCGAAGCGCGTGGATAAATGTTTGGACCAACTCGGGATCGAACTGCGCGCCGGAGCAGCGTTCGAGTTCGGTGAAAGCTTCCTCCGGCGTATGCGCTTTCTTGTAGACGCGGTCGGAAGTGATGGTGTCGTAAGCGTCGGCGATGGCGAGGATGCGCCCGCCGAGCGGGATCAGGTTTGCAGAGAGAGCGTCGGGATAGCCGGAGCCGTCGAAGAACTCGTGGTGGTGCCGGACCATCAGGCGGACGCGTTCGAGGCCGCGGAGCGGTTCGAGAAGCTGAGCTCCATACTCCACGTGGCGCTTCATGGTGTCCCACTCCTCGGGATTGAGGGGGCCGTTCTTGTTCAGAATGCTCTCCGGGATTCCGACTTTGCCGATGTCGTGGAGCATTCCGGCGAGACGTAGTTCTTCGACCACTTTCTCGGAGAGCTTGGCTGCCTCCGCGAGTACGACGGCGTAAGCGGCCACTTTTTGGGAGTGGCCCTGGGTGAAGTGGTTCTTGGCGTCAATGGCGACGGCGAGGGAGGTCACGGTTTCAAGAACTGCGGGAGAGATGCCGTCTCCCACCGCGCCCGACGATTCTTCCGTGGCTGCCGACGCGCCGTTCCCCGAGCCATTCTCCTTCAGGGAGAGGGAGAACTGCTCGAGGCGGCGATGAATCTCCTCGAAGGCTTCCGGCCCAGTCGCGAAGAGGCGCTTGAGGGTGACGCCCAGATAAGCTTCGAGAACGTCGCGCTTCCATTTTTTGGTCTCACCGGGATCGTAATGGTCCGCGGTGGAGACGGTGTTGCCGCCCTGGTGCTTGGAGAGATACATCGAAGAATCCGCGATCTGAATCAGTTCTTGCGGAGTGGAGCCGTGCACGGGGAAGCTGGCGATACCGAAGCTGGCCGTGATGTTCTTTTCGCGGAGAAGCTGGTCGGCGCAGACTCCGGCGCGCAACTTGGAGATGAGCTGCCGGGCCTGCTCGATATTGGTTTCCGGCAGCAGGATGACGAACTCATCTCCGCCGTAGCGCGCGATCACGTCGGAGCGGCGGCAGTTCTTCTCGAGGATGTGGCCCACGCGCTGGAGGACGAGGTCGCCTTCGAGGTGGCCGTAAAAGTCGTTTACGAATTTGAAGCGGTCCAGGTCGATGAGGGCGAGCGAGAAGGAGCGGCCGGCGCGGGTAGAGCGTTTCCACTCGACGGAGAGTGCTTCGAGGAAGAAGCGGTGGGTTTTGAGGCCGGTGAGGCCGTCGGTCATGGCCTGTTCCTGGGCGCGCTGGAAAGTGAGGGCGTTGTGGAAGGCGCCGGCGACGAGGTCCGCCAAAGTATGCAGAAGCAGAATATCTTCATCGGAGAAGTCGCAGGGCTGCGCAGTTTCTACATACAGCACGGCGTACAACTGATCGGCATAGACGATGGGCAGCGCGATGGCGGAGGCGGAATCTTCGAGCACCGGCCTTGGAGCTTCCTGGGGCGAGCGGCAATCGCGCACCACGGCCATCTGGCCGGTTCGCGCCACGCGGCCCACCAGCCCCTCGCCGAGAGGGATGCGCCGGCCGAGGGCATTGCGGCGCGTCCCGGCCTCAGCCTGAATGATCACGGCCTTGGCGGAATAATCGAGGACGCCGATGCCGATGTGGTCGTAGGTGAGCCAGTGCTCCAGCGACTCGGCGATTTTCGCCAGCATTTCGTCGGGGTTGAGTGTGGTGATGGCCTTGCGCGAAATGTCGTTCACCAGGGAGAGGTGGCGCGACTTCACCTGTTCTTCGCGGAACAGGCGCGCGTTTTCGATGGCGATGGAGGCTTCGCTGGCGAGCACGCGCATGAGCTCGAGGTGCCCTTCGTCGAAGAGTCGTTCCTGGGCGCTGTGAACGCCCATCACACCGATCGCGCGGTTGTACACCACCAGAGGAACACCACAGAAGCAGCCGGTTTGTTGCAAGGGCTGCGCGCCGAGCTTCTGTGTTTCGGCGGCGAAATTTTCGCGGATCAGTACCGGCTGGCGCGTGCGGATCAGGTACTCGCTGAGGTGATTCCCAGCCGGCCGGGAACGCTTGGGCAGGCGCACACCGTCGCTGACTTCGAGTTCAAATCGGATTTCGTCGCGCGCGGAATCGTAGAAGGCGATATAGAAATTATTGGTATCGAGCAGGCGGCGCATCTCCGAATAGATCTTCTCGAAGAGAGCGTCGCTTTCGAGCGTGGAGCTGAGCGCGCGGCCGATCTCGTTGAGGATGTGCAGCTCTTCGGTGCGGCGGGAAGTCTGCTGAATCAAATAGCTATTCTCCACGGCCATGCCGATCTGGTGGCCGAGGGCGAGGAGTAAGCGAAGCTCGGCGGGAGTGAACCGGCGATTGTCCGGCGTACACAGAAGGAGCACGCCGAAGGCCTGCTCTTTAGCCTGGAGACTGATGGCGACGACGGTGCGCAAACCCTGTTCGGTAGCGAGCTGGCGGAATCGACGGAAGGACTCTTCCCGTTCGAGGGTGACCCAGGAGGAGTCTCTGGTAAGGTCGCGGAAAACGACAAGCCCACCGAGCCGCGTGACGAGATCCACCAGGTGGTCATCCAGGCCTTCTTCCTGCGAGCGGCTGCAGAAGGCCTCGCTCAACCCGGCGGCGACCAGCGAAGTGGGACCGTGGGGATCGCCGTGGTGCAGAAACAGCGCCCCGGCAGGAATACGAACGACGCTCAGGACGCGGTCGAGCGCCCGCGAAAGCATCTTCTGGATTTCGCCCCCGGCGAGACCGGAGGTTGCGAGATTCAGATTGGAGAGGGCGAGCATGTTGCGTTCGACGCGCCGCTTTTCCTCTTCGTACACCGCCATAACCATCAGCGGAGCGGAAAAGAGTTGCGGGATCGGGGACAGCACTGCCAATTGTTCCCCGGCGGAGTGCAGGCTCCCACCGAGGAGCGAGAGGCTCAGGAGCACGCCCCACAGGGCAAAAGAAACAGCGAGAAGGAAATCGGCGAGGGTCTCCTGACGCCGGCTTTCCCGGAAGAAAGTTCTCGCCGTGCCCAAAAGAACCACGGCAATGCCCGCCTCCGGCGGAACTGGAATCCAACCGGCCTGACTCGCACCCGCCCAGACCGCGAACACAACCGATGCACCCGCCAGGGTGTTCACTACTGGTGATCTATCCGAATAGAGTTGCGCGGAGGCGAAAAAGAGAAGGCTGGCGCAGGCCAGCAGCCATTGGATGATGGCCAGTTGCCAATGAGAGGAGGGGTTCCAGAGTCTCAGAACCGACCCCAAATGGTGGAGGGCAAGCAGGCCCCAGCCAGCCATCCAGATCAGCAAATACCTCTGGCGTTTGAGCGAGTAGAGATATGCGAAGAAACCGGCCGTGAGCGCCGAACCAACCAGAACTCCGATGGTTAGAATAGTGTCGCGCGTCAACAACTCAGGATTACCAGCCTATCTGCTGAATCAGGATCCAGGACCTTGTTTCGGCGCGCACTCCGAGAAGCGTGCTCTTTTCCTCGGGTGATTCCCGATACGAGATTCCGTCCCTAAGCGAGGTCTGCCGATTCGTTGCAAGTATCCTTGAATCAAGGAAATGAATGACAACTAACGGACTATAAGAGACTGTTTCAAAGAGGGTCAAGGGTACGGGGGTACCACTTGGAAACATCGGAGCGCCTCGCGTTTCAAAAGAGCTTCGGCTAAGATTGTTCGTTTCCAAGTGAGTGGAGGGACCGGCTGGGACCCATGATAAACGATCGTAATACTTCCGCTACGGGAGGAGGCAAGCCGCGCGTGCGCTTCGCGCCTTCGCCCACGGGTTATCTGCACGTGGGAGGCGCGCGGACGGCGCTATTTAACTGGCTTTTTGCGCGTCACGAGGGCGGTACATTCATCCTGCGTGTGGAGGATACCGACGTCGAGCGGAACCGACCGGAGTTGGTGGACGGGATCCTGGAAGGATTGCGCTGGCTGGGATTGGACTGGGACGAAGGGCCGTACTTCCAATCGCAGCGGATGGAAAAATACAGCGCGGCGGCGGAAAAGCTGGTCGCGAGTGGCGCGGCCTATTTGTGCTATTGCGCGCCGGAAAAATACGCGGGGGGCGACGCTGCGCCGGCAGAGGAAGGCGCGGAGCAAAAAGCAGCGGGGCCGCGGCGCGTGACGCGATGTAATTGCCGGGAAGGCAAGACCGCTTCGCCAGACCAGAAGGCGGCCGTACGTTTTCGCGTGCCAGTGCCGGGCACGACGCAGTTCGAAGACGCTGTGTTCGGCAAACGCGAAGTGGCCAACGAGGAGATTGAAGATTTTGTGCTGCTGCGCTCGCCGAAGGGTCCGGAGCAAGCGGCGGGGCTGCCCACCTATCAGCTTGGCGTGGTGGTGGACGACATCGATATGCGCATCACGCACGTGATTCGCGGCGCGGATCACCTTTCGAACGCGCCGAAGCAAGTACTGCTGTATCGCGCGCTGGGTGTGACGCCGCCAATTTTCGCGCATGTGCCGCTGATCCTGGGAGCGGACCGCACGCGGCTTTCGAAACGCCATGGCGCGACAAGCGTGGGCTCGTACGCCGAAGAAGGATTTTTGCCGGAGGCGTTCCGTAATTTCCTGGCACTGCTGGGCTGGTCGCCGGGAGACGATTCCGAATTCTTGCGCACGGCCGAACTCATCGAAAAGTTTCGCCTGGAAGGTGTGAGCCGGACGAACGGCGTGTTCGATCGCGCGAAGCTCGAATGGTTCAACACGCAATATCTGCAGAAGCTGCCCATTGAGGAATTGGCGCCGTCCGTGGCCGCGGAGCTGAAGCGATCGGGGCTGTGGCAGGAGGAATGGGCCGGTGCGAAGCGCGAGTGGTTCTCTCGAACTGTCGACCTTCTGCGGCCGCGCACGCGCCTGTTGCCGGACTTCTCGACGTGGGCGAGGGCATTCTTCAGCGACACTTTCGAATACGATCCCCAGGCGCGAGAAAAGTTCTGGAAAGACGAGCGGCTGCCGGTCCTGCTGGGCAAACTGGCGGACGGACTCGCTGCGCTTCCCGACTGGAACCACGATGCCTGCGACCATACTTTGCGCCAACTCGCCGAGGCGGAAGGCGTGAAGGCGGGCTTGCTGATCAACGCGACGCGCGTGGCGATTGTCGGCCAAGCCGTGGCGCCACCGCTCTTCGAGACCATGGTCGTGCTGGGGCAGGAGCGCGTGGTCAGCCGCCTGCGCCGCGCGCTGCCTGTGGTCGCCGCGCGATAGAGTTAGTTCCCTCGGGAAATCTGGTCTTGCCCCTGGTATATACCCGTGGTATATATTGTATTGTACGGAGGGAGTGGACATGTCCAAGTCCGGTGTGGCCAAACTGTTTCGGAACGGCCGAAGCCAGGCGGTCCGGCTTCCGCGCGAGTTTCGCTTCGAGGGGGACCGGGTCCGGATTCGGCGGGTGGCTGATGGTGTCCTCCTTGAGCCTCTCATCCAGGATACTCCGCAGTGGTTTGCCGAACTGGACCGGCGGGGTTCCACACCGTTTATGAAGAAGGGACGCAAGCAGCCGAAGACTCCGCGCCGTGTGCTCTTCAAGTGATTTATTTGCTCGATACCAACGCTTGCATCGCCTTGATTAACGGCACTCCCGCGTCGGTCCGGGTTCGGCTGGAGAAAGCGCTGGGCGCGGGCGGACAGGCATTTGCATCCACCGTTGTGGTATTCGAACTCTGGTACGGGGTCGCGAAGAGCGCGCATCAAGAAACAAATGCGAGACGCCTTGAGACATTTCTCTCCGGGCCCGTCCGGATGCTGTCTTTTGAGGAAGAGGACGCCAAGGCTGCCGGAAAAGTGCGAGCCAGTATCGAAGCGTCGGGCAAGCCTATCGGAGCGTATGACCTATTGATCGCCGGTCAGGCGCTGCGGCACAAGTTAACGTTGGTCACGGCAAACGTGAAAGAGTTTCGCCGCGTCAAAGGACTCTCCTGGGAAGATTGGGCAAAGAATTGAGAAAATTCCCAGTCTGAGTTTTCATCCCGCGCGATGGTTCCCATGAGTCGAACTGGAATCAATTCTTTGAGGGAGTCTTCCTGCTGGCCGGGGCGGAGAAGATTTCGGTATGCTGAGGCTGGGCTTTGGCGCCGGCGGGAGCGATTTCGATTTCGGCGGAGAGCGGCAGGTTCACCGGCGGGAGGCACACCTCGTCGTTGCAGGGTTGGTAGCGCAGCGTGAGCGGGAGCTTGAGCGCGCCGAGCGGAGCGTCCGCTGCGGCTTGGAGTTTCATGCGAAGGGTGACGCTGCCTTCGTAAACAGAAAGAGCATTCGGCGAGAACTTGAATTTGCGCATGACTCCCGGCGGATAAGTGGTGGCCAGGGCGCGGAGTCCCGCGGGCAATTCCGCGGTGAGAGCGGTGGGAATCAAGTACTGTTCCTTGGGCTGGTGGGAATTCATGTGAAAGCCGGAGCGGATGTGAGCGACTACGGCCAGTTCAACGGTCCGCCCGCGAGGGACGGGAGCGAGCGAAACGTAGACCTCGGGATTGACGACATCGCTTGCGCGTGGAATCTGTTGAGCGCCGCCCAAACGGGCGAGAGGAGGGGCCACTAGGGCGAGCAGTGCGAGGAAGGCCGGAGCGCGGCGCATTTAATTCACACCGCGACGGGATGGCCGAGTTGCTGCGTGAGGATGCGACCCATGACCTGCGCGAGCGTCTCGCCGGTTTTTTCGAGCACGAAAGCATTGGAGGAATCGGACCAGCCCAGTTTGAAGCTGGTGGAAAGCGCGGAAATCCAGATTTGGCGCACCGGGGCATTCGGACTGATGACGAACTTCGTCTCTTCGGGCTCCTCGAAGAGCACTTCAAGTTTGCCGCTCCCGCCTTCGGCTTCGAAGCCATGTTCATCGCCGAGTTCGGCGAGGCGGTGGCGTAGGGCTTCGAGTGTTTCGTCACACTTTTTGTGGAATTCGTGTTCGTCCATAGGGCGAGCTACTTGAGCAGGGCCTCGATGTCCTTGTCCAGCTCTTCCTGGTTGAGGATCATGCCGACGACCGTCTTCACCTTCTTACCGTCCCGCGAGATCAGGATGCTGGTGGGCATGCCGATGAGGCCGCCGAATTGTTCGGCGAGCGGATCATTGCCCAGCATGATGGGATAGTTCATGATTTCCTTGTGGCCGTCGACATCGAATTCGTGTTTCAGCGCGAAAGGTTCGACGACGGATTTCCCTTCGACATCCATGGCCACGCCGAGGATGGTGAAGCCGCGCGGGGCATACTTCTTTTGAATGTTGATGAGCCAGGGAATTTCGATGCGGCAGGGTTCACACCACGTGGCCCAGAAATTTACAAGCACGACTTTGCCCTTGAATTGCGAGAGCGGAATTTCCTTGCCTTCGAGATCCTTAAAGGTGACGTTGGGCGCGGGCGGCAAAACGGAGGCTGCCTTGGGGGAACCACCCCCGGCGCCGGGCCATTTGCGGTTGGCCCAGTAGATGAGTCCAATCAAGATGGCGACCGTAGCGACAACAAGTGCAGTTCTCTTCATCAATGACTCCGTGAAGCAATCCCGCCTGGAACATCGCGCCGTGCGCGAATCGAAGCTCTAGTCTAACCGATTGCGGCGTTCGTCACCAAACCTACGCTCACCTTGCAAAGTAATTCAGGAAAGTCAGTTTGCCCGAGAGCCAGGTGAGCCGATTGAAGAAAATTAAGCCGCCGATGAACAGGAGCAGGACGCCGCTGGAGACTTCGACGGCGTGCATGTGCTTGCGGAAGCGCTGATAGAAACGCAAGAAGCGGCTGATGCCGAGCGCCGTCAGCAAAAACGGAATGGCCAGGCCCGCGGAATAAACGGCCAGGAGAAAAACGCCGCGGCCGATGTTTTCGCTGGTGGCGGCCATGGTCAGTACGGCACCAAGGATTGGACCGATGCAAGGCGTCCAGCCGAAGGCGAATGCGAAGCCCATCAAGAAGCCGCTGATGACCCCGGGTTTGCCGCCGAGATCACGAAAATGAAGATCGCGGTTCAGCCAGCGCGTCATCGTCGGCCCGAGCAGAAAAATGAGCGCCATGGAGGCAAGGTGCGCCGGCTTGAGTGAGAAGCCAAGGAAGCCGGGCCGCTGCGAAAAGAGGACGGCAAGGAGCAGCAGCGCACCGCCGGTCGCAAGGCCCGCGGTGATGGAGATGCGGCTGAGCCAGCCGATGAGGTGCAGCGCGAAAAGAATAATCAGTGCGCCGGCGATGGGGGCCAGCAGCGAGCGGTTGCGAACCAGGAATTGGCCGACGGCGCTGGCGGAGGCTCCGAAAGCGATAAACACAACCGAAAAACCGCAGACGAACGCGAGAGACGAACCCATCACGCCGCCACTGGGGTGTTTGCCTTCCTTCAGTTGTTCCACGCCCATGCCGGAGAGCATGGAGATGTAGCCCGGAACGAGCGGCAGGACGCACGGCGAGAGGAATGAAACCAAGCCGGCGCCGAACGCCAAGAAGACAGTAACCTGCATGTTTGTTCTGTGCTCCAGATCGCGGACGCGCCATTCGCAATGCTCCGGATTAGATGGCCGGGACGCCCGCGACGACTCCCAGAATCAACCATTCTCCCATAATCCTTGACGGAGCATGTCCGAAACTGAGGCGCGTGAAAACGGCGCCAGGTGCAACGAAAAGACGGCGGTGAGGTGAAAAAGCCGTCGCGGGTGTGGGCTCTGCCGGGGAGCGCAAGTTGTTTGCCATGAATGGCTTCCCGGCGGGGGAATTCTGGGGCATCCCTGGCACTCCGTGTGCATTTCTGATGTCGCGCGCCGGAGGGCGCCAGAAATGCGCATCACACCGAATCAAATCACAGCGTTGCGAGTGGCGATGGCGTTCGCGAGCGTGGCGCTCTTTGGGCGCGGACTGTGGGCGAACGCGGCGGCGCTCGGCTTAACGGTCGCGGCGATTTCGCTCGACGCGGTGGACGGTTATCTGGCGCGCCGCTTCGGGCTGGCTACGCCGCTCGGCGCGCAGTTCGATATCCTGGGCGACCGTCTGATCGAAAACGTTTTCTTCACTTACTTCGCTGTGGCCGGCGAAGTATCGCTGTGGGTGCCGGTTTTCTTTTTCTTTCGCGGCACGGTGACGGACTTCGTGCGAGGTCTGGCGGCGAAGGCCGGCCGCGCAGGCTTCGGGAAGAATTCGATGATGGAAAGCCGATGGGGCCGCGCGATTGTCGCATCGCGGGCGAGCCGCGCTGCGTATGGCGCGCTGAAGTGCGCCTGCTTCTGCTACCTGGGGTTGGAACTGACGCTGCGCGCGGCGGGAACTCAGGGCCGCGAAATGCTGGCGATCGGTGCGCAGATCATGGTGTGGGCCACGGTGTTGTTCTGCCTGGTGCGCGGGCTGCCGGTGGTGTGGGAAGGACGGCGATACGTCGCGGCGCTCTCCGGGCCAGCGGCGGGGGCAGCACGCGGGGCGCGTCCATCGAGAATCGGATGGATGGCGGGAGCAGCGCGATGAATGAAATTCCCCGGCGGGCGCGGAATATCGGCGCGTTCTTCGATTTGGACGGCACGCTGCTGCCCAAGCCGTCGCTCGAACGCAGGCTTGTGCGTTTTCTGCGTGATGGCAAAACGCTAGGCATTGCGGCAGGGCTGCGATGGCTCGCGCGGTTTATGCAGGAGTTGCTCGCTTGGAGGCGCGGCGGGTTTGAGCAACGCTGGCTCGCGGCAACCGACGGCAACAAGACGCACCTTGCCCGGCTCCGCGCAGACACAGCGGAGACTTTTGCCGCGGTGGCGGCGCGTAAACCGCTGGGTTTCTTTTCCGGGGCGTTGCGGCGGCTCGCCTGGCATGTGGCGCAAGACCACGCGGTCTATATCGTGACTGGCTCGCTCGGGCCCCTGGCGGTGTGTGCGGCGTGGCAGCTCTGTGCAAAGCTGGTTGAGCTTGCGGGAGGCAAGCGTCCGCGAATTCGGGTCTGCGCGACGGAATTGGAGGAGAGCGGCGCGTGGTGGACGGGGGAAGTTGCAGGTGGAGCGATGTGCGGCGCGGCGAAGTCACGCGCGATAGAGCGAATGGCGCGGGAGGATGGGATTGACCTCCGGCGGAGCTATGCGTACGGCGACCGATGGAGCGACCGGCAGATGCTCGAGGCGGTGGGGCACCCCGCGGCGGTGAATCCTTCGGCAACGCTTGCGCGACTGGCGCGGCGGCGGGGTTGGACGACGCTGCACTGGATGGACGGAGAGCAGAAGACTCCACCCGGAGAGCAAAGAGAAAAGTGTGACTTGGATGTGCCGGAAGAAAAAGCGCGGCCCGCGGAAAAAGCGGTCGCACTGGCTGCCAGAGTTGGGAGAGCGAGATGAGCGGAAACTGCCAAACTGCGCGATGCGAGACGCGTGCTGACGCGTTGAGTGGAGAGAGCCTGCTGCCGGGGAAAGCGGGCACGAAAATCTGCGCGTGGTGGCAGGAGGCAATCGAAGCGTGCGGGGCGTTCGAATGGGTTGCGCTAAGCTATTTGTGGATTTCGGGCGCGATGATTGCAGTGTTTCACCGAAATCTGACGGCCGCGCCGCTTCACTTGGGACTGCGCGTCCTGATCACGGCTGCAATTCTGTGGATGTGCCGATCAGCGCGGCAGCGGCCCGACCGCGTGCTGCAATTCGCGCGTCACTGGTATCCGCAGGCATTTTTTCTTTTGTGCTTTGAAGAGCTGCACCACATCGTGCATTTGATATTTCCGGGTTGGTTCGACCGGTATCTGATTGCGTTTGATTTTCGCCTTGTGGGGGTGAATCCCACGGTGTGGTTGCAACAATTCGCACGGCCCGCGCTGAACGACTTTATGCAGATTGCGTATCTGACGTATTTTTTCTACTTGATTGTGCTGGGCGCGATCCTTTACGGGCGTAAGGAAGAGCACGCGTTCTGGACGGTGATGACCGGGTCGATCGCAGCCTATTCGATGGGGTACCTGATCGCGCTCGTTTTTCCCATCGAGAGCCCCTATCACTCCCTGCGTGCGCTGCACACCGTCGAGTTACACGGCGGATTCTTCACTTCGTTGATGGGAGTGATTGAACGGTTCGGGCGTGTGCACGGCGCGGCATTCCCCTCATTGCACGTTTGCGGGTCGTTTGTGGCCGTCCTGGGCGCGTGGCGCTACCGGCGTTGGCTTTTCTGGGTCTACCTGCCGTTTTTCGTGTGCATGATGGTGGCGACTGTCTATGGGCGTTACCACTACATCGCCGACGTGCTCGCGGGACTCGTGACGGGCGCAATCGGATATTGGCTGGGAGAAAAACTGATGCGTGTGCGGTCACGCTACGCGGTGGAGGGATGACGTGTGTGCCAGGAGTGGCTCTGCTCATAGAGATGCGCGATGCGGAGGAGGCCGGCCTCGTCGAAGGCGCGGCCGATGAGTTGTAAGCCCACTGGCAGACCCGATTTCGTGAAACCGCAGGGAATCGAAATCGCCGGGAGGCCAGCGAAATTGGCGGGGCGATTCATTCCCACGAGCGCACCGCGGACGGGCTCTTCAGAATCGCCGATGCGAACGGTTTTCTGGCCGATTTCGGGCGCGGCGAACGGCACCGTGGGAGCGACGATTGCGTCCACGCGCTGGAACGCAGCGTCAAAATCCGCGCGCACGATTTTGACTTTGTCCAAGGCGGCTATGTAATCCGTGGCACGGACGTCCGCACCCATTTCGAGTCGCTTGCGGACCTCTTCGCTGTAATCGGCGGCGCGCGCGGGATACCAGCCCTGGCTTTCGTGGAATTGCCGGGCTTCGGCGAGTGCAATCTGTGTGCTGGGCTCCTCGGAATCTTTGATGTGCGGCAGCGAGACCTCCTCGATCGTGGCGCCGAGCTTTTCGAAACTGCGAGCGGCTTCTTCAGCGATTACGCGAACTTCCGGATCGAGCCTGTCCCAGAAAAACTCAAACGGCCAACCGAGTCGCGCGCGCGGTTTGCGCCCCCGCAGGGACACGGCGAAATCGGGAACGCGGGTGCGCGCCGATGTGGGATCGAGCGGATCGGCGCCGGCGATAACGGAAAGGAGCAGCGCGACATCGGCGACGATGCGCGCGAGCGGGCCGACGACGTCAAAGCTGCGCGCGAGGGGAACTACGCCGTGGCAGCTCACGCGGCCGAAAGTCGGCTTCAGGCCGACGATGCCGCAGAGCGCCGCGGGAATGCGGATGGAGCCGCCGGTATCGCTGCCGACAGAGCCAAAGCAGAGGCCGGCCGCGAGCGCCGCGGCAGTACCGCCGCTCGAGCCGCCGGGGATTCGCGTGTGGTCCCACGGATTGTGTGTGGGGCCGTAGTGAGCGTTGTTCGTCGTGACGCCATAGGCAAACTCGTGCAAGTTGGTTTTGCCGAGCAGGACGGCTCCCGCGCGCGACAAACGCCGCACGACAGTGGCGTCCACTTGGGGAACGAAATCCGAAAGAAACTTCGAGCCGGCGGTGGTTCGCACGCCGCGCGTCGAAATATTGTCTTTGAGCGAGATGGGAATTCCGTGAAGCGGGCCGCGCAAGTGTCCGCCGAGGATTTCCTTTTCGGCGCGGCGGGCCTGGGCCAGCGCGAGCTCGGCGGTGACGGTCAGATAGGCATTCAAGCGCGGGTTCTGCCGCTCAATGCGCTCGAGCATCAAGCGGGTCAGTTCGACGGGCGAGATTTTTCTTCGCGCGATGAGCGGGGCGAGTTCCGCGATGGAGTAAAATGCGAGCGAATCAAGCTTCATCTGAGTCAGCCAGACAACCGCGTCAGTAGATTTTTTCCTGCCGGCGCAGGTTTCCGAAGGTGCCGATATTGGCGATGATCAGGGCGACGCGAAACTGGTTTTCGGTGCGGACCGCGCCAAGTGCGATCCGCCGGTATTCGAACGCGAGGCCGCAGCAGGACCCGTTGTAACTGACTTGTACAAGCTGGTTCTGCAGAAATTGCTGGCGGACGTCGTAACTGAATCCGAACGCGGCGTTCCATCCATTGCGATTGAGCTCGCCATATCCGGCCAGCGCGCGGATCTGATTCGAACGGGGCTGAAGCACCGGGTTTTCATCCACGGAAAATTGCGCCAGGGTGACGAAAAACTCGCGGTAGGGTCGCATCTTCACGCCGGTGCCGATGCTGACGAGCCTGCCGCGCACCGGGTCAATCTCCGCACGGAATTCGGCGTCGTAGCGGCCGCCGGGATTGACGGTGACGTCGCTCACCAGCGGTGAAAAACGCCGGGTCTGATCGGCAAAGGCAAACCCGGTGAGAGAATTGAGTGCCTGGAAAACGTTGCGCTGGCCGGGGACAAGCGCGCCGCCGAAGGTTGGATCGAAGAAATACTTCTGAGTGAGCCGCCAGGTGATCAGCTCTTCGGCGGAGTCTTCACCTTTGCGGCGAAAAAAGCGCTGGGTGACGCCGTACTCGATCTCGTTTGTATCGGTGAGAGTTTCATTTTCATCGATGCGAACGAAGCGGCCGAAATTGTTCACGCCGGTGACGTAGCGGTAGGTGATCTCCGGCTCGATGGTGTGCTTCCATTTCGCGTTCGGGCGCTCCCAGATTCGCGCGAGCGACAGCGGACGGAGATCCACGTTGAGTTCGGCGGTAGTGCGGCGCACGGAATCGCTGACGACGCTCCCGGCGAGAAAGGACGAGCCGTAATGCGTGGTGCGCAGCGTGAACGTGGGCATCACGCCGATCCAGGAGCCCCAGCGCAAGGGAATGGTGATGCGCGGGGCGATTTCCGAGCGCTCAACGAAATTGGGGGACGAAAGATTCGGGTCGCTGCGATGCACCGCATCCACAAAGGCGCCTATGCCGAAATAAATCGGCAGGCGCCTCCACGGCGCCAAGTCCACAGAGCCGAAGCGAACCTCCGGCGCGCTGCGGAGCACCACCGCGGTCTCGGGCTGCACGGTTAGAAAGTTTTTGTAGTTCAACGAAGAGAAATTCAGGCTGAAGCCGTGGAAATTATTGGTGAGGAACGCGGAGTTGCGAACCTCCGAGTTCACAGCTTCACCGAAGGTTTCCGCAAAGGCCAGGCGAAACCGGAGCGAGGTGAGTTGATTCAGATCGGCGACGGCGCGCCAGCCTCCCGGGAGCAGCGCATCCAGCGAAAAACTGCCTTCATGACCGCCTTGCGGGACGCGCGTGCTGTTCGGCCCGGTGGGCAGGCCGCGATCTTCCACGCCGAAATAGCTGGCGCCGATGCGCACGTCGTCCCAGGGGCGCGCGCGGAAACTGGCGTTCTGACTCCAGCCGCGGCGGCTGAGAAACTGCACCCCGGCAGTGATATCGGCCCAGTCCGCGGGCGCCCAATAGTAGGAATCGCCGAGAACGAAGCCTTTTAGGTTGGAGGTGCCTATGACCGGGAGCAGGAATCCGGACTGGCGCAGCTTCCGGTTTGCCGGCGCACTGACGTAGGGAAAATACATCAGCGGAACGCGGAAGAGACGGAAGTTGGCGTTGACGAGAACAACGCTCTTATCCACGGTGAGCGTGGCGTGGGGAGCGAAGAAAACCCACTTGGGCTGATCGGGCTCGCAGACGGTGAGTTGCGCGCGCGAGATCTTGTAAACACTCTCGTTCACGCGCTCGACTTCATCGGCCTCGAAGGAGATGGGATTCGGGGTGACCAGCAGGGTGGGGTTCGGCAAGCGCTCGATGCGAACCGCCCCGCGCACGTGGAGAAACGTTCCGTGACCCGAGCGGATGTTGTAACGAGCCTCAGTCGCGGCCAAGTGCTGGTTATTGTGATCGAACTGGACATTGCCGCGGGCGAGCGCATCTTTCGTCTCCTCGTTGAATTCGACATGATCCGCCCGCAGGCGCGTGGCCTGGTAGGTGATGTCCACGTCGCCATCGGCGATGAAGAGGTTGCCCTCGCGGGTCTGCCGGGCGGCTTTTAACTCCACCCAATCACGGCCGATGGGTACGCGCACCGGAGTCTGTTGCGCGCGGGCGGCTGCAGGAACAAGCAAGAAGAAAAAAAGCACGGCTTGGTTCGCCTGCTGTCGAATTCTGCGAGCTCGAGGAGAGGGAAGATTCATTGCGCCGTGTGATTTCGAGAACAGGCCGTAAGCCTAGCATTCTCACCCTACCCCCGCAACGCGGCGATGATTGCAAACGCGGAAGCCGCGGGATGGGGCGGGGTGTTGTTTTCGCGACATCCTCGCCCATGATTTCGGCGCGGAAGCCGCAACGGGAGTTAGAATCCATCTCGCTCCCCCGGGTTTTCCGGGCCGATTGCGTCCGCAGCGCAAAACGGTGCAGTGATCCAAATCTGCAAGAATTGTGGCGCGGTAAATTCCGAAGCAGTGGAACACTGCTGCTTCTGCGACGAGCCGTTCGCTGAACATCAGAAAGCCCCAACCGCGCGCGCTGCCATTGCGAGCAGCGCGTCTTCTTCGAGTTCCGCTCCAACCCAGGGAAATCTCGCCGTTCAACCGTCCAACTGGCGTTATGAACTCGCCGGTCGCGTGGAGGCCTATCGTGAACGGCGCCGGCAATTGTTCCAGAACGATTCTCAGGTGGATCTCCCGTTCCATGCAGAGCAAGAAGAGGAAACAGAAGAATCTGCTCTCGCGCCGCGGCGCGCGCCTCTGCTCTCGGCCGAGGGCGCGGGACCCCAGACGTACCGGTCGCTGCCTCTGCACCGGCCGGGCACGTCCGGCGTGGAGAGGATGGAGATCGCGGTCAGCCAGCCGGATCTGGAGTTTAATGTTTGCGAGCCACGCCCGGGCGAGGCGACGAATGACGCGGATGAAGTCATTCCAGTCGCGGCGCTGCGCGATCGGCGGCGCGCCGGCATTTTGGACGCGGTTTTTCTACTCCTGGCCTACGGAGGATTCCTGGCGTTGTTCCGCGCGTTTGGCGGGCGGCTGATCCCAGGGAAATTTGACGCCATCGTCGGCGGCGCGACGCTCGCTCTCTTTTACGCGCAATACTTCACGCTGTTTACCACACTCGGCGGTCAAACTCCGGGGATGATGCTCAGCAAGTTGCGCGTGGTGAGTTTCGACGGCAGCGACCCCACTCCACGGCAATTGCTCTGGCGAAGTTTCGGCTACCTGGTTTCGGGCGGGACGGCGATACTGGGGTTCCTCTGGGCCTTGTGGGATGAAGACCACCTGACCTGGCAAGATCGCATCTCGCAGACTTACCTTACCTCGGCTCCGGCACCGGAGCCTGCCGGAGTTTCTGAGCCGACATCTGGCGGCGACCAGGATCATCTGATCGGGCCGGGGGTGCAATGGCACCACGGCAATCACGGCTAAGCAAGTCCGCCACCTCCCGACCGGCATTCCCAATTCATTCTACCCCTGCAAGATTCACTGTTCGGGCTTCAAGGCGAAGGGCACTCCTCTTGACAATCTAGAGATGGGTGTAACATCTTGCTCCTCTGGATCGTCTAGAGGAGAGAGCCATGACCGCTAAATCGACGGAACTCGTGCAGGGCACGCTGGACATGCTGATCCTGAAGACGCTGGACCTCGAGGCCATGCACGGCTACGGCATTTCCATTCGCATCGAGCAGATCAGCAAAGGAGTGTTTCAGGTGAACCCGGGCTCGCTCTTTCCCGCTTTCCGGCGTCTGGAGCGTTCGGGGCTGATCCGAGGCGAATGGCGGGCAACGGAAAACAACCGGCGCGCGAAGTACTACGTCCTGACGGAAAGCGGACGGAAGAAGCTGAAGACTGAAACGCGCGAGTGGGGCCGCCAGATTTCGGCCATTGCCAGGATTCTCGAAGCGTCGTAAGGAGATTCGCGATGTCGGTGCTCAAGAGAATGGCCGACGGCGTTCGGGCGATCTTCGGGAAGCGTAAGGCGGAAGCGGAGCTGGAGGAGGAATTGCGCGAGTATCTGGCGACCTCTACGGCCGAGAAGATAAAAACAGGAATGAGTCGCGAGCGCGCCATGCGCGAGGCTCGGATGCAAATGGGGAGCCTGGATGCGGTAAAGGAAGAAGTCCGCGAGGCCGGCTGGGAAAGCGTCATGGATACTTTCTGGAACGATTTGCGTTACGGCGCGCGAGTTCTGCGCTTGAATCCGGGATTCACCGCGGTCGCCGTCCTCACGCTGGCTCTGGGCATCGGCGCCAACACTGCCATTTTTTCGGTCGTCAACGGCGTACTCCTGCGGCCCCTCGCTTTTCGCGAGCCGCAACGGCTTTACCTGATCCGGGAAATCGTGCCGCAACTCACGAAGTTTTATCCTTCCTTTCCGGCAAATCTGCCCAACTTTCGCACGTGGCAGAAAGAGTGTCACTCCTTCGAGCAGATTGCGATTGTGGAGGGCACGTCCATGAATCTGACAGGCCGCGGTCCCGCCGAGCAGATTCATGGGGGACAGGCTTCGGCAAATCTGTTCGATGTAGTGGGCATTCAGCCGGCAGTGGGGAGGACGTTTCGGCCTGAGGAAGACTTGCCCGGCAAGGATCACGTGGTCATCCTCACGGACTCCTTCTGGCGCAGGCGTCTCCAGAGCGATCCAGCAGTGGTGGGCAAAACACTTTCTCTCAATGGCCAGCCCTTCGAGGTGGTGGGAGTGTTGCCTTCGTCATTCCATTTTCCCAAGGAGCTGGGCGCCCTGGTGAAATTCACTCCGGACCTCGCGTTCTTCAAGCCGCTCGGCCTCGATCCGAACCAGTTTGGCCCTCTGGGCGAATTTGATTTTGCGGCCATCGCCCGCAGCAAGCCAAACGTGACGCCAGAGCAAGCCCTGGCGGAACTGAATGTGGTTCAGGCACAGATTGCGGAGCAGGCGAAGGAGGGCATGAACCTTCGTGCGGAATTGCTACCGCTGGAAGCGCAGGTGGTGGGTTCCGCGCGTCGCGGATTGATCTTCCTGCTGGCGGCGGTCGGTTCCGTGCTGCTGATCGTCTGCGTCAATCTTGCGAACTTGCTGCTCGCGCGAATTCCCGGCCGGATGCGCGAAGCGGCGATCCGGGCTTCGCTCGGAGCTACCCGCGGGCGATTGATGCGCCAGATGCTCACCGAGAGCCTCCTGCTGAGTCTTCTGGGAGGCGCACTCGGCGTCTGGCTGGCCAGCTTCGGTGTGCGATGGCTGGTGCAGGCAGCGCCGGTCAATCTGCCGCGCCTCGAAGAAATCACAATGGATGTTCGTGCCTTCTTGTTTGCCGCAGTTCTGGCCATCTTCACAGGAGCTCTTTTCGGGATTTTGCCTGCCTGGCGAATCGCGCGCGTCGAGTTGAACGATGCGCTGAAGTCCGGCGGGAGATCCGCAACCGAGAACAGGGGCACGCGCAAGCTTCGAGAGAGCCTGATCGGTTTCGAGGTGGGGTTGAGCACGCTGCTCCTCATGCTGGCCGGCCTCCTCACCGCCAGCCTCGTGCACCTGTTGCGCGTAGATGCTGGATTCACCGCCGAACAGGTTCTCGCCGCGGACATCCAATTGCCGCCGCAGAATTACTCCTCGCCCGCAGCCCGGCAGCGCTTTTACGACGGCGTGCTGGCCGGGGTTCGAGGGCTACCAGGAATCACTTCCGCAGGATGGATCAGCCTTTTGCCTCTTCAGGGGCAAGCGAGTGTTTCAGAGATCAGCCTCCCAGGGGAGCAACGGATGGGCAAAGAAACTCCCCTGGTGAACTATCGAGTGGTCAGCCCCGGTTACTTCGAGACCATGCGGATTCCCTTGATCGAAGGGCGGGACATCTCGGAGGCGGATCGCACGCGGCAGGTTGTCATTCTCTCCCAAAGTCTCGCCACGCGGTTTTGGCCAGGTCGCAGCGCGATCGGGCAGATTTGCATCACCGCTTGGGGTGGACAGCACCGTAGCGAAATCATCGGAGTCGTTGGCGACGTTCGAGGGCTAGGGCTTGATGCGCCACCGCTATCCATGGTCTACCTTCCCAATTCGCACGCCGAAGCTGTGCCGGCGGCGCCAGCCGCCGCCTCCATCGTGCTTCGCACGGCGACCGATCGCAAAGCCGCCGCCGCGGCGGTGCGGGACGTCATCCAACGTCTCGATCCCGAAGTGCCAATTCTCGCTCTTCGTCCCTTGACGCAGGTGTTGTCCGAGTCTGTCGAGGCGCGCCGGTTCCAGATGCTGCTGACCATGGCATTTGCTTTGTGCGCTCTCCTGCTGGCAGCGCTCGGCATTTTCGGCGTGGTGGCCTATTCTGCGGAGCAGCGGCGCCACGAATTGGGCATTCGCATGGCGCTGGGCGCGCTAGCCTCCGACATGCGACGCATGGTGCTCCGGCAGGCAATGACGCCTGTAATTTTCGGCTTAGTGGCGGGAATCTCGATCGCGCTGCTTGCTGGCCGGCTCATGGGAAGCCTTCTCTTTGGAGTGACCGCGTTTGATCCAACCACCGCAGCAAGCGTCGTACTCGTGGTCATGGTCACGGCGGTGGCGGCTTGCTGGATCCCCGCTCGCCGCGCTTCGAATATCGATCCACTTGTCGCGCTGCGGCATGAGTAGTGATGAAACCTGAAGTGTTCGAACCAGGCGGTTGGCGGGAGGATGAGTGATGGGAATGTTGCGAAAGATGGCGAGCGGACTACCGGCGCTCTTCCGGAAAGAAAAAGCGGAACGGGAACTGGATGAGGAACTACGCGAGTATTTTGTGAGGTCTGTCGCAGAAAAAATGAAAGCCGGGATGAGCCGGGAACAGGCCTCTCGCGAGGCGCGGATGGAGATGGGAAGCTTGGACGCCGTAAAGGAAGAAGTCCGCGATGCGAGCTGGGAGAGTGCCGTGGAGTCGTTCTGGCGCGACCTCCGCTATGGCTGGCGGATGCTGGGAAAGAATCCCGGCGGAACGTGCATGGCCACCGCTGTACTTGCCATTGCGATCGGCGTCAACGCCACGACATTTTCGATATTCAATTCCATCATCCTGCGTCCGCTCCCCGTGAAAGACCCCAATCAGGTCGTCAACCTCTATCGGACGGTGCGCGGCGAATCACGCTCGGGAGTTTTTTCCTATCCCGAGTTTCTCACCTTCCGGGATCACAATACGGTCTTCACTGCTGTGGTAGCGTACGCTGGCGCGCGCATGAGGCTGTCGCCGGCCAATGGCGGATCCCCGGCCGGAGAAATCGAGCAAGTGCACGGCCAGATGGTTTCTGGCAACTATTTCGATGTCCTCGGCGCGGCGCCGGTACTCGGCCGCACGTTTTCTCCTGAGGAAGATCTGGAACCGGGAACGCACCCGGTGGCGGTGTTGAGTTATGGATTCTGGCAGCGACGCTTCGGGGCAGACCCCGGCCTTGTCGGAAGAACGATTACACTCAATTCTCTCCCTTACACCGTGATTGGAGTGGCCTCGCGCGGTTTTGTCGGCACGGACCCGGATGCCCCGGACCTCTGGGTTCCTCTGATGATGTACTCAAACGTGAGGCTGGATCCGAACGCGCAGAGAGTCTTTCAGTCGCGCGATGCGGGCTGGCTGAGGATCGTTGCGCGGTTGAAGCCGGGAGTGCGCATCGAGCAGGCCCAGGCCGAGCTTGCTGTGCTGGCGAAGCGATTCAATGAAGGGGCGACGGACGAGAGATCACGATCCGCGACGGTCACACTCATTCGCGGCAGCCTATTGAGTCCAGAGGAAAGCGGCGATTTCGTTTCCGTGGCAGCGCTGGTCATGGGAGTCGTGGGTATGTTGTTGCTAATCGCCTGTGCCAACGTGGCGAATTTGCAGCTAGCCCGTGGTACGGCCCGGCAGAGAGAGTTGGGCATCCGCGTCTCGCTCGGCGCCACTCGCGGACGATTAGTCCGGCAACTCCTGGTCGAGAGTTCGTTGTTAGCGGCCCTGGCAGGCGGCGTCGGATTCATCCTTTCGTATTGGGCCGCGGACCTTCTGATCGCGGCGGTACATCCGCCGGGACAGGCCGGATTGCGATTGGACGTCTCTCCGGACTGGCGCGTGCTGACCTACACGCTGGGCATTGCACTGATGAGTGGCATCACGTTCGGCTTGCTTCCAGCGCTGCGCGTCTCGCGGCATAGTCCGACCGCGGCGTTGCGGGGCGATTGGGGCAATTCAGGAGGAGTGTCCAGCGGCTCGAGGTTGCGGGGCGCGCTCATTGTGAGCCAAGTTGCGGGCTCGCTCTTCCTTCTGGTAACCGCCGGACTTCTGGTGCGCGCCCTGGAAAGAGCACAGACCATTGATCCTGGGTTCGAATTGAAGAACGTCCTGGTGGTCTCGCTGGACCTGCGGCAGCGTGGCGACGACGATTCGCTCAGTGAGGAGTATCACCGGAAACTCTCGGACCGGATTCGCGCGATGCCGGGCGTGCAAAGTGTCGCGATGGGCCGGACAATCCCACTCGGAACCAGCTTCACGCAAGTGTCATTTCTCCCGGAGGGGCTTGAGGTCCCCGCGGGACAGCCTTTGCCCGGAGTGAACTTCAATATTGTCTCGCCCGGGTATTTCGACACGTTGCAAATTCCGCTGCAGAAAGGGCGCGCGTTCACCGCGCAAGATGTTCCCTCGGCTCCCCGCGTCGCGATGATCAGTGCCGCCGTGGCGCGAGTGTATTGGCCCGGCCAGGATCCCATCGGAAAGCGGTTCAAACAGGGACGCAATTCCGAGGATTACCGAGTGGTCGGCGTGACTCGTGACATCCGCAACGTGTATCTTTGGGCCGCCGACACGCCGTACGTTTACTTCCCCTATGCCCAGGCGTCCCCGGAGGACAAGCTTCGGAGGACACTCTTTGTGAAAGCGACGGGGAATTCCTCCGCCCTGATGGCGTCCTTGCCCGGCGTGGTGCGGGAACTTGATAGCAGCCTTCCGGTGACGATCCGCTCTCTGCAGGACAACCTGGCCAACTGGACTTGGCCCTCGCAGATTGGCGCGGCCGTTTCCGCGGGACTCGGCATGATCGCACTCCTTCTCGCGACCATGGGAATTTTTGGCGTGACTTCCTACGTGGTGCGCCAACGCACACGCGAAATCGGCATCCGCATGGCTCTTGGCGCACAGCCGCGGGATGTCCTCAAACTCTTTCTCCGGCAGGGGGGAGGCCGCATCGCGCTCGGCCTGCTGATCGGCCTCGGCGCCTCGTGGGCTGCTTCCAGGTTGTTTGCGCGATTCCTCTTCGGTCTGAGTGCAATGGACGCGGTGACATTTGTAGGCGCTTCTGTTTTGCTGGCGCTCGCGGCGGTGGCGGCTTGCTGGATCCCCGCTCGGCGCGCCACCCGCGTCGATCCGCTCATCGCCCTGGGATACGAATAGGCGGCATCCCGGCTTGGTAGCCAATCTGGAGGGCCGCCGAGCCGATGCCGCTCTCGCAACCTCGCACTTTTCCCCGGCATCCCAGACTGGGCGAAACCTTCGGGTAACCGATTCCCCGCCCGATAGGCTCCGGGGTCGTCCGCGGCAGCCTCGGAATGGTATACTGGCGCACTCAGAGGAAAGAGGGACAATTCATATGAGCCGCCTCGCCAAACTGGTGATCCTGTCTTTGTCGGTCGTCGTGTTTTCCTACCTCTCGCTGGGCTACGTCCTGGGCAAGACCACCAGCGACGACAAGGCCTACCGATCCCTCGGCGTCTATGGCGAAGTCCTACAACGCATCGAGCAGGACTATGTAGATGACCCGGGCATGGCACTGGTAACCGCAGGGGCGCTGCATGGCCTGCTGGAATCGCTGGACCCGCTCTCGAGCTACATGAGTCCTTTGGAATACGCCGAATTCAAGAAAAAGGCGGCCAGCGGAGCGAAGGGCGAAACCGGAGTCGCGCTCTCCAAGCGGTACGGCTACATCATTGTGATTTCCGTTTTGCCGGACAGCCCGGCGCAAAAGGCGGGGCTTCGCACCGGCGATATTCTGGAAGCAATCGCAGGGTTTACGACTCGTGAGATGTCCGTGGGCCAGGCCATGCAACTGCTCGCCGGCCAGCCGGGCACCTCGGTGAAAGTTTCTGTGGTGCGGCGCGGAAACTCAGCGCCGCAGGACGCGGATATCGTTCGTGCACAGCTCGGGCCTTCGCATCTGATCGTGGATAAGGCAGACCCTGAAATCGCTTACCTGCGCGTCCCGGCTCTCGACGTCGGCAAGGCCGACGAGATTCGTGAAAAACTGGTGCAGTTTGACAAGCAGGGCGTACACAAACTCGTGCTCGACCTGCGAGATTGCGCCAGCGGCGAAATCTCCGAAGCAGTGGCGGTAGCGCGGCTGTTCCTGAGCTCCGGCACGATCGCAACGCTCAAGGGCCAGACCGTTACGCGGCAGGAATTCTCCGCCGATCCGTCCAAAGTTGTCTGGAAATATCCCGTGGATGTGCTGATCTCGACCAGCACATCGGGCGCGGCGGAAATCGTGGCAGCGGGCATCGGCGGCAACAAGCGCGGCGACGTGGTTGGCGAGCGCACGTTCGGTAGCGCCTCCGAACAGAAAATAACCCCTTTCGAAGATGGCGCAGCCATCGTCCTGACCGTGGCGAACTACTACACCCCGGCGGGCAAGCCCATCGCTGAAGAAGGCGTGGCGCCGACGGTGGAAGTCCGCGCGGTCCTCGATGACCAGGCGGATGGGAGCGACGACGGTGAAACTCCCGCGCCGCTCACCAACCAGCCTGCGGCAAAGTACCCCTCACCGGATGATCCGGTGCTCCACAAAGCCATTGAGTTGCTGAAGAACGAAGCGCCGCGCAAAGTGGCGTGGAGGCGGCTTCCTACCTCCGTGTTTTACGCGTTGTTGAACGCGCTCCCGGCCTGATCGACGAGCAGTGTCACTCCCCGGAATCGAAGACAACCACTCCAACTCAGCCGGTAGAAGCGCGAGGCGTGCGCTGCATCTGCTTTTTTCATTCGCGATCGCCGGCGCACTATTGAGTGTGATGACGGGCTGTGGGAAGAAGCCTCTCGCGCAGCCCGAAGTCCGTAAAATCACCAGGCAGATGGTCTTCGCGGCGAAGAATGCCTCCGACAACAAAGTAGAAGTTGGAATGCGTCCGGAGACGTTGCCTCGCGCGGCAGGCAAGAACGCGCCGCCGCCGGGCGTGACCGATCACATCTACGTCACCATACCGGGCGGACAGAATGGCCAACTGGACCCGGCGATACTTAGCGCCGTCCAGGCTGCGCTCGATCGCGTGGCCAGCCAGCACGAGTTGAAGAAACAGGATCTGCCGGGAGCGCCGGGACGCGTGCGCTTCTGCTACATCTTTGCAGGACGCATCACTCAATCGGTTGATCTGATCGCGCCCTTGATCGTGCGGCGTTCGAATCCTCCTGCGCGTGGAAAAGCGCAAGGCGCGCGGCTCGCCATCATCATTGACGACCTGGGCTACGACGCCGAGGCGGCCGATACGCTTCTGGCGCTGCCTTACCCGATCACGGTGGCCGTGCTGCCGCACCTGAGCCATTCCGCCGATATCGCCGAGGAAGCTTTCCGCCGCGGCTATCAAGTTCTGCTCCACCTGCCGATGGAATCGGCTGGCGATGAGAAGCACGAAAACATCGAGCTGCGGGTCGGCACCTCATCTGCCGATGCGGAGCGGTTGCTGGCCGGAATGCTTGATACCGTGCCGCACGCCGCGGGCGTGAACAACCACCAGGGTTCGCTGGCCACTTCGGACGCAAAGCTGATGGCGGCGCTGATGCCGGCGTTGAAAGAGCGCGATCTGTTTTTCGTGGATAGCCGCACCACGGCAAAAACGGTAGCCTGCGACGCGGCACGCGATGCGCAGGTGCGCTCTGTTTCGCGCAGCGTTTTTCTTGACGACACGCAGACCCTCGAAGCCGTGAAACAGCAACTCGCGCGGGCAGTCCGCGACGCTCGCGCGAAGGGGTTCGCGATCGCCATCGGACACCCTCACCCCACCACATTGCAGGCGCTCCAGGAATTCCTGCCACAACTCGAGAGCCACGGAGTTAGTCTGGTATTTGTTTCTGAACTCGTGCAGTAGCCCGCCAGGATTGTTCGCGCTCAGTTCAAGATCTCGGCGGCCATGTCCCTGACTTGCAATGCAATCGAGGGAGCGCCGGTCAACCCGGGCGACTCAATGCCGATGAGTTGGATGGCGCGAGGAACCTCGGGGTCGCGGGTGATGATGAAGTCGCCGAGGATGCTGCCGCCGGGCGGCACAAGTTTTGGGCGGATGCCGGAGTAGGCGAGCCCGAGATCGCTGCGTTCGAGCTCGGGCAGCATGGGCTTCGCGGCTTCGAGGAATGCTTCCACCGGCAAGCGGTCGTGCTCGTAGTCATTCTTGTCGGCGATGTAGCGCGCAGTAGGCCCAACGAGCACCGTATCCCAGAGCGTGCGTGTGAAATGGACGCCCAAACTCAGGCCGTGCGCGTGCGGCAAGGGATAGACGAGGCCGTTGATGAGGTGCGCGCGGCCGCGATGGACTTCACAGTACTCGCCGCGGACGGGATAGATCTTATAGCGGTGATTACCCAGAAGGGCAGCGACTTCGTCGGCGAAAAGTCCCGCCGAATTGATTACGCAACGCGCCTCGATGGTTTCACGCGTGAGGCTTGCGGGTTCGGCGGGATCGCCTACCTCCACGGTGACGGCGATGGAATCATTTTTCGGTTCCAGGCGCGTGACGCGTGCATGCGTCAGGATGCTTGCGCCTTGCTCGACGGCGAGCCGGGCATACGTCTTGACCAACTCTTCCGCCGAGAGAATGCCGGTCGAGGGCACCTCAATGGCGGCGTGTCCTTCGACGTGCGGCTCACGCTTGCGAATCGCCGCGCGGTCCACGATCCGAAGGCCTTCGACGCCATTGCCCCGGCCGCGTTCAAGCAGCGTAGCCAGTTTTTCTTCTTCGCCGGCGTGCGCGGCGACGACGAGCTTGCCGGTCTTGCGGTGGGGCACATTGTGTTTTTTGCAGAATTCGTAGGTGAGCCGGTTGCCCGCCACGCAGTGCTTGGCCTTGAGCGAGTCCGCCGGATAGTACAGCCCGGAGTGGATGACGCCGCTATTCCGCGTGCTCGTGGCCATGCCGACGCGCGGGAGTTGCTCGAGCAGAAAGACGTCATCCCAACGGCGCGAGACCTCCATGGCGATGGCGCAGCCCACTACGCCGCCACCGATGATGACGATGTTGGCCCGATCCATGATCTATTCGCGCGAGCAAATCACCGCATGCGCAGGGACAGCATAGGAGATTTATAGCGCACTGGGAAGTATCCGTGCGATTCGTTGTTGCCCAGAGGAATGACAGCGAATCCTAGCTTTGCGCGCGCTCGAAAAGCGGCGTGCAAGGCACCAACTTGGCCTCGGTGCCATCGTGAACGGCGTAGCTCGGCACGTGAGTGCTGCCGGGGCGGGGGCCCCAGAGAGTCGCGGCGCCGTGCTGGCCGTCCTTGTTCAGTGCGTAGAAATTCAAGTCAAACTTGCTGAGTTTCTTTTTGTCGTTGTTGTAATTGCGGGCCACGCGCCGCATAGCCTCGAGACACGCCTCGGCCGGCGACTTTCCCTGGCGCATCAACTCGACGATGGTGTGTCCGCCGGCCACTTTGATGTTTTCTTCGCCCTTGCCGGTCGAGCCCGCCGCGCCGATATCATTGTCCACGAAAAGTCCGGCGCCGATAATCGGCGAATCTCCCACGCGCCCGGTGATTTTCCACGCCAGCCCGGAAGTTGTGGTGGTGCCCGAAATTTCACCCTTCTCATTGACCGCACAACAATTGATGGTGCCGGTCGGCGGGTTGAAGACCACTTCGTGCAGCCAGGCGGCCATCTCCGTGCGCTGTGGCTCGGGGAGCTTCGGGTCGATGAATTCGGCAACTTTCTCTTTCCATTCCGGGTTGTCCAGGCCGGGTGCCCAGTTCTCGGTTTCTTTCGATTTCCAGGCGAGCCACGCGGTGCGCGCTCGATCCGTCAGAAGATCCATGGGTTGGACCCCCTGCATCTGCGCGAAGCGCAACGCGCCGGGGCCGGCCAGCATGACGTGGTTGGTTTTCTCCATCACCATCCGCGCCACCAGGCTCGGATTCTTGATCCGCCGAATCGAGGCCACCGCGCCGGCGCGGCGCGTGGGACCGTGCATCACGCTGGCGTCTAGTTCAACTTCGCCATCTTCATTGGGCAGGCCGCCATAGCCGACGGACGTGTCGGTGGGGTCGTCTTCCACCTGCGTGACGACGGCGAGCACGGCATCGAGTGTGTCGCCGTCCTTCTTGAGAATATCCATTCCGCGGTCCAGCCATTTCACACCGTTTGCCGCGCTGATGATCAACGGGCGCGCGCCTTTGGCTTGTGCCGCGGCTGCGGTTCCCAACCCGCCGGCGCCGGGCCCGGATGCAGCGCCGAAGAGTTTTCCGGCCGCAGCGGCAGCGCTGCCGGCCAGGCTGGCCAAGAAGAACTTGCGTCTCGTCCATTTTTCCATCGCTGCACCTCTTGTACGATTGCTGAATCCGAGGATTGCATTGCGCTCCGGGAACTTCATTCCGGAACGAGGCGAGGATAGACCGCGCAGGGTCTGACGGCAAGAAAAAGCTTTTCGTGTGCGGGAGGTCTATCCCTCGCCCAGTGGAAGAAAATACTGCGTGCCCTTTACCGGCTCCTGCAGGCGGCGGAGGAGCTGCTGGAGGTCGGCGTTACGCTCAACGAAATCGATTTCGGAGGTATTCACCACCAGCAGGTCGGAGGCGGAATAGCGAAAGAAGAAGTGTTCGTAGGCGCGAACGACTTCTTCGAGGTAGTCGAGCGCGATTTTTGATTCCGCAGGCGCGTTTTTCTTGGCTATGCGTGCGCGGAGAACTTCGGGACTGGCCTGAAGATAAATAACCAGATCGGGTTTGGGCAAATCGGCGGAGAACATTTCGTAGTAGCTCTCGTAGAGCTTCAACTCTTCGTTGTCGAGGTTGATGTAGGCAAAAACCTTGTCTTTTTCGATGAGAAAATCGGCGACCACAGCTTTGGGCGTCTCTGAGATCTGCGCTTCACGCATCCGGCGGTGTCGCTCCATCAGAAAATACATCTGCGCGCTAAACGCCGAACCCGGTCTCTCCTTGTAAAAGTCGGCCAAAAACGGATTGTCATCGCAATCGAAGAGGCGCCGGGCGTGTAGCTTGTCAGCCAGGATCTTTGCCAGGGTGCTCTTGCCGACGCGGATGGGGCCTTCGATGACGATGTACTTCGGTGGTTGGAACGCGGGCGCAGGGCGGAGCTTCGGGGCTGAGCCGGGCATGGCCGGGATTGTAACAAGGAGGCGGATGGGAAGGAAGTTCAGGAGCGACGAGAATTGGGCGCGGCGCCTAGTTCAATTCCCGCGGCGGGTAGGTAGAACCCGTCGCGCGGAGTAGATGAATTGCGAAGAGCAGCGAAAGCTGGGCGTCGCGGAACAAATTGAGAGGCAGACGGTGCACGGGAATGCGGAACCATCGCCGCTGACTCCACTGCAGCTTGAAAGATTTCCAGTCCGCGTCCAAATCGGCCCGGGTGTACACCTTGTTCGGCGCGAGCAGTGGATACCACTTGGCCCAGGCCAACTCGAGCTTGGAAGGCACGCGCAGCGTGGGGAAATGAACTTTGGCGCGCAAGTAAGCCGTCTTCAAGTCCGCAACCTGGAGCCGCCCACGCGCGGCCGCCGCGCGGATCCGGTTCAACTCCTCCACAATTCGCTGCTCGGCCGCGCTCGGATATCGCGTTTGCAACCAGACCTCTTCCATGTCCAGGAGAACGCGGGCCATGGCCCCAAGGTCGGCGCGCACTTCGCGGGCGCGGGTGCGGAAGTATTCCCAGCGCGAGAGCACAGGGAATCCGGGCCGGCGCGACGTGCGGCCCTTCAGACGGAAAAAGCCGCACATCATCGGGTGGCGCCGCTCGGTATGGATCGAGTTCTTGTACCAAAAGAAGCGGAGGAGATTATTCCGGTAAGTCTGCGGCGTGCTGCGCTGCAGCACCGCCTTCATGTTTTCGATGCCATAGAATGTATTCCAGGCCTCGAAGTACAGTCTCCGCCACTCGCCGTTTTTCAGATGCGGGTGATGCGTCACTTCATGGTGGGAATCGTAGAGATTGAAGTCCGGGTGCATCCACTCGCCGCGCTTGACCATCCCGAGGTGGTCCATGGAGCCCGGGAGCGGCATCAGCATAAAGAACGAGGCGTGGTCCGGCCGCACCTGCTGCATCAGGAAATTCAAATCCGCGCGAATGGAATCCGTGGTGTCTCCCGGGAAGCCGATGATGTATCCGACGTGAGTGGAGATCTCCGCCGAGCGATACGCTTCGATCAATTGGGAGTATTCGTCCACGTGGTTTTGGGTTTTGCCCGCACCTTTCAAGTTCTCGGTGTTGACGCTTTCCATGCCGATGAAGACGGTCTGGCAGCCGGCGCGGTGAGCTTTCTCGACGAAGTTCTTGATCTTCCAGGAGAGGACGTCCACCTGCATCATAAATTTCACGGGGATGTGTTCCTCGTCGCGCAGGCGGATCAGCGTATCGAAGATGGCTTCCCAATTCTTGTTGCGGGCGAAGTTGTCGTCCGTAAAGAAATAAAAGCTTACGCCGTAGAGCTTGTAGTTTCTCCGCACGGCAATGGCGATCTGCTCGGCGGAGCGAAATCGCATCTTGCGGCCCTGCACGTTGATGATGGTGCAGAAGCTACACTCGAAGGGGCAGCCGCGGCCGCAATCAAGAGTCCCGAAATTCGGGCTGACAAACTTGCGCAGGTACTGCTTCTTGATCAGCGGAATCGGCTTCTCGTAGAGGTCGGGCTTCTGATTGATGAAGTCGTAGAGAGGCTTCAACGTGCCCGCGACGGCGTCGCGCAGCAGGTCGCCCCAGGTGTCTTCCACTTCGCCTTTGACGATGGTGACACCGGCATCCATCAGTTTCTGGATGTCCTGCGGCACGCCGGGGATCAGTGCGAGCAGCCCGCTCACGTGAAACCCGCCGATTAGCACCGTGATTCCCGCCTTGCGGAATTCCATCGCCAAATCGGACGCGCGCGGAAACTGGTTTGTCTGCACACCGACAAGGCACACGACAGTCCGCGTCGTCTCACTGCGCTGTGAGCGGCAGATGCGTTTGACGGGCACTTTGTCCACCGTCTCGTCGAGCAGGTGGACCTTCACGCGCAACGATTCTCCCAGGAGTTTTTTCTCGAGGACGTCTTCGGTGAGGGCGGCCAGGCAGGCCAGGGTGTTGCTCGGAAGCACTCCGCGCCAGTGGCGGACGACATAGCCGTCATCGTCATACTGGGAAGGCTTGACCAGGTAAAGGTTGAGCCGCCGCAGTGAGGTAGAAACGTCTTCGGCGCACGCAGCAGGCGCAGGGGTTTCCTTCACTGTAGGAACTGTTGGAGATTCCGCGCCCGGCTGCGGTGCGATGGAGACGAGGTCGCCCAAGGTTTCGCCCGAACTCATAACTTACACGCCCGGGTCGCGCAGGGCAAGGTCTTTCTGAGCAGCGCCTTAGCGCATGCGAACGGCGCCGTTTCGGACTCTCTATTGCGCGCAGACTGGCTTGAACCGCGCGGTGAAGTGTCGCAAGAAAGGTGCCTGGTGCGTCAGTTCTAAGCCGCGGATTTCGCTCCGGCGGTTCCAAACCTCCAGAATCACTTCCACGACATAGTCCACGTGGCTCTGCGTGTAAACGCGCCGCGGAATGGCCAGACGCACCAGGTCCATCGTGGCGTGCTCGCCGAACATCAGCGTGCCAATCTCGACCGAGCGGATGCCGCCTTCGATGTAAAGCTCATCGGCCAGTGCTACCCCTGGAAATTGCGAAGGTGGAATGTGTGGCAGAAACGCGCGCGCGTCGATATAGATGGCGTGGCCGCCCGGTGGCTGCACGATGGGCACACCGTGACTCGCGATGTGATTGCCGAGGTACGCGGTCGAGACGATGCGGTAGTTCAGGTAGTCCTCTTCCAGCGCTTCGTTCAAACCAACGGCAATTGCCTCCAGATCGCGCCCCGCTAGTCCTCCGTAGGTTGGGAATCCTTCCGTCAGAATCAGCAGGTCTTTTTCCTGTTGTGCGAGGATGTCGTCGTTGGTGCAGAGGAATCCGCCGATATTGGCCATGCCGTCTTTCTTGGCGGACATGGTGCAGCCGTCGGCG
>JBGQGH010000007.1:0-51714 GCA_041497315.1 Terriglobia bacterium | reverse complement strand
CTCGGGCCAGCGTCACCGTCCCGCGGCGGAATGGCGAATTCAAATTGCCCGGAACACCTTGCGAGCGGTGCTGGGCGATACCCTCGAATCCCATTTCACGGTAGCTCTTTCCCCACGTAGGCGAGACCTCATCGGTTTGCAAAACCAGCGCGTTTGCATCGTCCGTGCGGCCGGGCTGCAGCAGAAGCGAGGCTTGCCATGGCTCGAGGCCGTCGGCAATCTGCTCTGGAAACGCCTTGGGATCGGCGGCCATTTCGAACGCCTTCGGCGTGAGAGAGCCGGAAGCCTGATGGTTGCCGTGGCCTCCGCGAACGGAATCCCAGCCGTTGATGATGATGTTGGGCCGGAGCGTGCGGATGACGCGCACCATATCGGCCAGTGCGACGTCTCCCCAGATGTGCAGAGTTTCATCGAGCGTCTTCGAGAAGCCGAAGTCCGGCGCGCGTGTGAAATAGAGCTTCACGCCGTAGAGTTGCGTGGCTGCCAGCAGCTCCGAGCTGCGGACGACGCCGAGTTGCGCCCCGAGCTCGGGCCCGATGGCGTTCTGGCCGCCCTGGCCGCGCGTGATCGTAAGCAGAGACACATCGGCGTTGAGCGCGTGAGCAAGGTAAGGCAGCAGGCCGGAGTTTTCATCGTCCGGATGCGCGGTGATGAAGAGAATGCGCGTGGAAACGCGCGCGCGCTGGATGGCTTCGAGCGCGGCAGGAAAGCTCTGATCGGGCGCCGCGTTTCCTTGCGCCAGCGCGGGCGCCGCTGTAGCCACGGCGAGAAACAGCAGCCAGCCGGTTCGCGCGAGCCGCTTCATCGCGCCGTCTCTCCGCGCACTACAGCGAATGGCCACTCGCTCAGCATCCGCGCCCGCCACAAGAACACGACGATTCCCAGCATCATCACCCCCAGCGCGCTCAACTCCAATTTCCATCCGGTCGAGAAGAAAATTGCCGCCCAGCCCAGTATCGCCAACACGGCGGGCAATGGGAAGAGCCACATCTTGAATGGAAGGCGCTCTGAAGGCCAGCGCCGCCGCAGCGCGATCACGCCGATGGCCTGGCCGATGAATTGCACCAGAATGCGCATGGCCAGGATCGCGCTGATCACTGTGCTCAACCGGAACATCAGGCTGAAGCTCAAACCCACCGCGCCGAGCGTCAGGAGCGATACATACGGGAATCGCCCCGTCGGATGAAGCTTCCCGAAGGCGGAGAGAAAGTTTCCGTCGGTGGCTGCCGCGTAAGGGATGCGCGAGTAGCCCAGCGTCACCGAAAATAGCGAGCCGAAAGCCACCCAGAGGATCATTCCCGTCGCAAACTTGGCCGCAGCGGAGCCGTAGATGTGTTCGACAAACGTGCTCACGATGAATTTTGATTCCATCGCCTGACGCCACGGAATCACGCCGAGGATGCTGGTTTGCATGGCCAGATAAAGCACGGCGATCCCGGCGATGGAGATGAACATGCTCCGCGGAATCGTGTGTTCGGGGTCGCGCACTTCGCCGCCCAGGTGGCACACGTTGTAGTAGCCGAGATAAGTGTAAATCGTTTTCACAGACGCATGGCCCAGGCCGACGAAGAAGAGCCAGGAAAAATTCCAGGCCCCCGGCGGGAAATCGAACGCAATCTTCGGATTGAAATGCGTCACGCCTCCCCAAATCATCCACGCAATCGTCCCGATTACACCGACCCAGATAAACACGGAAAGCTTTCCCACCGTTGTGATCCGCCGGTAGAGCAGAAAGACAACTAGCAGAATCACTGCGGCGCGCACCACGCGAAGTCCCAACGGCCCCAACGGCACGAGGTACGTGAGATAGTCCGCGAAGCCGATGGCCGCGGAGGCCATCACCAGCGGCGCCTGGATCAGCGTCTGCCAGACAAGAAGGAAAGACATCAGGCGGCCCCAGCGCCCCGGGCCGTAAGATTCGCGCAGGAAGACGTAGCTACCGCCCGCTTCCGGCATCGCCGCACCCAGTTCGGACCAGACGAAGCCGTCGAGCGCGGAAAGCAGCGCCCCGGCCGCCCAGGCCAGCAAGCATTGCGGCCCGCCCATGTACTGGATGACCAGCGGGATGGTGATGAAGGGTCCGATGCCCACCATGTCGATCATGTTGAGCGACGTGGCTTCGAGCAGGCCCAGACCGCGTTCGAGTTTGGGTTGTTCCGCCGCCACTCGGGCACCCAAGGGAAACCCAGAGCATAGCAGATGGCGCAGGGCGCGCCAAAACTGGGCCACCTGCGCTAACATCGGGATCGCATGGTGAAGCTGGGCGTGATCTTGCTCGCGGCGACACTGGCCATTTTGGTCGCGGGCTTCCTGCGCGCGCGCAAACGGCCGCTGCCGCTGGAGGGTTGCGTGGCGCTGGCGCTGCTCGTCGCGGCGGAATGGCTGATGTTCCGCGGCATCGAGCCGGTGGCCACGTATTTCACGCCCATCGCCTGGACTTGCTACATCGTCCTGGCCGAAGCGAGCGTCTTCGCCGTCACGGGACACTCGCGCCTGCGCGATGCTCCGGGCGAATTTGGCGTGATGGCCCTGCTTTCGATCCCGTTGTGGCTGATCTTCGAGGCCTACAACCTGCGCCTCGAAAACTGGGCCTATGTAGGCCTTCCGGGAACCCTCGCGGCGCGCTGGTTCGGTTACGCTTGGTCGTTCGCCACGATCACGCCGGGAATCATCGTGACGGCGGACCTGATCGAATCGTTGGGATGGTTGCGTCCCGCGAAGCCATCCAAAGTTTCCGGAACGAAGGAGTTTGTCTGGCTTGCGGCCGGGGCAATCCTGCTGCTTGCGCCGCTCGTTTTGCCGCAGCGCCTCGCCGCGTATCTTTTTGCCTTGGTGTGGCTCGGCTTCATCTTCCTGCTCGATCCCATCAACCGGCGACACGGTTGGCCTTCGCTGCTCGGCGACTTTGAGCAGGGGAATCGCGCGCGATTCTGGAGCCTGCTGGCATCCGGATGGGCGTGCGGCCTGCTCTGGGAATTCTGGAATTTCTGGGCGGCAGCGAAATGGATCTACATCTTCCCCATGTTCCAGCATTGGAAGATTCTTGAAATGCCTGCGCCGGGATTCCTCGGCTTCCTGCCCTTCGCGGTGGAATGTTTCACTATGTACATTTTCGCTGCGGGCGTGCTGGGACTGCTGCGTCCGGCGCCCGCGCGGCCGGCGGGCAGTTCCGCTGCGGCGGAAAGCTGAGATGGCGGGGCGCCGCAGATTGGTCGTTCGAATTCTATGGCCGCTCGCAGCAGCCGCTCTTCTGCTCCCGATTTCCGCGCACGCGAGCAAACTGAACCTTCCGCCGGAAGCCACCGAAGGCCTTCGCCTCCTCTACAACGGCGATCTGGATGCCGCGCTGCCGCTCTTCCATAAACTTCAGCAGGATCAGCCCGATCAGCCGCTCGGTTTCCTCCTGGAAGCGGAAGCGCGCTGGTGGAAAATTTATTGCCAATCGCTCGAGATCAAATGGAACCTGATCGACGCGTGGCATCGCCCGCGATCGCCGGGAGACGACGAGTATCTGGCCCTCGCCGACAAGGCCACGCAGCTTGCCGAGGCGCAGCTCGCGAAAAATGAGATTTCACCGATGCATCTATACGCCGGGATGGGTTTTCTGCTTCGCGCGAGGCTGCTCGCGCTGCGCGACGACAAGCGCGCCACCGCGCGTGCCGGCGTAAAAGCCCGCGAGCACTTGCTGCGCGCCACGGCGATGGATCCGGACCTCGCCGACGCGTATACGGGCCTCGGGCTTTACAACTATTACGTGGATACACTCTCCGCCTTCGCCAAAATCCTACGGTTCTTTATGGGGATTCCCGGCGGGGCCAAACACATCGGAGTGCAGCAGCTCGAGCGCGCGATGAAGGATGGCGAGCTGACCGCAGTGGAAGCGCGTTATTACCTGGCCAAAAATCTGCGCAACTACGATCAGCAATACGATCGTGCGGCGGACTTGTTGGCGCCGCTGGCCGAGCAATATCCGCAGAATCCCCTGTTCCCGCTAATGATTGGCGACATGAATGCGAAACTGAACCGCAAAGAGAAAGCCGCCGTCGCGTTTCATGCCGCGGAGAACCTCGCCGCGCGAGATCAAAATTGCACAAAACGCCTCTCCGAGGTGATTCGCGCCGCGCTCGTCGCGATGAGCAGCAAATAAGCTGCGCGGCCAAAACACGGAACGTCGTGGACGCTCATTTGGTATCGGATTTTTTCTGCGGGGTCGTGTCTGTGGCAGGGCGCGTGAGACTGCCGAGCCTTCCGGGGAGCAGGTATGCGAACGCGGTGCCGACAACGAGACCGATGACGTAGCCATACGGCACGCCAAAGCAAATCAGGCCGACCAGCAACGCCAATGCAAAATCCGCCGGCACCGCCGTCATATCGCGCATGAGTTTCATCAGCGCCAGCGATTCGAATAACAGAATGACGCCCAGCACCGGTAGCGGGAACAACTGCACAACGGTGCCGAAGCCCCCGCTAAAAAACAATCCCAATACCAGGTACAGCGCGCCGTAGATGATCACCGAGCCGCCCGTGCGGCCGCCGAAGGCGTAGTGCCCGGCGATCCCGCCGGAGCCGTGACAGGTGGGAATCCCGCCAAAAAACGGGTTGATTAAGTTCATGAGTGAATAGGTTGTGCTGATTTTTTTCACCGTGACGCGCCGCTCTGGAAAAAGATCTTCGGCCACCTGGCGCGTGGCCAGGATGGAATTGCCGAGCGAGAGCGGGATTTGCGGCAGCGCAAGCAGCAGGAAACCAATCCAAATGTCGTGAGCGGCGGGTTGGTGGTATTGAGGCAGATGGACGCCGAAGCCGTGGCTGGGCAGGCTGCCGCTCAGTTTGAAAAGTAGCGCATAGCCGATGCCGAGCAGGATCACAAACGGCGCGGGCGGAAAGCGCCGGTTGCCCAGGAGCAACGCGGTCAGCAGGAATGCCGCCGCAGCCAGCGCGTAACCCGTGCGACCGTCCGCAGGCACGTAGTCTTTCAGCGCCAGTGAGGCAAGTTGCAGGCCCAGGCCGAATTGAATGCCGCGGACCACGCTTTTCGGCACCGCGCGTGCCAGCCATTCCACCAGCCCGGTGACGGTGAGCAGCAGCATTAACACGCCGATGGCAAGCCCGCCGCCGTAGAGGATGTTTCCGCTCAGTTTCTGCGTGATCACAATGACTGCCATGGCCTTGAGCGGCTGTGCCGGCATGGGCATGCCGTAGATCAACCCTGTCAGGACCTGCATCGCGCCGAACAGGATTAGCACGCTGGGGACGTCAAGGCCTGCGGCCAGGATCATTCCCACGATCAGTGGGAAATCGGTGCCGATGTCGCCGAATGCGCCGGAGAATTCGTTGCGGTCGAAGCGTGCGCGCGCGCGGAGCCAATCGAGAGACATAGGAAGAGCCACAATTGAACACAGAAAAACTGGGATGTCCAGACAGGGAGTGCGGGAGCCTACGGCGCGCAGGCTTCGATTTGTTCGAAGGCGTGATACGACGAGCGCACCAGCGGCCCGGACTCCACGTGGCGGAAGCCCATATGCTCGCCCGCGCGCTTGTACTCGGCGAATTCCTGGGGATGCACGAAGCGGACCACGGGCAAATGCTCGCGCGTGGGTTGCAAATACTGGCCGAGCGTGAGGATGTCCGTGCCCTGCGTGGCGAGATCCTGCATTGCGGCCAGCACTTCGGAGGTTTCTTCACCCAGGCCCAGCATCATGCCGGTCTTTGTCGGCATCCCCGGCGCCAGTTCCTTGGCGCGGCGCAGCAATTCGAGCGAGCGTTCGTAGATCGCTCCTTTGCGCACCTGGCGGTAAAGCCGCGGCACGGTCTCGATGTTGTGGTTGAGCACGTCGGGCCGCGCGGCGATCACGGTTTCCAGCGCCGTCCACACGCCGCGGAAATCCGGGATCAATACTTCGACCTTGCAGGCCGGCACGCGCCGGCGGATCTCGCCGATAGTGCGTGCAAAGATCTCCGCGCCGCCATCGGGCTGATCGTCGCGGTTCACGGAAGTCACCACGGTATAGCGCAGGCCCATTTTTTCGACCGCTTCGGCCACGCGCTCGGGCTCATCTTCTTCCGGAGGTCCGATGGGCTTGCCGGAAGGCACGGCGCAGAAGCCGCAGGCGCGCGTGCAGATGTTGCCGAGGATCATGAACGTGGCGGTGCGGTGTTCCCAGCACTCGCCCATGTTGGGGCAGCGCGCGCTCTCGCAGACCGTGTGCAGGCCCAGCGTGCGCATGATGCTCTTCAGGTCCTGATAATTCGGCCCGCCAAAGAATTTCACGCGCAGCCATTCCGGCCGCGGATGCGCCGCCGACGGGGGGACTTGTTGACTTGGGAGAATCGTAAAGGGCGAAGCCATGAGATCAGGGACCAGTTCTCGACTCTTATTGGGTCAAGAGTTTCTTGTTTGCAGTTAACACGGAGAGGCCCGTTATTTTGAAGTCTCCGTCATCTGTGATTAGTTTGAGCCCGTTCTTCTTACACAATTCCGCAACAAGGAGATCATTCAGGTCCGCTCCGCCTTTCTCGAATTCATCGAGGACGCTATCGACGGAGATTGTTGAGAATTCGCTTTCAATCCGGCTGCAGCACCCGAGAATTCTCCGCGTATCAGCCGCGATCGCTTGCGCAATTGGGACGAAATCTGGTGTCTGCCTAAACTGTTTAAACTCAATTGAAACTCCGCGGCTTGAAGTGCGGATTTTGTGTTTTAGCCGCGCATATGCGTTGACGAACTCGGAGACGACGATTGCATCGATATAAATCCTGCTCTGCGCAGCCATGATGTTTGCAAGTGCTCTCGAATAAATCTGCGTTCTCTTATCACCTGGCTTGTGGGGTCCGAAAACAAGAAACCAGATGTTTGTGTCCAGGAGCAATTCATCGGCTTGGGAAAACGGATAGCTCGTAATCTCGGAGGCGTTACTTTCCATCGTCTTCGCTTCCCAAGATTTCTTCCATCGCACCGTCAAACCTTTTCGGGTCTTTAAAATACTCCTTAGCCGTGTCTACGACCCTCTTCAGTAGAGCGAGGTCGTCTGGCTGTAGATCCTTGACACTGAGGAGGCTCCTTATTTCTTCGTCTTTGAATGAGCCGTAGAGTTGGCCGATCGCTGCATTGAGGAATGCAGAAGTCAAACTCTTAACGTTTCGGAAAGACAGCGTTACTTGGCGCCCCTCTTGCATTGCGCCGGCAACTCGATCAAACACCTTCTGGCCGTCATCCGAGGCGACGCAGAGCGGACTTCCTACGATCTCGTAAACTAAGAGCTCCATTCCCAGCGCCATGATTTGATGTCCTCTCTTGCGTCAGAAGATGTTAGAGGCAGACAATTCTGTTGACAAGGCGTATGAGCTCTTATCTGCCGTATTAATTTCAAGGCTTACGATTGTCCCAGGGAAAGGTTGGCTGAGCGGTGTCGCACTAGCCCTTCCACGCTGCAGGCACCAATAGCCGCCGTCGGACACAATTTGAATGCGGCCACCATTCAGATTAATGAACTCACCCAAGAGCTTCAGCCCGAGGCCCCCTGGCACGGGGCCTCTCCGCGTGGTGTTGCGTCCCGCCGTCGCCCACTCGATGGCCTTCTCCGCTGTCAATGACAGTCCCGCGTTTTGCTCAACATTTTGTCTGATGCCGATTCCTAAGTCGGCAACGACAAAGTCTATTCGATGGCGTTGCGGAAAAAACTGTCCACAACTGAAGATCCCCAACTTCGTCTGGGAGTGTATAACCGCATTGCTGAACACTTCGAAGATACTTTCCCGGAATTTCTTGATCAAGACGCGTGACATCCGCGGCATTCCCGGTCGCCTGACGAGCTCTGCCTCTATATACTCTCCAAAATACCGATCATCTTTTACATCAAAACGCTTATAGGGAATAGTCGTTCCCCATCTGTCCGGAATTTTTGTTCTGCCGTAATTGCTCAGGAATCCATTCTTTGAAAGGATCTTCTCCACACTGTCCGGTATCTTGGTCAGGCGGATTGTATTCAGTTCATCGCCGAGCCTGTAGAGTATCGCCCCGAGTGCCGCACACATTCCCGCGTCGAACCAGCTTGCCGATTGCATGTCGATCTCAATCTCGTCCAAAAAGCAGGCTTTTGTACCCGCGTGCAATTCTACGAGGGCCTCGAATCCCTTCAGGTCGTGGGCCACGGATGGCAATTTGATTTTCACGCAGGGCCTCGCGAAGTATTGGATAACATTTCGCCAAGGAATAGGGCGACTGGGGCATGGCGGCCTCCAGACAGCGCCGGAATCTTAAGTCCTTGCAGCAAACCAGGAGACATACATTGTATACGGATAGCCTCTCAACCGTCGCCTGTTTTCTCTATCCGTCAAACCAACTCCCGTCCGTAAGGAACCCGAGGTTGTGGTGAACCGATTCTACCCCATGATTTGTGACGATGATGGAGACCCCTCTTCGGCAGTGCGGCTGTCTGGTGTCCACTGCAGTCCGCTCGCCCTGGCATGAAACTGGACACGGGGAATTGCGTGATCTGTGGCGTTTTTGCCACGCACGGTCATTCATTGGACACTTCAACGCCTGTAACTCGCTCAAAATGAAGCCCTAAATGCTATCGTCAACGGAAGCAGAAGTGCTGCTATCATACGTCCTCGGATGCCCTTTCAGACCACGATCGAGCGCTCAGTCTCCACAGAAGGAATCGGACTCCACACCGCAGTTCACTCCCACTTGAAACTGCTGCCCGCACCCGCGGATACCGGGATCGTTTTCCGGCGTGTGGACCTGGACGGATTTGAGATCGAAGCGCAGGTCCGCAACGTCGCGCGGGTCAGTTACGCCACCAGCTTGATGAAGAAGGGCGTGTTCCTCTGCACCATCGAACACCTGCTGGCGGCGCTCTACTCCTCCGGCGTGGACAACGCTTACGTCGAGATTGACGCCATCGAGCTGCCGGTCCTGGACGGCTCTTCCCAGCCGTTCATCGAGATGCTGAACCGCGCGGGAACCCGCCGCCTGCGCCGCAAGCGGCGCTACCTCAAAATCCTTCGCCCACTCGAAGTGAGCGAAGGCGACCGACGCATCGGCATCTATCCCGCCGACGAATTCCGCGTGCACTGCTTCGTGGACTACGCGCACCCCATGGTCGGCCGCCAGGAAATTGAATTGACGGTAAACCGCGAAACGTTCAGCCGGCAACTCGCTCCCGCGCGCACCTTTGGTTTTGTGCGGGAGTTTGCCGGCCTGCGCGCCATGGGACTGATTCGCGGCGGCTCTCTGGAAAACGCCATCGTTCTCGCCGACGACCGCATCATGAATGGCCCGCTGCGTTTCGAAAACGAGTTCGGCCGACATAAGGCCCTGGACTTGATCGGTGACATCGCGCTGATCGGCCGGCCGTTGCTGGGGCGCGTGGAAGGGCACAAAGCGGGCCACGCGCTGCACACGCAACTCGTCACGCGGCTCTTGGCCGATCCTTCGCTGTGGACCGAAACTACGCTGAATGCCGCGCCGCCCGCACGCGCGGACCGCGCAGAAGTTGCTCGTCCCGCCGAACTCCACGCCAGCGACTAGCGCGGTGACCTTCTCTCTTCTCTCAAGTCAAAGAGGAGTTGCTAAAGCGGCGGACTGTTCTCGTTGGCGCGTTCACCAGTAGCGTAGCGGATTGCTCCGGACTGGTCCGTAAAGTAAAAGCGTGTTCCCGTCTGATTGACCACCAGCGGCTCTGCGGTGAGTCGGTACAGGTCGAGAGTGGGTGTCCCCTGCGAGCTGAACGCTTCGTAGTGAAAGGTGTAGCCGACCTTCGTTCCCCCGGCCAGCGCCTGATCGATCAGATCGGCCGCCTCACGTGTCGGCTTGCCGGAGGCGGGTGGCGCCAGATTACTCAGCTTCGGCGGAAATTGCCCATAGGTCGAGTTGTAGAGAATGAGAGCTGAATTGAGAGATCGCAGAGAGCTGACGGCAGAGGCCTCGTTCGCCGAAATCCGTGAGCGAAGCAGGTTGGGTATGGCGATCGCCGCGATGATCAAGAAGGGGATGAGACTGATGCCCGTGTAGCCCAGGATCAATCCTGCCAGGGCCATCCCCGCGCCTTTCTTGCGGCCATCGGAATTACGGATCTCCGAGCGCGAAATGTGCCCCAGGATGACGGCAGCGATCGCGGACGGCAGAACGAAAAAGAATATGCCGGTGATCAGGCTGCCGATGGCCATGCCGCTCGTCTGCGCCTCGCCCGCGGCAATGGGACTTGGAATGTTCCGGCCGGGCGCTGCGGGACTCGGCGTCGCAGGCGTCCCGGAAATCAGGTCGGCGGAGCACCACGGACAAATCCGCGCGTCGTCCGAAATCTGTTCGGCACAGAATGGACACTTCCTCATATCGACTCCTCCCAACCCCAATGCCTGTGATCGGCACTCTGGTATACCTCTTTCGCGGATGTGTCAATGCTGCCCGGCAGGGCGTAACGCTCTGTACAACACCCCGGGGCGTGTGGCATCGCGACCTGTTGTCAATTGACGGGCCGCGGTAGAGAATGAGGCCACTATGTCCTCCTCCGATTTCGCTGTCGTCATCCTCGCCGCGGGAAAAGGCACGCGGCTGAAATCATCGCAGGCCAAGGTGCTGCATCGCGCGGGCGGCCGCTCGCTCGTCGAACACGTTGCGCTGGCTTGCCGTCCGCTTGGCGCGCGCGCGATTTACGCCGTCGTCGGCCATCAGGCCGAGCAGGTTGCCGCGACCGTCGAACCGCTAGGTGTCGCGTCAATCTTGCAGCAGCCACAGAACGGCACCGGACACGCCCTGCTCGTGTCGCGGCGCGCCATCGGCACGCGCGTGAAATACGCAGTAGTGCTGCCGGGCGACGCGCCGCTGGTGCGCACGGAGACGCTGCGCAGTCTTCTGCGCACGCACCGCGAAGGAAACGCCGCGGCGACGATCCTCACCGCGGAATTGGCTGACCCCACTGGCTACGGCCGCATCCTGCGCAAGTCCGGCAACACCGTCGCGGCCATCGTCGAGGAGTCCGCGCTCGCCGATGACCAGCGCGCGATCAATGAAGTGAACTCGAGCATCTACTGCTTCACGCTCGCGAAACTCTGGCCGTGCCTGGCGCAGGTTCGCCCCAATAACGCACCCCGCGAGCTTTACCTGACGGACGCAATCGCATTACTCGCGCAGAAGGGCGAAGCGGTTTTGGCGCAGCTTGCTGCCGACGCCGACGAAATTCTGGGCTGCAACACCTGCGCGAGCCTCGCGGACGTGGACCGCATCTTTCGCGCGCGCAAACGCGCTGAATTGATGAACGCGGGCGTGACGATTCAGCTTCCCGAAACCGTGCTTGTTGATCCCGACGTCACCGCCGGCGCGGACACCACCATCGAGCCGTTCGTGCAGCTCCTCGGCAAGACGCGCATCGGCGCGGGTTGCACCATACGGTCGGGCAGCATCATCAGCGATTCGGTGCTCGAAGACGGCGTCACGGTGAAGCCCTATTCGGTCGTGCACGCCAGCCGACTGGGGAGGAACTCTACCGTCGGGCCGTTCGCGCATCTCCGCGAAGGCGCGCAATTGCAAGCGGGCGCGCGCGTGGGCAACTTCGTCGAGATGAAGAAATCAGTCCTCGGCGAAGGCGCGAAGGCCATGCACCTGACCTATCTGGGCGACACGAAAATTGGTCGCCACACCAACGTCGGCGCGGGCACCATCACGTGCAATTACGACGGCACGCAGAAAAATCCCACCACCATCGGCGACCGCGTCTTTATCGGCAGCAATACCGCGCTCGTCGCTCCGGTGAAGGTTGGCCACGGCGCCTACGTCGCCGCGGGCTCGACGATTACGGAAAACGTGCCGTCGGGTGCGCTGGGCATTGCCCGCGGCAAGCAGGCCAATAAGCCCGGCTGGGTCGCTGCTCGCAAACGAGAAGCCGCCGCGGCCGAGAAACCTCGCCGCAAGACGAAAAAACGCTCGCGCCCCGAGCCCCGCCGGAAGGCACTCGGCAGACGCCGCAAACGATCCTCCAGAAGCTAAGCCCCCTTGAAATATGACGGATTTTCCCTGTCCGCTCCGCGAGTGGTTAACTGGTGCGAGGAGACCCCATGTTTGACAAACTAAGTCTAAGATGCCTCACTTACGAAGCATTGGCTATCGCGCGACTGCCATGGTCGGTTATCGATGCATTTCCCGGGCACGGCGCGGCTCGCTGCTTGTTACTCGCGGACGAGAACGGTTTCCCGATATCGAGAACCGTTGTGCGCTTGCCGGGCGATTCCGACGACGACCTGAGAAAGAAAATCGTGGAGGAGCTCCGCGCCGTGAAGGCCGAACGACAATAGTTTCCGCATGGCTCGATTTAGCCCGAGACCCATTATGCTGTGTTAGAATGCGCGCGGGGGGCACGCGCGAACCATGAAATTTGGCGTAGTCGTCTTTCCGGGTTCCAACTGCGATCACGACGCCTACCACGCCATCGGCACAGTGCTCGGCCAACCGGTGGAATTCATCTGGCACCAAACGGAAATCCTTGCGGGCTTTGACGCCATTCTTCTCCCGGGCGGTTTTGCTTACGGCGACTACCTGCGCACGGGAGCCATCGCGCGCTTTTCGCCGGTGATGAAGGCGCTGGCCCGCTTTGCAGCCGCGGGCGGTGCGGTGCTGGGCATCTGCAATGGTTTTCAGATTTTGCTCGAAGCGGGGCTTCTCCCGGGCGCGATGCTGCGCAATGCGGGACTGCGATTCATCTGCCGCCACGTGTACGCCCGCGTGGAGACGATAGACACGCCATTCACGCGCGCGGCGAGCGTGGGACAGGTGCTGAAGATGCCCATCGCGCATTCCGAAGGCCGCTACTTCTGCGCCGCGGCCACGCTCGAAGAATTGGAGCACGATCGGCGGATTGTCTTCCGCTACACCACTCCGGAGGGCGCGGAAGATCCGGATGCGAACCCCAATGGCTCGCTCGCCAATATCGCGGGAATCTGCAATGCGGAACGCAACGTCGTCGGCTTGATGCCGCATCCCGAACGCGCCGTGGAATCCGCGCTGGGCTCGGCGGACGGCCTGGTGGTTTTTCGTTCCATGGTCGCATCACTCGCCGAGGCCGCGAAGGCCGCGTCCTAGCACGAACGTTTTCTGTCCCAAATGCTCGACACTGAAATCAGAGTCACTCCAGAAATCGCCGCGGAACACGGCCTGACGTCCGAGGAGTACGCGCGCATCCTGAAAATCCTGGGGCGCGAACCCAACATCACCGAGCTCGGCATCTTCAGCGTGATGTGGAGCGAGCACTGCTCCTACAAGTCCAGCAAAGTGCACCTGAAACGCCTACCCACGCGCGGCCCGCGAGTCCTGCAAGGGCCGGGCGAAAACGCCGGGGTAGTGGACATCGGCGACGGCCTCGCCGCCGTCTTCAAAATCGAATCGCACAATCATCCGAGTTACGTTGAGCCGTTTCAGGGCGCGGCCACGGGCGTCGGCGGCATCCTGCGCGATATTTTCACCATGGGCGCGCGGCCCATTGCCGTGCTCGATTCCCTGCGGTTCGGGCCGCTGGATGAAGCCGCGAACCGCCGCATCCTCGACGGCGTGATCAGCGGCATCGCGTTTTACGGAAATTGTTTCGGTGTGCCCACCGTCGGCGGCGAGGTCTGCTTCGAACCGTGCTACTCCGCGAATCCGCTGGTGAACGCTCTGGCTCTGGGCATCGCGCGCAAGGACCAGCTTTTTCTCGCCAAGGCGCGCGGCGAAGGCAATCCCGTCATCTACGTCGGGGCAAAGACCGGGCGCGACGGCATCCACGGCGCTTCGCTGCTGGCTTCGGCGGAGTTCACCGAAGAATCGCAGCAGAAACGGCCCAACGTGCAGATGGGCGACCCGTTCATGGAAAAACTTCTGCTCGAAGCGTGCCTCGAAGCCATGCAGACGGGCGCGGTGGTCGCGATCCAGGACATGGGCGCCGCGGGATTGACCTGCTCGACGTGCGAAATGGCTTCGCGCGGCGGCACGGGCATCGAAATTGACCTCGCGCGGGTGCCGCAACGCGAAACCGGCATGACGCCCTACGAAATCATGCTCAGCGAATCGCAGGAGCGCATGCTGCTGGTCGCGGAACGCGGCCGCGAACGTGAATTGCTCGACGTCTTCGCGAAGTGGGGACTCGACGCCGTCGAAATCGGCCGCGTGACGGGCGATGGCATTTTGCGCGTGCGCGATCACGGTGCAGTGGTTGCGGAAATTCCCGCGCATCCGCTGGCGGAGGAAGGGCCAGTCTATCACCGGCCGATCTCGCCGCCCGAAACTTCGAAACGCGCCGGGAAACTATTCGAATTCGCGCCGGAAGGCACGGACCTGACGGCAAACTTTACGCGCCTGATGGCTTCGCCTGCCATCGCGTCCAAGCGCTGGATCTTCGAGCAGTATGACCACATGGTGCGCACGAATACGCTGGTCGCGCCGGGCGCGGGAGACGCCGCAGTGGTGCGAATCAAGGAAACGCAGCGCGGACTCGCACTCGCCACCGACGGCAACGGCCGCTGGTGCTCGCTCAATCCGCGGCGCGGCGCGATGGCCGCAGTCGCTGAAGCCGCGCGCAACGTGGCCTGCGTGGGAGCCAGGCCGATTGCGGCCACGAATTGCCTTAATTTTGGCAGCCCGGAAAAACCCGAGGTGATGTGGCAGTTTAGCGAAGCCATTGACGGCATCGCCGAAGCCTGCCGCGCGCTCGAGACGCCGATTACGGGCGGCAACGTCAGCTTCTACAACGAGACGCTGGGCAAGTCCATTCTTCCCACGCCGGTGATCGGCATCCTTGGCCTGCTCGAAGACGCTTCACGCGCGGTGGGAATGGCGTTTCGCGCGGAAGGCGATGTGATTGTGCTGCTGGATGGAAAAGAAGGAGAGATTCTTCGCTCCGCTCAGAATGACAACGCAGAGGAATTCTCGTCGAGCGAATACGCCAAGACGATTCATGGCATCGTGGCAGGCGTGCCGCCGGAAGTGGATCTCGCCGCGGAGAAGCGCCTGATCGATTGCCTCGTCGCGCTCGCGGATCAGGGCCTGCTGCACTCGGCGCATGACGTCAGCGATGGCGGCCTGGCGGTGACTCTGGCGGAATCCTGCTTTGCCAGCGAAGAACTCTCAGCAGAAGTTAAACTCGACAATGCCGAACCCACCGAGATTGCGCTCTTCGGCGAGCGCGGCGCCCGCGCGGTCATTTCTTGCGCGCCAACGCAGCTTGTCGCTGTGCTCGAACTTGCGCGACAATACGGAGTCGCGCTGCGTGAGATCGGCAGAGTCGGCGGCAGCGAATTCCGGATTCAGCTCAACAGTAAGGCCGTGATTAAGGCTGAGGTTCCCTCGCTGCGCGACGCCTGGTCCGGCGCGCTAGAATTTGCCCTGTCAAACAAGGGTTTGCAAAATCAGTGATTCGCAAATGAACAGCGGATACACACCCATTCACGACGACCATTTCCACGACCACTGCGGGGTCTGCGGCGTTTTCGGCCATCCCGAAGCGTCGAAGCTCGCCTACCTGGGCCTCTACGCACTGCAGCATCGCGGGCAGGAAGCGGCCGGGATCGTCACTTCGACCGGCGCTGATCTCACCGGCCACAAAGGCATGGGCTTGGTAGAAGAAATCTTCAAGCCCGACGTGCTGGCGCGCCTGCCGGGCGATATGGCCATCGGCCACACGCGCTATTCGACCGCGGGGGACAACACGCTCGCGAACGCGCAGCCCATCGTGATTGACTGCAACAAGGGTAAGCTCGCGCTGGCTCACAACGGCAATCTGACCAATGCCACCGAGTGGCGGCGCAAACTCGAACACCGCGGCTCGATCTTCCAGACCACCAGCGACACCGAAGTGATCGTGCACGTGATCGCGCGCGGCGCGGCGCGCAATCTGAGCGGCGCCATCGGCGACGCGCTCAACCAGATGGAGGGCGCCTACTCGCTGCTCCTGCTGACGCGCGAGGAGCTTTACGCCATCCGCGACCCGCGCGGCTTCCGACCGCTCTGCCTGGGCAAGCTCGGCGCGGCGTATCTCGTGGCCTCGGAGACCTGCGCGTTCGATCTGCTCGGCGCGGAATACATCCGCGAAGTCGAACCCGGCGAAATGGTGCGCATCTCGCGCTCCGGCATCGAGTCCATCCGCTTCGCTCCGCCCAAGCCGCATCAGTACTGCATCTTCGAGCACGTTTATTTTTCGCGGCCGGACAGCATGGTCTTCGGCCGCCCGGTGAATCAGAGCCGCGAGATGCTCGGCCGGCAACTCGCGCAGGAACATCCCGCGTCCGCGGACGTCGTGGTGCCCGTGCCGGATTCGGGCGTGCCCGCGGCCATCGGTTTCGCGCACGCTTCCGGGATTCCATTCTGTATGGGGCTGATCCGCAATCACTACATCGGGCGCACGTTTATCGAGCCGGAGCAGGCCATACGCGATTTCGGCGTGCGGCTGAAACTCAATCCCGTGCGCGGCCTGCTCGAAGGCAAACGCATCGTCCTGGTGGACGATTCCATCGTGCGCGGCACCACCAGCCGCAAAATCGTGCGCATGGTGCGCGAAGCCGGCGCCACCGAAGTCCACGTGCGCATCTCTTGCCCGCCGACGATTTCGCCGTGCTACTACGGCGTGGACACGCCCACGCGCGAGGAATTGATCGCCGCGGTACACTCGATCGAAGAAATTCGCCAGTTCCTGGGCGCCGATTCGCTGGGTTATTTGTCGCTCGAGAGCATGCGCCGCGCCGTCGCCGACACCGAAGGCCGCTTCTGCACGTCCTGCTACACGGGGAACTACCCGACCGAGCTGGTGCAACTCGAAGTGGCCTCCCGCGAATCTGATCCTCGTGTCGCCGTTCCGCGAGAGCCCTGAGCGCTCCGTAGTAAACATCCCGGAGAACAATCTGGATTCTGCGTGCTCCGCTGAGCGATAATCTTTCTGAGGACATACCTGCCGTCATGAAGAAGGAAAAAACAAACGAATCGAAGTCGGAGAAGGGCAGCCGCTTCTGGCGCGAGGTGCTTTCCTGGTTCTGGGTGATCCTGGCGTTCTTGTTCATCCAGGGAACGCTGGTGCAGGCGCGCGTGATTCCCTCGGGCTCGATGGAGAACACCGTGCTCATCGGCGATCACCTGCTGATGACCCGCATCGGCTACGAAGCCAGCGTGCCGTTCACCAGTTGGCACGTGCGGCTGTGGCGCGTACCGAAGCGCGGGCAAATCGTGATTTTTCGCGCGCCGCTGCCGGGCTCGCCGGATTTCATCAAGCGACTCATCGGGTTGCCCGGGGACACGATTGAAATCCGCGACGGCGCCGTCTGGTTGAACGGCAAGCGGCAGAACGAGCCCTACATCAACGAACCGATGGACATGCAAAGCTCCTGCGATTTTGCATGTGGCAAGCCAGTGACCGTGCCGCCGCACTCTTATTTCATGATGGGCGATAACCGCAACGATTCGCGAGACAGCCGCTACTGGGGCTTCGCGCCGGACGATTCCATCGAGGGCACGCCGATCGTCCTTTACATGTCCATTGACGCGCCCGGAGACTCCTGGGAGCCGGGCCACATCGCCGATCGCGTGCGCGCCTACTTGAGTGCGGTGATTCATCCTAGCCGCGTCCGCTGGAACCGGCTGTTCCACACGTTCTGAATGTTTTGACCGGTGAAGACCCCCAACCCCGTCTCGCCGCAAGGAAAGAGAGAGTCTTCCATGGATTACGCCGGTGCAGGCGTGAATATCCCATTGGCCGATCAGGCCAAGGAGCGCATCCGCGGTCTGGCCGCGCGCACATTCCACAAAGGCGTGCTCGGCCAGATCGGCGGCTTCGGCGCGCTCTACCAACTCGACCGCAAGCGCTGGCGCGAGCCGATACTGGTCTCGAGCGCCGACGGCGTGGGCACGAAGCTCAAGATTGCTTTCGCGATGGGCGTGCACTCGACGGTGGGCGGCGACCTCGTCAACCACTGCGTGAACGACATCCTCACCACTGGCGCGCAGCCGCTTTTCTTCCTCGATTACCTCGCCCTCGGAAAAATGGAGCCGAATTTGGTCGAGCAGATTGTCGAAGGCATGAGCCGCGCCTGCCGCGCGGCGGGCTGCGCGTTGATCGGCGGCGAGACCGCGGAGATGCCGGGGTTCTACGCGCCGGGAGAGTACGACGTGGCGGGGTTTATCGTAGGAGCAGTCGAGCGCTCGCAGATGCTCGGCCCGGCGCGCGTGCGCGCCGGAGACGCGCTGCTTGCGCTGCCTTCGGCCGGGCTACACACCAACGGCTATTCGCTGGCGCGCAAGCTGGTGTTTGAGGTCGAACGGCTGACGCCGGAGACCTATGTGGCCGCGGTGGGGAACAAAATCGGCGCGGAACTCTTGAAGCCCCACACGTGCTACTGGCCAGTTCTGAAAAAAATGATCTCGCGCGGCTGGGTCAACGCGATGGCCCACATCACCGGCGGCGGCATTCCCGGCAATTTACCCCGAGCGCTGCCACGCGGCACGCGTGGGGAAATCGATTTGAGCTCGTGGTCCATTCCGCCGGTGTTCAAGTACCTCGCGGAGATCGGAAAGCTCGAGCGCGATGAACTTCTGCGCACGTTCAATCTCGGCGTAGGCATGATCCTCGTCGTTCCCGCGAAACACCTGCGCAAAGTGGAGGGCGAACTCAAGCGCCGCCGCGAAAAGTTCTACCGCATCGGCCACGTCGCGCAGTGCGACCCTGTCAAGCCGCGAATCGCCTTCACCGGCGCGCTGGCGCTCTAAGACGGCTCCAGTGAATGCAGGCGGGGTGACTTTCCCGTTTTGGCACAGCCCCCTCAGCGCGCTGGCGGGCGATATACGCGCCGATCGCTATTTCCGGCTACCCACCCTACCTGCCCGATTGCTGAGGCGATTTTGGATGGAGTGTGACGCGGCACACTCCGTTGGAAACCTGTGAATCCTGCCGATCAGGATCCCCGGGACGACAATCTTCGACTTTTGAGGCGTGTTTGCCCGGACGGAGGGCTCTCAGCGCGGCCGGGCGCGCTGCGATTCCTGAGCTTTGCGTCGGCGGCTCCAATACCACCAATTGCGCTGGGCGCGCGGCAATTTCGGGTCGCGCGCCTGCGCCACCGCTGCGGTGAACACGTCCAGGACGCAAATGTCCTGCGGCTGCCGGGTGACGCGGCAGAGCTTTTCGTAGAGTTTCTCGGGATTGCGCCGCGCCAGGTCGTTCACCGTGCGGATGCCGAGCCGCTCGAAGTCCCGGAGCATGGCCGGGCCGATGGAAGTGAGGTCACGAAGCTGGCGATTGTCCTTCATCTTGCCCTCTCTTTGTTTTCGCTTTACTTTCGCCTCGCAATCTTACAAAATTCCGGCCCGCGCGTCGAGCGATTTTCCGCCCCCGCGGAGCGGCGATCAAGGAGGCCCCCTCATGAGTTATACGTTGAAGAAGCTGACTCCGGTCCTGTTCGTTGAAGAAATCGAATCGTGCCTGCCGTTCTGGATGGAGCGCCTGGGATTTGCGAAGGCCATCGAGGTGCCCGACGGCGCAAGACTCGGCTTCGTGATTCTGGTCAAGGACAGCGTCGAGGTGATGTATCAGACGTACGCAAGCGCGGAGAAAGACGTGCCCGGACTCATCCACCGCAATCCCCCGGCGACGTATCTCTACATCGAAGTGAAAGGCCTCGCCGACATTATCGCGCGGCTCGCCGGTGCGCCCATCATCATGCCCGAGCGCACGACGTTCTATGGTGCTCGCGAAATCGGCGTGCGCGAACTGGGCGGCAATTCCGTGACGTTCGCCGAATTCGCAGCTACGCAGTAGGCCGCGGCAAGCGGAACTGAATAGAGACGGCGGCGCTTGGGAGACGGGCGGCCGGTGGTGTATCCTCTCCCTCGACCGCCGGTTCCACGCCCGTCTGAGTCCAGGAACTGAATCATCTGGAGGTCCCTGATGCGATCCCTGAGCGTTTTGATTGTAGCCGCCGCCGTTCTTGCCGCCCCGGCTTTCTCAGCGCCAGCTCCGAAGGTTTCGACGGCGGGCGCCACTTGTCTCGCGTGTCACAGCACGTCCACGCCGGGGATCGTCGCCCAGTGGCGCTCCAGCGCGCATGCGGCAAAAGGGGTGGACTGCTATTCCTGCCACCAAGCCAACGCCAAGGATCCTGCGACGTTCGATCACTATGGCCAGCAGATTGCCGTCATTGTGACCCCGAACTACTGCGCCCGGTGCCACGCGAAAGAGGTCGCACAATTCGAAAAGAGCCACCACGCCGGGGCCGCGCAGTTCATCGGCTCGCTGGACAATATGCTGGGTGAGATCGTGGAGGGCGGTCCGGCGGCGGTGAACGGCTGCCGGCAGTGCCACGGCAGCGAAGTGAAATATACGGGTGGCGGAAAATTCGACGCGGACACCTGGCCGAACAGCGGAATCGGCCGCGTGAACCCGGACGGCAGCAAGGGTACCTGCGCCGCATGCCACGGGCGCCATGCCTTCAGCTCCGCGCAGGCCCGGCAGCCGGAAAACTGCGGCAAGTGCCACATGGGCCCCGACCACCCGCAGATCGAGATCTACACGGAGTCAAAACACGGGATTCAGTTCCGGGCCAACATCAACAAGATGAACCTGTCGTCGAAAACCTGGATCGTCGGAAAGGACTATTCCGCCGCGCCCACCTGCGCAACGTGCCACATGAGCGCCACCTCGAACCAGCCCGTCACACATGACGTGGGCGACCGCATCAGTTTCACGCTGCGTCCCGTCGTCAGCTTCAAGCTCGAAAACTGGGAGGCGCGCCGCGGAGCCATGCAGGACGTCTGCTTCAACTGCCACGCCACCGGCTGGGTGGAGAATTTCTACAAGCAATATGAGGGCACCATTGATCTCTACAACGAAAAGTTCGCCAAGCCCGCCAAAGCCATCATGGACAAGCTCTACGCCGCGGGCAAACTGACCAAAACACCGTTCGACGAGAAGCTCGAATGGATCTACTACGAACTCTGGCACCACGAAGGGCGGCGCGCCCGCATGGGTACGGCGATGATGGGGCCAGACTACACCCAATGGCACGGTTTTTACGAAGTGGCCAAGCACTTCTACTCGGAATTCATTCCGGAGGCGGAACATTTGATGCCGGGCGTCACCGCCGAAGTGATGAAGACCGACTTCCACAAGTGGACGGCGGGAATGACGCCGGAACAGATCCAGCAGCAGATCGACTTCTACAAAAGTCGCTACAAGCAATAGTCGCAGGCCCTCGGGGGGATGATTAGCTTAGAGCGCTTCGCCGCTGTCCAAGCCCTCCGAATGCGCATCGTCGCGCTTCAACTTGACGGGGTGCTTTTTTCTTGTCCACTTTCTTCCAGTCACGGGCTTCCGTCTCATACGCCAAATCGCTGGAGCGCGCGACAAGCCTCGGACTCATGCAGAGCAACTCCACCAACGGGATACGATTAAACTTTCCAATTCCAGCCCGCCGCTGAGGTTTCGCCGCTTCGCGGACTTATGCTAACGTGCTGCGCTTATGGCGAAGTACATCGGAGTGCTCTTGAGCGGGCGCGGCTCGAATTTTGAGGCGCTGGCGGATAGTGTGGCCGCCGGACGCCTGCCCGGCGCGGAAATCGCCATCGTGATCAGCAACCGCGAGGGCGCACCCGGGATTGATCGCGCGCGGGCGCGCAGCATCGACGCGCGCGTGATTCCTTCGAAGGGGTTGCAGCGCGAGGAGTACGACCGCCAGGTAGCGGCAGCGCTGAAAGAAAAACAGGTGGACCTGGTGTGCCTCGCCGGATTCATGCGTCTGCTCTCCCCCTACTTCGTCAACGAATTCCGCGGGCGCATTCTGAACATTCACCCTTCGCTGCTGCCTGCATTCCCCGGCCTCGAAGCACAGCGCCAGGCGCTGGAATACGGCGTGAAGTTTTCGGGCTGCACCGTGCACTTCGTGGACGAGAATCTGGACGCCGGGCCAATTGTGGCGCAGGCCGTGGTGCCCGTGCTCGATGGCGACACACCGGAAACACTCGCCGAGAGAATCCTGAAAGAGGAGCATCGCATTTACACCGAGGCGGTGCGCATCGTGCTCGAAGGGCAGTACCGCATCGAAGGGCGACGCGTGATTCGAACTCTCAAGGCCAACCATGAAACTGCTTGAGGATTTTCACTGGCGCGGAATTGTCTTCCAGGCCAGCGAAGGCCTGGAAAGTGTGCTCGAAAAAGAGCGCGTCACCGGTTACATCGGGTTCGACCCTTCGGCTTCGAGCCTCCATGTCGGCTCGCTGCTGCCGGTGATGGCCCTGGCGCGCTTCCAGAAATTCGGCCATCAGCCGATCGCCCTGGTCGGCGGCGGAACCGGAATGGTGGGCGACCCCAGCGGAAAATCCGAAGAGCGGCCGCTGCTGACGAGAAAACAGATCGAAGAAAACCTGCGCGGGCTGCGGAAACAGCTCGAGCCGTTCCTCGATTTCAAGGCCGCGCAAAATCCCGCCCGGATCATCAACAACGGCGATTGGCTCTGGCCCATCTCCCTGATGGAATTCCTGCGGGACACCGGAAAGCATTTCACCGTGAACTACATGTTGAACAAAGAGTCGGTGAAACGCCGGATTGACAAGGAAGAAGGGATTTCCTTCGCCGAGTTCAGCTACATGCTGCTGCAGGCCTACGATTTCCTGGTCCTCTTCGACCGGCACAAATGCACGCTGCAAATGGGCGGGAGCGACCAGTGGGGCAATATCACCGCGGGGATGGACCTCATCAAGCGTCTGCGCCGGGGCCAGGCGCACGGGCTGACGTTTCCGTTGGTCACTTCTTCTTCCGGAGCGAAGTTCGGCAAGACGGAAGCCGGAACGGTGTGGCTGGACCCCGCGCTGACTTCGCCCTACCGCTTCTACCAGTTCTGGTTCAACACCGACGACCGCGACACCGCGATGTACTTGAAGTTTTTCACATGGCTCTCGCGGGAAGAAATCGCGGAACTCGAGCAGGCCATTCGCACCGCGCCGGAGAAGCGTGCGGCGCAGATTCGCTTGGCGCGTGAAGTGACTAAGCAAGTACACGGCCCGACGGCGCTGGAGCGCGCGGAGAGGGCGTCCAAGGCGCTCTTCAGCGAAGAGATTGACCAACTCACGCCGGAAGAATTGCTCGATGTTTTCAGGGAAGCGCCGAGCACACGTCTGGAAAAATCGAAGCTGGGCGGCAAAGGGATGGCGCTGGTGGATCTGGCCGTGCTGGCACAGCTCGGCGCTTCGAAGAGCGAAGTGCGGCGCCTTGCGGAATCCGGCGGCGTTTATTTGAACAATCGGCGCATCAACGACGCGGCGAAGCCCGTGTCCTTAGGCGACGCGCTCCACGGGCGATTTCTGGTGCTGCGGCGCGGACAAAAAGAATTCCGGCTGGTCGAGTTGGTTTGATGAAACCCCCGCCTTTAAAGAGGTGGGCTACACAGCTACGTTTTCGGCAAGTTTCTTGAGCCGAGCGAGGTCGTTGCGGTCGCGCTGCTTCACGGCGTGACGCGTCACGAGCCAATCCATGAATTGCCCCACGCGGCCGGGCATTTCGTATTCATCGCGGAGGCGGACGCGTGTGACTGAGGCTTCGCCTCCCGCACCGCTGCTTACGGTCGACGCTTCGATCTCCCATCGCTGCATCCCGCGGATGCCGTAAACATCCTGGAATTTCCATTCCAGCACGCGGCCCCATTCGAATTGCGTCACCACCGCGGTATGCGAGACCTCGCGGCGGCCCACGCGCGCGAGGATGAGCACCTTCTGCCCGGCCTGAAAATCCGCGGAGCCGCCCAGGACTTCGAAGTGGGTGTTCATACCCGCGCCGTACCAATAAGGCATGCGCTGCGGCACGAAAAATACGGCCACGCGATTGGGCGGCGCCGCAATTTCAATGGAAAGTTCGAGCCGGGCCATGGCGGAGCACGACTCTACCACGGATCACATTTGCGAGATTTCGCTGAGCATCCTGGCCAGCGCCCGGCGCACGACCTCCGGCGACTGCACGGTGAAAACCCGCGGATGGAGTGGCTTGAGGATATCCGGCAAAGAATCATAGGGCGTCATGCGGTCCGGCGGGTTCGGCATCCGGCGCGCCGAGGGAGTCGGCGGCGGAACCTGGAAGCCGACGATTCGCGAATTGTGCGCGGGAACAAACCGCAGGTAGAAGACGCGGCAATTGCAGGGCCCATCGAGTTGGATGGGGTGGACCTTGGTGCCGTCGTCGAAACGGACTCCGCTGCTGAGAACGATAAAGACGCGCGGGTCACCACCCGCGGGACTCCCGCCAGAGTCTCCGTGGCCCGAGATCCGGCGAACCATTTCCGTGGCGAAAAACGAGGCGTTCTGCTTGCGGCCGGCCAGGGAAGCGACGTCAATCACGTCCGGGTTGGACTCGCGCAGCGCAGCCTTCAGCCGCGGCCAATCAAGGTCGCGGCCTCCCGGTTGTTCGAAACTCACGCGCCGGCGGTCGATGTCGATGGCGGCCACATCGAGAGATCCATTGGTGACCTCGACCTGGGAGAAAAGCTTTATGAGCGGAAGAATATAACCGAGCGTTCCCTCGGAGGATCGCCGTCTGCCGCTGGCGAGGTTGGCGAGCACCTCAATCCGAACGCGGCTGCGGGTTTTCAACGGAAGATAGAAGCGCCCCGCGAGCGTGGGGCGATACCACGCGTCGGGGGTATCCTCCTGGGGGAGGATTTCCACGGGCGGAAAATCGCGCCAACTGCCCACTAAGGGATCGTTACGAAACGCGTCCACGTGAAGGGTCCGCAAGGTGACGCTGCGTTCCTGCGTCGCGCTGTCATAAAGCACGAGGGCGATGCCGTACTCACCGGGCACAACCAGCACATCGAAAGAAAAGATTAAGTTGCTTTTGCGGATTTCGGGATCCACCTTTTCGAAATTGTAATCACCGTGTTCCCGGTAGGTCCGCCCCGAGCTATCGCTCATCTGAATCAACGTAACCAATTGGCCCTTCCCCTGCCGCGGTATCACCTCTTTGCCGTCGATGCGAACCTCCACGCACGCCAGCAGCCGTTGATACACGGAAAGGGCGGGCGGCTTGACAATTACTTTCCAGGGGATTTGCTCACGCGGGCCCTCGGCCACCCAGCGGTCAAAAGGGATTTGGGTGAATTCGGTGTCAGGACTCTTGCTCTGGGCACTGGCTCGCGCGGGCGACAGGAGAGAAAACGCGCAAAGCAGAATGGCGTAACTGAGAGCGGGCAGCCGCTTGAAGGGGCGATGGTCCACAGTCTTGTTTGCCTTGCCGAAGAGTAGGATATCGCCAAACCGCAGTTCGGTGGAGTTGAAAAGCTCTATTGTCGCGGCGGAAGCAAAGGAAGAGTGGCGGCCGCGAGGACGTGGCAACTCTTTTGTTGCTGCACGAAGACGACAACTCGAAGGTCGGGCCGTTTCCAGGAAGATTCGAGCTTCACCGCCGGGTGCGCGGTGAAAGAAACCTCCTGGCCGGGATCGGCTTTGCCGAGCCTCTCCAACCGCCTCACAACACTGACGTGATCGAGAGCGCGGCCGGCGTTTTCGCCGCGCGCGACATTCGAATGCAAGTTGTCTTCGGTGACAGCCAGGAAAACCTCCGGGGGATCGTCTCTCGAAACGGCGGCGAGTTGGTGGATGCGGACTTCGAGGACTTCGCGGAGATCGGTGCGCGAGGCGTTGCTTGTTGACCACGAGAGTTCGATGGAGGCCTTGGCGTTGTGCGCGGCGTGGTCGATGGCGCGTCGCGCGGCGCTCTCATTGCTGCCGACGAACTCCGCCGTCCCGTCCACGACCATCTGCGGAGTGTACGGGCTGTCGTTTCCAAACGTGCGGGCGTATTCCACCTGCCGTGCGCTTGCAGCCGCTGACGAAAAGGGATCGCGCCACCCCTGGTGGTCCCAATAGTCCACGTGATGCTCGAGCCCGATTACCTGCGCGCCAGCCACGGGCTGCGTCCGGGCAAGTCGCGCGAGTAGGGCATCGGCTGGAGGGCAATCCGAGCAGCCCTCCGAGGTGAAGAGTTCCACCAGCACGGGCGTGCGCTCTCCCTGCGCTAGCGTGGACGATTCGGTGCGGCCGTTTTGCTGATCGGCCTCAACCTCGCCGCCGTTGCGAAGAATCGCGGCAACGAGCAGCACCAACCCACAAAGCGCAACAATGAGTCCCAATCTAAGCTTCATACGTCCTCGAGAAAGCCCGTGCAATCGCATTAGATGCTACAACACGAGCGCCGACTTGAGGAAACCAAGATTCCGAACAAGTCAGACAGAGGTTAGTGCCGGAGAGCGTGGAGGCCTGTCGAGTTGAGATGGTCTTGGCTTCGAACGGGTATTCTGGCTAACCTTTTTATATGATATAAGCGGTTAGTATTTCCCATTCGTTTGCATGCCGGAGTGAGATGACTCCTAAATCCACGTCGACGGGAGGGAGCGCGGGTGATCCTCTCACAGAGCGGCGTTTCTCTTTGATAGGAAGCCGGTTATGCGTTGATTTTGCGAATTCTCTCGGAGCTCCAGGTCTTGCTGGCGAAAGGATCCTCGGCTGGGTTGATCTTGTAGCTTTCTTCGCCTCCGTCCAGATCATTCCTGAATCGCAAGAGGCGCAGCTTCTTGAGTTGGAACAACTCGCCCCGGAAAACGTTGCGGCTACCTTCGATTCCGCGATCGAACTTCGTCAAGCGATCCAAGAATGTCTGAAAGCGCTGGCCGCAGGGCAGAGACCCGGGACTGGGCTCGTAGCGCCGATCAATCGCATCCTCCGATGCACGGAGGGTTACGACCAGCTCGTGGAGGCAGGTGGACTGAGCGGGGAACCATCCTGGCGCATTGAGTTCGTGATACGGGAGCGGCGGCTGGACTGGCTGCTGGCAGCCATTGCGCGTTCCGCGGCGGAATTGATCGCGGAAGGCCCCGCGGCACCGATCCGCAAGTGCGGCAATCCTACGTGCGTGCTGTACTTCTACGACGCCTCGCGCACGGGCTGCCGGCGCTGGTGCTCGATGGCGGTCTGCGGCAACCGGAACAAGGTGGCGGCGCATGCGCGGCGGGCGCGCAAGGCAGGGCGTCAGGGCACGAACTGAGGTTTCTCTCCTTTGGCCCAGGGATTGTAAGTCTGCGCGAAGATGATGCGGTCGTTGATAGGCGGATGGGAGTAAAGCCAGAAGCGGATGAACACCGGCGGCTCGGGATCTTCGAGGTCAATCTCGCCGAGCTTCTGAAATGATCGCGCAGCAACTTCGGCGGAATTCGGAATAATTCCGTGAGTCACTTCGAGGCCGTACATATCGGCCTGATGCTCGACGTAGCGGCTGACGGCGTTCTCGATGGGCGCGCCGAAAAAATTGAATAATGCGAATAGCAGCAGGAAGAGCGGCAATGAGGCATAGTCGTCCATACTGAGGATTCCCCACTGGCGGCCCCAACGGCTTTCCGCCGCGCCAGCGAGCCGGTGCGCGAGATAAAGCGCCACGAGCACGCCGGCCAATCCCATGGCGAGGCCCTTCCAGACGTGGCCGAGGACGTAGTGCCCCATTTCGTGGCCGAAGACCGCCAGGGTCTCGGGCGTGTCTGAATTCTTGATAGTGGTATCCCACACCACGACGCGGAGCGTGGGGCCGATGCCCGTGACGTAGGCGTTCACCTCGCGCGTCTTGACGCTGGCTTTCATTTCGAACATGCGCTCGCGCGGTATTTGCAGGCCGGCGCGCTGGACCACGCGTTCGATTTCGCTTACGAGCTGCGGGTGATTTTGGTCAAGCGGTTCGAACTTATAAAACATCGGATCGATCACCACCGGCGTGAGCACCACTGCGAAAATGGAGAGTGGAATGGAAACCAGCCAGGCGTAGAACCACCAGCGGCGCGGGCTGCGCCGCATCAGCCCGTAAAAGATCCAGACCACGAAGGTAACGATGGCGACGTTGATGGCCTGGGCCTTCGTCCAATCCCATGCCCACATGCCCCAACTTTCAACGGAAAGGCCGTATTTGCGCAGCAGCCAGTGGCCGGTGACGCTGCGGGGAAGATTCGCGAGCGCGACGGCAAGCAGGAGCAGGGGAACGACGATGGCGGCCTGCAGGATTCGCTTCGAGGCCACGCGCTCAGCCCACATTCGATACTTCATGGCCACTCGCCGGCGCAGGATGAACAGGTACACGGCCACGGCGTAGAGGAAGCCGAGAAAGTAGCGCCAATAGAAGGCGCGGTTCAGCTCGACGGCCTGGCGATATTTCTCCGGCGGCAGCGTGTAGCCCCTAACTTCACCCGGCGCGCTGGCCGAGGTCTGCGCCGGCCATTCGCCGCCTTTCCCGCTGGGGGCCGGCGCTTGGCCGGTCTGCCCGAGGGCGGCCGCGGCGGAGAACGCGAGGGCCAGCGAGATACCGATAAGGAGCCGGAGAACGGGATTCGCGCGGGTTGGATTCATCGCAGGCATTCTAAGGCCATCGGCCCCGCCGATGCGGCATGATTTTCGGTCCGGGCAGTGAGATCGCGTCGGCTCTTTATCCTTATCGCGCGAAATCGCAGGGTACTCTTGCCGCTTCCTGGAGAGAGGGCTAGCATAGGACTTGCCCCGGCCAGGAGGTGTTTCAATGGTGAAATATCGCTCGATGCGTTTGGCGGCACTAGGCGCAGTTGCCGTGCTCTGCGCCGGTTTTGCGCCCTCACTTGCACACGGCCAGGAGAAGCCTGTTTCCCTCGGTGAATCCGCGCGGCGCTTGCGCGAGCAGCAGAAACCTTCGGGCAAAGCCATCAAAGTCTGGACCAATGAAGAAGTCGCCCATCTCTCCATCTTCGGCGTGAACGTGATCGGCCCCATACCGGAATCTCTGACCAAGGAATCTTCGGAGGCTCCCGCGACGAAGGAGAGCGAGACGCCTGCTTCCGCTGAGGCGAAGGAAAAAGAGCTCAAGGACGCGGAAGCGGCCCTGGCGGAGGAAAAATCTCAAGTCGATACCCTCACAAAGGAATTGGACCTGCTGCAACGCGACTTGGCGCTCTTTCAGCAGCAGTTCTACTCAAACCCCGGCTACAACTCCGACTCCGAGGGCAAGGCTAAGCTCGACGCGATGAACGCGCAGATCGCCGCGAAGCAGGGGGAAATCCAGAAATCAAAGGACAAGATCACCGAGCTCGAGGCGAAAATCGCAAAGCTCAAAGCTCCCGCTGCGCCCACCCCGCAATCGCCGTCGCAGCCCTAGTCACCCCGCCACGGCGATTGCGAACCGCGGCGACTACCTCGGCTCGAGCACCAGCGGCAAACCGTTTTTCGGATTGCCGATGATCACGACCTTGGTGTTGGTGCTGTTGGCTAGCTTCTCCGTGGCCTCGATGCCTTTCCATTCCAGCAATTGAGTGCTGATCCCCTGGGCCACGATCTTCTGGAAGTCGGCGATGCCCTGGGCTTCAATGCGCTTGCGTTCCGCCTCCTGTTTTTCTTTCTGAAGGATAAAACTCATGCGCAAAGCATCCTGCTCAGCCTGCTGTTTGGCTTCAATGGAAGCCTTCAACATGGCGGGCAACTGGACGTCGCGCAGGAGCACGCTCTCAACAATCACGCCGCGTGGCGCCAGGATTCGCCCGAGCTCTTCCTGAATCTTCACTGCTACTTCTTCGCGCGCGCCGGTGTAGAGGGCGTTGGCGCTGTGTGCGGCAGTGACCGCGCGGATCGCGGAACGTAAGTTGGGCTCGACGACGATCGCGATGTACTCCGGCCCGATCGTACGGATTACTTCCGCGGCCTTGTCCTTATCCAGGCGGAAAAGCAGCGAGGTGTCGAGCGTCATGATGAGGCCTTCGGTGGACGGCACGGTGGCGGTTTCCTTCAACTCCTGCGTGCGGGTGGAAAGCACCGTGTTCACCTTGAACGGATTGACCGGATGCGTGCCCTCGGGCAGGATGTCGCCGGTCACGCGGCCAAAGAGCGTCAGCACGCCGACGTGTCCCGCGGGGACATAGGCGATGGACGCGTAGAGCAAGATCAGCACCAAGATGGCTGCCGCCACTTTCCAGAACAGCCCGGCCAACAGCTTTCCGCCGGGGATCATGCGGATTTCCGAGCCCCCGTCGTCCGTTCCCTTACGAAAAATCGTCATGTTTTTCCTCCGGCCATTCGGCCTTAGTTTCTTGCGGAACTCCGGAGGCATTCTACATGGCTGGCGCCCACTCTAACGTTTCTCCCCGGCGAAACCTGCGGACGAACGGTGTGGCGCAGGCGGACGCGTCCGTGATGCAGTGTGCGCCCGGGAACAGGCCTACTACTAATTGTGGCTTTTTTGCTTGACACCACAGGCGCCCTGCCGCAGAATCCCCGCCAGTTTTTCGGCTCCGGCACACAACTCTGGGGGAAACCATGCAGTATTTGCCTGGATGGACGGTGCAGTGCATCAACCCGGAGTGCCTGGCGCGCGGACAGTGGCTGCGCGTAACCATGGCCTCGCCCGAGCTGTGCAGCAATTGCGGCGCCCCGCTGCACAACGTGCCGCCACCGCTCGGGCCGCGGCTTCGGATGCGCCCGCGGTCGCTGGGCAGTTACCGGCCACAAGGACGCCCGCGCTGAGGCCGGGGAGTTAGAGTTTCTCAGAGGTAGCTCGCCGTCCCGGTGGCACCTCGGTGCTGCCGGGACGCGTCCCCGCAGTCTCCCTCAACGGATGGTAGAACCCAGCAGCCCTCACTTTCCGTGAGCGAGTCCGCGATGGCGGGCTTCCCCTGGAGGCTTTACTCAAAAAAAACAAGCGGCCGGTGGTAAGCCGGCCGCTCGTCGCTTATTACGTTTCCTGGCCAGGCCGCTCGATGCGGCACCGCCGGAAAGAGTGAGTTAGAAGGTGTACCGCGCGCCGATCTGCATGATCCGGCGACCGGATAGGGTGCCTCCCTCTCCCCCCTGAATGTTCGTAAAGTTCGACCAGTTCGTGGGCGGCGTCAGGTTTCGGACAAGCGGATCCAACCGCATGCCATAGCCCGTGCGGCTTCCGTCGATGGGCCCGAACTGCTGGTGATTGGCAACGTCGAAGACTTCCCAGCGAAGCTGCAACTGGTGCTTCTCGTTGTAGGGCATGGTGAAAGACTTGCTCAATCCCATGTCCACAGTGCTGTATCCCGGCAGACGGAAGATATTTCTCTGGCCGGTCTCGCCCGGGAACGCGTTCCGGAAGCTCTGGTAGGCAAACTTGGTGTCGCAGCCGAAGAACTTGGGAGAGATGCCGGCACCCCCCTTGGTGACGCAAGGCTCCAGGGGCCGTGCGAGCGTGGTTGCACTCTGTACGTTCCAGTTGGTGGCCCAACGCGCATCGTCAGAGGGAGCGTCGATGGGAAGGCCGGTGTTCCAGCGTAAGATGCCGGAGAGTTGCCAGCCGCCGATGAAGGTGTCCAAGGTGCGGTTGACGTCCTTTCCAAACCTCTTACCCTTGCCGAAGGGCAGTTGGTAGATGGCGCTGAGGTTGATGACGTGTTTCTCGTCGAAGCTCGACGTAACGTAATTGTCGTGTTGCCGGATGGGGTTCAGAATTAATGAGTCGCCGCCGAAGTTTTGCTCGCTTTGTAACCCGGAGGCATCGTCGAACGAATGGGACCAGGTGTAATTGAGGTCCCACGTCAGGCTGCTGCCGAGGCGTTGCCGAATGGAGACGGCCAGCCCGTGATACGCGGAGTTGCCGACCGTGCTCCAAGCAGACAGTGCGCCATATTGCGGGTTGAAGAACAGCGGGTTCTGGCCGTTCTGTAGGAACCGCATCTGGTCGATGTCGGCCTGAGCGTCCGTCCAATCGTTGCCGTAGAAGTTGCGGACAATCCAGAAGACGGCCTGGGTTGCCGTGAAGTTGGCGGGTATGCACTTCGCGCAGGAAGGCTGATTAGCCGGAGCAACATTAAAATACCACACGTTCATGTCTGAAGCCAGATTGGGACCAAAGACGTTGTCGAAGTACGCCATCGTAGGCACCTGGAATTTGATGTTGAATGGCAAGGCCGTGTCCGCCGGAGAGGTTGGCCGGGTGGCGCGGATCTTCTCCAGGATGGTCGCCGCCGTGTACCAATCCATCTTGGTCGCGGGGTCCACCAGGTTATTGAGGGCCATGGCGTCCCGCTTGGCCAGGAGGCTGCGGCCCAGGCGACCAACGTAGGACGCCTGGATGAGCAGGCCGGCAGGCAACTGACGCTCGACCGTGAGGCTCCAGGTGCGCTCGGTCGGCGAATGGAGCCGGGAGTCCAATGACGACTCGATGCGCTCCCCCATATCGAGAGGCTGGTTCAGGGGGAAGCTAACCGAAGTGCTAAAGCTGCTAACACCAGGGATCGTGGGAGCACCAGGTGCGGGGAATAGCGCCCGGACGTTCTGGTTGAAGCCGGTGAAGGGGGGGGCGAGCACATTGCCGGCCCCGATGTTGGTCGTCGTGAAGGTATTCACGGGGACAATATCGCTGGAGGAGAAGCCCAGCGCATTGTTCAGATCAAAGAACGTGGCCAGCGCTTCCCCGAAATAGTCGTTAAGGATGGAATAGCCCGCTCGGATCGATGATCTGCCCGGCCCTCCAAAGAGCTTCGCCAGGAATCCGCTCTTAAAGCTAGGCGACCAGGCGATCCCGACGCGCGGTTGGATATCATTTTTGTCCCACGGGTACATATTGCTCTTGCCATTCACCGGCCCGGAAAGTTCCAGGGAGATGGGAGTGGTCAGAGAGACGCCCACGGCGGCCGAGGCGACCCGGCTATCAAAATACGTGCTGAGCGGGATATTCGGCTTGACCTCGAAGCCATGCGTCTCATAGACGGGACGGCCCAGGCTGTAGCGCAGCCCCAGAGTCAGGGTGACGTCATGGGTGATCTTCCAAGCGTCCTGGAAATACGTTTCGTAGGCTTGCGTGGCGAACGAGCGGGCCGAAGGCGATCCGCTCGATAGCAGCGCGCCACTGGGCCCGTAGTTGAGGTTGGCGACGAATCCAGAATAGCGCCCGATGAGGGCGGTGGCGGCGTTCTGCACTTCCGAGACGGAAGCATTTGCGGGCAGGCTATTCGCGGTGAGGAATGCCTGGATGGGGTCAGAGACCACGTTGCCGCCCTGCTTGTATCCCGACGGGTTGGTGGTTGCCGAATCGAAGGAGTTGGAAAAGCTGTCCCGGTTGTTGCGGATCAGCCGGATGTTCCCGCCGAACCCGAAGGTGTGCTTGCCCCTCACCCAGGAAACGTCGTCCACGAAGTTATGCACCGGCGTGGTTCGCGAGAGGGTGCGGCTGAAGTTCGCTGGTTGGAAGATGAAGCGGAAACTGATGGCGTTTGAAGCGGAATCACCCAATTGGCTGAAGGCTTGGTGTGTCAGCCCGTAGCGGAGATTGTTAACCCAGTTGGAATTGATGGTCCAGACGTGGGAAACCGCGACGCCGATGGGGTGCGACCAGAGTGTGGGGGACGGCGTGTCTGGGAACCGAGACGGTGTCTGGGAATGGTCGTAAATCCAATTGAACCGGACGAACAGGGATTGCTTGCTGGTGGCGCGCCAATCGAACCTCCCACTGTGGGAGTTGAACTTCTTCGGCGTGGGAGCATTGAACCGGAAGCCTGCCGTGTTCAGAGGGCTGGCCGCCGTGCTGTCACCGACGGTAGAGTCGTTTGAAACATATTTCGTCGCGGCATTCGCCAAAACGGCGAGCGCTGCCGGGTTCATCTGCAGAAATACTTGGGGGCTACCAGGAGGCGTCTGTAGGGGATATACCTGATTCATCTGGGCCAGCGTCAAACTGTGAACCGCGCCGGCGGCATCCCGATAGTTTAAGGTACCCTGACCCATGCTGGGCAGAGGAACGACCCGGACAACGCTTTCGGATTGGGCCGAATGCTGCCCCTCGAAGCTATAGAAGAAGAAAAGCTTGTCCTTGATGATGGGGCCGCCGAGAGCACCGCCGAAAGTATGGCGGATGAGGGCGGGCTTTCCGACTCCGGACCTGTTGTTGAAAAAGGTATTCGCGTGGAATCCAGTACTGCGATAGAACTCGAATCCGGCGCCATGCCACTGGTTCGTGCCGCTCTTGGAAACCAGGTTGACCTGTGCGGCAGCGGAACGTCCCTGGCTGGCAGGCGCGTTGAGCGTGGTGAGGCGGAATTCTTCGATGGCTTCGGCATTCAGGCGCAGGACGGGCGAATCCAGCCGGTTCGTCTGCGCCTCATTGACGTCAATGCCATCGAGCGTGAGATTGGACTGGTCGCTCCGCGCGCCGTTGACCGCACCATTGGACGGATCCGCGGCATCGGCGTTGAACGAAACGCCCGGTTGCAAGGTGAGGAGTGTCCCGAACGTCCTGTCCAGCATGGGGAGGGCGTTGATTTGGGCGTTAACGAGGTTATTGCCAAGGGAAGCGTCCTGCGTGTTCAGGGAGACGGCGGCGGACGCCGCCTCCACGCGCACGACTTGGTTGATTTGGCCGATCTCCATGTGCACGTCAAAATCCAAGGGCGTGCCGACCAGGGCGTGTACGCCGGTGATGACTTGCTTGCGGAAGCCCTTGGCTTCCACCTCGATCGTATAGTCGCCGACGGGCAAGAGTTCAAAGCTGAACCCTCCCGCCGAGGTGCTCGTCATGCTGCGGGAATAGTTCGTGCTGGCGTTCTTGATGGTTACCGTGGCGCCGGAAATCGACTTGCCCTGCGGGTCCGTCAGCGTGCCCCGGACCGTTGAAGTACCGAGTTGGCCCCACACGCTGGAAGCGACAAGCAAAAGCGCGAGTGCGAAGAACACACACTTATGCGTATTCTTGAAAAGATTTGACACAAACCACCTCCATAGGAATTTGTCTATCACCACACCCCCCGTGCCCCCACGGCACGTTACAGCCTGGAGAAACAGGGACTCGTGTCCCCGTCACTTGCCAAACAGCCAATTCAAATGACCAAAGAGAGATAGAAACTCGCCCCAGATAGAGATTACATACTCCTCCAGGCCTGCACTGTCAAGTGCTATTCATTTCCAAATTGGCTGGGAGTAAAAGGAAGAGCGGCCGGTGGGGGCCCGGCCGCTCTTGGGCGTAGGGGGGTTGGAGGGAGATTGTGCCGCGGGATCAGCGTGATGAATCCGGGCTACCAGTCAGGCTCATCACCAGCAAGAATACGCAGAGGAACAAGCAGATGGCGACGATCATTCGCGTCTCCCGGAATCGCACTGATCCTTGGACACACGATCATTCTCGCCGCGCACTCCCTCTGGGACGATAGCGCACTCGATTCAATCTCCCAGTACGCGAGTACCTGTACCGCTCTGGACCGTTCGTCACGTGACCTAATTGGGTCCCGGGCTAGGGTTTCGGTGGCCTGGTCGTCTCCGCGGAGGTTGCGGCCAGGGCGCCGCCGCTGGGTTTTTCGTTGTACCACCAGAACGGCGCGAGCGGCTTCTGCTCCGGCCAGACCTTGTTGAGCGTATCGCCTTCGAAGATCTCGCCGTTTTTCATCACCCAGCGGATGGTATCGGTGTTGTGGATGTCGTCGAGCGGGTTCTTGTCGAGGATGACGAGATCGGCGAGCTTGCCAGGCTCGATGCTGCCGACGTCCTGGGCCACGCCGATAATCTTCGCGCCATTGATGGTCGCCGAGCGCAACACCTCCATCGGCGTGGCACCGCCGGAAGCCAGGTTCCACATCTCCCAGTGGTACCCCAAGCCCTGCAACTGGCCGTGGCTGCCAATGCCGACATATCCGCCGGCGCGCAGAATTTTCGCGGCCTGCGCGGCGTGCTGCGGGAAGGCAAACTCTTCCTTGCGGAACCAGAAGCCGCGCCGCTGGGTCTTCTGGTCCAGAATGGAGTGCGGCGTGAAGTGCGCGAGCTTCGCGTTGTCGTGGACCTCCGTATACATATAGTAGAAGTTCTCCGCCCAGGGCCCGCCATACTGCACGATCAACGTCGGTGTGTACGCAGTGCCGGACTGCGCCACGAGTTGCACGGTGTCCTTGTTTGCCCTGCAATGAATATTCGCGATCAGATTTCAATCTTGCGGATCAAGGAAAACGGGGCAGCCGGTCGAAAAATCAAAGGCCGGCTGCCCCGTCGGTTTGGGCGAAACGCGCTTTCACCTACTGGCGGCGACGTCCTCCGCCGGGGCCGCCGGCCACGACGATGTGCGGGACTCCGGCGTCGTTCATCAGTTTATTCAGCGCCGACAGGTCCTGTGTGACCAGCTTCTCGACCTTGGGCTGCAACTCCGCCAACTCCTTGGCCAGAGCGCTGAGCGATTCCAGCTCCTCCGGCGTGGGCGCTTGCGTGATACCTTGCAGCCCGCCATAGACCTGGCCGATGCGCTGCGGCAGAGTCGGCGGTGTGTACACCAGCGGCGGGCCGGCGTTGCCGAGCAGGCCGCCTTCCGGCGGCGGCGTGACGAACTTCGCCGAAACCTCATTCACTGCTTTCGACAGCTCATCCGCCGCTTTCTGCACATTATCGGGGACTCGCGCTCCGCCCGGCCGCTTCCAGGCGGCCATGGCGGCATCGAGTGCCGTCTTCAACGCTGTGATCCTGCGCTGTGTGATGGTGGCTTCGCCGGAAAGTTCATAGCCTTTCATTATCGCGTCGTGGCGCGCGGCGCGGTCAGCCGGAGTGATTTGAATGCGCGGATCTTCTTCGACCAGCACCGGCTTGTTCTCCTTCTTCTCGCCGAGCGCGAGCGTCACGGTGTAGGTGCCGGGTTCGACCACGGGGCCTTGTGCGCCGCCACCGCCGAATCCTCCGCCTCCTCCCCCACCCCCCCCGCCGCCGGGTCCACCAGGTTGCGGAGGCGCGGGCGGATCCATGCGCAGGTTCCACGCCACTCGGTTGATCCCTTCTTTCGGATCGCAACCGCCGCCGAGAAGCGCGGCGACTTGTGCCGCAGGAAGGCCGGTCTGCGCTGCGATCGCCGCCGGTGAAGGCTCCGCAGCCGCCGGAGCGGCTTGTGCCGCGCCACCTGCTTGCCCGCCTCCGCCCGGCCCGGCGGGTCCTCCGGGGGCACCGGGAGGCCGTTGTCCGCAGACGATTTGCCGGACCTGCTTCCCGTCTTTGTCCGAAACGGTGATGGTCAGCCGCTCGCGCTCGCCCGGCTTGGCCTTGAGATAGAAATTGAGAAGCGCGCCGTAGGGCGGATTCGGGCCGAGGAAAGAACGGTGCCCATTCCCGAAGCCGCCGCCCCCGCCGGTTTGCACGCGGTACGTATACGCCGGACGGATGTCGAAGAGCTTCAGGTCGGCGTCCAGCATCTGCGGTGTGAGCTGTTGAAGGGGCGTGAGGTCATCCAGGATCCATATGGAGCGGCCGTGCGTGCCCAAAATCATGTCGTTGTCGCGCGGATGGATCAGGATGTCGTCCACCGGCACGGTGGGAAGATTCATGTTGATGCGCGTCCAGCTTCCGCCGCGGTCGTAGGAAATAAAGAGGCCGCGCTCGGTGCCGGCGTAGAGGATGTTCTGGACTTTGGGATCTTCGCGCACGACGTGGAGAGTGCCATCGCGGTCCGAGATCCCGCTGGAGACGGACTTCCAGTTTTGCCCGTAGTCCGTGGTGGCATAGAGGTAGATGCGGAAGTCGCCGTTGCGATGGCCGTCGAACGCGGCCAGGGCGCTACCCTCGGCGTACTTCGAAGCCACGATGCGGCTGACGTACGTTCCCTTCGGCAATCCGGGCACGCGGCCGGCGACATTGCTCCAGTTCTTGCCGCCGTCGCGAGTCACCTGAAGATTTCCGTCGTCGGTGCCGGCCCAGAGAACATCCTTGTTGACCGGCGATTCGCTGATGACGGTGATGCAGGGCCACCACTCGACGCCGTCTTCGCGCGAGAGTGTGTCCTTGTCCGGGACTTTGCCGAAGATCTTCATCTGCCGACGGTCCTGGTTGTTGGTCAGGTCGGGACTGATTTTGGTCCAGGAGTCGCCACGGTTGTTGGACTTGAAGAGGAAATTCGCGGCGTAGTAGATGGTGTTGTGATCGAATGCCGAAATTTCGATCGGCGAATTCCATTGGAAGCGGTACGGCGGCTCGCCCGCTTTTTCGCGCGGGCGGATGCTCTTGGACTCGCCCGTGCGCAAATCGCGCCGGGAGAGATTGCCGTCCTGCGATTCAGCGTAATCAGTGTTCGCGTCCACGGGATCGAGGCGGTTGTAGAAGCCGTCGCCGCCGCCCACGTTCATCCAATCGTCATTGGAGATCCCCGCTTTGAAGGTTTGCGAGGGAGCGCACCAGCTTCCGTTGTCCTGCAAGCCGCCGCAGACCTTGTACGGACGCTCGTTATTGGCCGTCACCTCGTAGAACTGGCCGAGGGCGACGACGTTGTCGTGGTCCCAGGTGCGTCCGGCGTCGCGGGTGAAATAAATGCCGCCGTCCACACCGACGATCATGTGCTCAGAGTTCTTGGGATCGATCCAGAAGCCGTGATAATCGCTGTGAACGCGGGTGCCGCGCGTCTGGATAAACGTCTTGCCGCCGTCCTCCGAGTGATAGAGCGGAGCGCCGGGGACCCAGACGCGCAAGTCGTTGTTCGGATCCACAATCATCAGTCCGAAGTAGGAAGGCCGCGGATTGGTGTCGCTCATCTTTGTCCACGTCGCGCCCTTATCCTCGCTGCGGAAGATTCCGCCCTTGGCGTGCTGAATCCGGGCATAAACAATGTTCGGATTGCGGCGGTAGACGGCGAGGCCGATGCGGCCCACGTCTCCGCCTTCGGCGTACGGCAGGTCCTTGGTCAGCTTGGTCCAGGTGGCGCCGCCGTCGGTGGTCTTGTAGATGCCGCCTTCGGGGCCGCCGCCGTTGAAGCCGGCCACCGTGCGCCGCCGCTGATAGGCAGCTGCATAAAGAGTCGAAGGACTCTCCAGATCGATGGCGATGTCGCAGACGCCGGTGTCCTCGTTGATGTAGAGCGACTGCTTCCAGGTCTTGCCGCCATCGGTGGTCTTGTAAACGCCGCGCTCGCGGTTCGGGCCCCAGAGCCCGCCGAGCGCCGCGACGTAAACGGTATTCGCGTCGCGCGGATCAATCACGATGCGGCCGATGGCCTGCGTGCCTTCTAGGCCCATGTGCTGCCAGGTCTTGCCGGCGTCGGTGGACTTAAACACACCGTAGCCCCAGGAAGCGCTCTGGCGGTTGTTGGCTTCGCCGGTGCCGACCCAAATCGTATCGGGACTCGACTGCGCCACGGCGATCGCGCCGATGGAAGAAGTTGTCTCGTGCTCGAAGATCGGAGTCCAGGTCGTGCCGCCGTTCGTCGTTTTCCAGATTCCGCCCGAGGCGGTTGCGGCGTAAACGGTGTCCGGATCGCTTTCGACGACCGCAAAATCATCAATGCGCCCGCCCATCACCGCAGGGCCGATGTTGCGGAACTCCAGATTCTTCCAGGCGTCGGCCATGCTCATCGCCGGCGGAGCCGGCGCAGCCGTGGACTTGGAATCGGAAGCGGCGGGCAGCTTCGCCGCGATCCCTGCGCCCACGGAAACAGTTAGGAACAGAACAAGGATGGCCCAGATGCGAACGCGACTTCCAACTTCAATCATTGGAGTACCTCGTGTAGTGAAAATTTGACGGGCGGGCCCCATCGAAACGCGCCGATGCTATTTCGAATGGTTCGGATATGCAACTATCGTGTACGTAGTGAAGGACCGCCGCGGGGAGAGGGACGTAACATGACGCGCGAGCGTTTCATACGCCTTGTGGAAGAATCGCTGGAGCGGCTGCCGCGGCGCTTTCGCAGCAAGATCGAAAATGTCGCCATCGTGGTCGAGGATCTTCCGCCCGCGAAGGAACACCGCGAGGAAGATCTGCTGATGGGCGTCTTCGAAGGCGTCCCGGCCACCGAGCGCAGCGTGTGGGATGCGGCTGCGGGGCCTGCGCGCATTGTTCTCTATCAGAAAAATATCGAAGCGGCCTGTGAAAACGATGACGAAATTCGCGAAGAAATCCGCCTCACCTTGCTCCACGAGCTCGGCCACTACTTCGGAATGAACGAAGATCAGCTCGAGGATGTGTGAGGCCCCACCGCTCTGACCTATGAGCCAGCTGCCCGCTCACTCGTCACCTAGCCTGGGGGGGGACACCTTGACTGCTAGGCGATCGCAGAATAATCTCGCACGGTAATGTGCGACCGCCATCGATTCGTTTTCGAGTTTGACAGAGCTTATGTCGATCAGATCATTCGAAAGCTTGAGGAGAGCCCGGCACATCCCCTTAGCGAGCACGAAGCGCCCAGCGAAAAAGGGGTGTACGCGTTGTACCGAAAACGAAAGCTTGTCTATGCAGGCAAGGCTCTACAAACTAGCCTCAAGCGCCGATTGACTGAGCATTCAAAGAAAATTGAGGGCCGACGAAAGATCACCATATCTCAGATGACATGCAGATACCTCATAATCGATAGCGATTGGTTCGTGAGAGCTGGAGAGCATGCCCTCATAACGACATATGCCCCAGCTTGGAACGCGTCTGGGTTTGGTAGTCACGTTCCCGGAAGGGGAAGGCCAGGTATTCGGGTCTCAAAGTGGGACGCCCAGTTCCCGCCGCGGTAAGCTAGCCTCCGAAAGTCCGCGTGCTGGACGCTGTAGTGCGTTTCTTCCTGCCTCCGATACTATTGTGTTGAAGCAGCATGTCAACCAGTGATTCTCGTAAGATGGCCTGTTTTTCCTCTTGAGTTAGTTCTCTGCCCGGGTACTTCGTCTCCATCTCTGCGCGAAGTTCGTTAAATCGAGCCACCGCTTTCTTGGCGAAACGAGAATGTAGGATCTCTTGTCCTGCCATGAGGATCTGGAATGCTCCATCCTCAAGCTGGCGCAGGTGCAGATCGCCGGCCAAGAACGAGAGCTTCATTTTTTCTTCCTAAGAATAATTGCGGCTTCGTAGAGAACAGCCCGCCTGGGCGCAGCATCGACTCGTACGGAGGAATTGATGATGCTTGAACCGGTGCGCTTTTTTCGCAGTACGACGGTATCGGCAAATTGAAGCCCGTTCAATTCTCCGATTCTTCCAAAGATGTGCTCCGTCTTTACCTCCACTCCTTGTAATACGCTGTTCCCCAGCACAATTATGGCGACTCCGCCTGGTCGCAGGAGCTCGCTCAGAACCCTGCAAAACCGGTACGCATCATTGAAATAGGTCGCGACATAATTGGCCCATCCCGCACCCCCATAGGCACCCTTCTCGGGATTCAGCGGTCGGATATCCACAATGGTCTTTTGAAGTTGCGGCAGAGCAAAGGTTAAGTCAACCTGCGGCAGGCCTCGAACGGTTTGCCAGAACTTGCCAAAACTCTCGCCCTCGCGAGCTCCTTTGTATCCGGCCCCTGAAGCAAGGCCCAGCCAGTGCATCTGCGGCCGCGTATTTCGCGGGTAATGATAGTTATTCAGATAGGGGGGAGACGTAATTACGATATCGATGAATCCAGTCTTTCGAAGTCTTCGAGTAGCCCCAAAAATGGTTTCGCTGAAAATTTTCTTCTCAATGCGTCCAGAAAATACTTTAGTCTGGTCTCGCAGCCACACCACGTCGTCTAACATGGTCGTCAGCTTGGCAGCAACTGTGTCCCCCACGTTGCTGTCCTCGATGGGCGTCTTACCCACGGCGACGCGGCGCGTGAGGCTTGGTTCATAGCTGTAATTGGAAAAGCTAACCATTACTGATCCAAGGCTGAGCCGAAAGAGGTCTTTGATTATCGGTTCTTCGATCGAATTAATGTAGTCTAAAGCTAAGAGAACCTTCCTTTCGACCTTAGGGCTGAAGAATTGGGTTCTTCCCGAAAAGCCGACGGGCGCCAGAGTTCGCGGCGTCCGCGACACATTGCCATTTTGGCAATGTCGTTCGAAGAACCGTTGGAACGCGCTGATGTGGCCCGCCAACTTTCCTTCTGAGACTCGATCGGCATTTAGTTTGACCCTTGTAGCAAGCACGGCGTACGGATTGATCTCGAACCCATAAACATTCCTTCCTTGAAGCACGCCTTCGATAAGTGTCGTGCCGACGCCCGCAAATGGGTCCAACACACAGGTTGCCTCGCGCGGTTTTGCACCGGCATATGCGTTCAGACAATCGCTGACGAAATCAGCTGAGAACCCGGCAATCCACGGGACCCAACGATGAATGGAGATGCGCTTGTTCCTAGCGAATGAAGGATCACTTAGGCCGCGTGGGACTGCGTTCGGTTTAATTATCGCTACGGAGGTGAGGGCCATCGCGGTCTATTCTCTAGCAATTTGTCGGCCACAGCAAGGAGTCCAAGCTGGCACCCAATTCCGACAGCAAGTGATTCGTCCCGACCTACCCTTGAACCCGCCGTAGCCGGGTGATAGCCTGCCCTCACAATCGCCCCGTCGACGAGGGCACTCCGCACTAGATAGGAGCATCGCGCTGCGGTGGCCACTCCCGGTACACAATTCGACTTCGCTGTCATCCTCGAACAGGTGCTCGGCATCTGCCGCGAACTGCTGTCCGAATTGGGGAATGAGCGGGCGCTGGCCGCCGTCGAAGGTTCCGCGCATCTCGACCGCGACCTCGGCCTGGGCAGCCTCGAACGCGTCGAACTGATGGTCCGGCTCGATGCCGCATTCCGCGTCCGCTTACCGGACCGCGCGGTGGCCGAAGCCGATACGCTGAACGATCTCGCCGCTGCCGTCTCTGCGGCGATGGCCGGGGGCGATCCTGCCATCACCCCGGCTCCGGAAACTGCCGCGTTCTCTCCGCGCGCGGCGCGGCCGGGTCCAGGTGTGGAATCGGCGGAGACGCTGCTGGACGTGCTGCGCCATCGCGCGCTTCGATGCGGACCGCCCGCACGTTTTTCTTTACGGCGAAGAAGACACTGCTTCCACAATCACCTTCGGCCAGCTCTTCGAACGCGCGGAAGTCATTGCGCACGAACTCGCGCGCCGCGGCATGTCCACCGGCCACACGGTGGCCATCATGCTGCCGACGTCGGTGGGATTCTTTTATTCCTTCTTCGGAGTCCTGTTGGCGGGCGGCATCCCCGTGCCGATTTATCCGCCGTTTCGTGCCGACCGCATCGAAGAATACGCCGCGCGTCAATCAGGCATTCTGCGCAACGCACAGGCGCGCCTGCTGATCACCTTCCGCCGCGCAGAGGCGGTGGCCAGATTGCTGATGCCGCAAGTGCCGTCGCTCAAAGGCGTGGTGAATGCCGAACGGCTGCTGGAGGCGGCTCCGCATGCCGCGCGCGAAGCCGCGCCCGGCGCTGGGCCACTGTTGCTTCATCAGCCGCGCGAGAGCGCCATCGCATTCCTGCAATACACCTCCGGCTCCACCGGCTCACCGAAGGGCGTGATCCTGACGCATGCGAACCTGCTGGCCAATATCCGCGCCATCGGCGAAGCGGCGGCTATGGGGCCCGAAGACGTCGGCGTCACCTGGCTGCCGCTTTACCACGACATGGGACTGATCGGCACCTGGCTCGCGCCGCTCTATTTCGGTTTCCCCATTGCGGTTTATTCTCCTCTGGCGTTCCTCACGCGGGCGGAACGCTGGCTGCGCGCGATCCACGTACATCGCGGCACACTGACCGCCGCGCCCAACTTTGCCTACGAGCTTTGCGTGCGCAAGATTCGCGACGCTCACATCGAAGGCCTCGACCTCAGCTCTATGCGCGCGATGCTCAATGGCGCCGAGCCCGTGGGCCCGGAGACGCTCGACCGCTTCGCCGCGCGCTTTGCCCGCTACGGCTTGCGCCGTGAAGCGCTCACACCGGTGTACGGCCTGGCTGAATCCGCGCTGGCCGTCACCGTGCCGCCGCTTGGACGCGGCCCTCTGGTGGACCACATCGAGCGCGAAATTTTCGAACGCGATGGCCGCGCCGTGCCGGCGCCGTTGGCCCACGGCGATCACCGCGTGATTTCGTTTGTCGCGGTGGGCCGAGCATTGCCGCGCCACGAAGTGCGTATCGTGGATGCGTCCGGCCGCGACGCGGGGCTATTACCGTAATCCGGAAGCGACCGCGCAGCTCTTCCCCGCAGGCGCGCCTGGCGCGGCGCAGTCAAAAGAACCTGCGGAACATCCGTGGCTCGATTCCGGGGACCGCGCCTACTGGGCCGGCGGCGATGTGTACGTCACCGGGCGCGTGAAGGCCATCATCATCAAGGCGGGCCGCAACATCTACCCGCACGAGGTGGAAGATATTGCCGCGGGCGTCGAAGGGGTGCGGCGCGGGTGGGTGGTGGCGTTCGGCATCCGCGACACGGCCAGCGGCACCGAGCGTCTCGTCTTGGTCGCCGAAGTCCGCGCGGGCAACGCCGAGGCCAGGAGCTGGATCGCCCGCGCGATCACCGAGCAGGTCGCCGCGGGTGTTGGTCTGCCACCCGAGATCGTGGAACTGGTGCCGCCACAGAGCATTCCGAAGACTTCGAGCGGCAAACTCCGCCGCGAAGAAACCAAGCGCCTCTACCTGGCCGGCACTCTCGGTGCGCGCCGCGGGCCCATCTGGTGGCAGATGACTCGCCTGGCCGCGGCTTCGAGCCTCGGTTTTGCCCGGCGCATTCTGCGCCGGACACTTGATCTGCTCTACGGCGTTTACGTCGCTCTTGTTTTTGCGGCATGGATTCTGCCGACGTGGACGCTCGTGCGCCTCGCGCCGGGCCGCAAGTCCGCTGCGTAAATCACTTCGCCCGCGCTGCGGCTCTTCTTCACGCTGGTGGGCTGCCCCGTCCGCGTGAAAGGACGTGAGAATCTTCCCGCGGGTGAAGCGGTGATTTATGTTTCGAACCACACCAGCTTTGCGGATGTAATCGCGCTCATGGCCGGGCTCGGTGTGGGGTATCGCTTCATCTCCAAGATTGAAGTGAACTCCATGCCGTTCATCGGGATGTTTCTGCGCAAGTTGGGTCATCTTTCGTTCGACCGCAGCGATCCGCCGGCCCGCATTCGTCAAATGGCGGAAATTGAAGAATCCCTTCAACAGGGCATTCCCGTTTTTATTTTTCCGGAAGGCACGTTTACCCCGCATGAAGGTGTTCGCCCCTTCCAGTTGGGCGCATTCAAAGCCGCCGTTTCCACCGGGCGCGCGATTTGTCCCGTCGCGATACGGGGTACGCGTCAATTCCTTCGCGATGGAAATATCTTGCCGCGGCCGTCCAAAATCTCACTCACCATTCTTCCTCCGATCCGCCCCGCCGCAGCCGAAGCCGCTTCAGATTGGCAAGAAGTAGTTCGATTGCGTGATGAAACGCGCGCCGCAATCGCGCAACATTCGGGCAAGCCGTTGCTCTGATTTTTCCACTACGCTACGCGCATCTTTCTGCTGGTGTGAATTCCGCGAGTGCCTCATTTTGGTGCACCCCCTGACAACCCTTCACTCGCTCACCGCATCGGAATTAGATCTGACAGATTGCGCGGCGAGCGTCTACCCCCTTGGACGCCCAGGCCGCGCGGGGTGGGGGCTTTCGCCAGAAGTAAGCGCCCCCAACAAACAATCCTGCCTTAGGAGGACCACTTATATGCGTAGGGCTTGGTGTGTTTTGGGACTGGTGTTGCTGTTTAGTGTAGCGGCTTCAGCGCAGGACAACCCGAAGGCCGACGTTTTCCTCGGCTATTCATATCTGCGCGTCAATCCCGGAAACATTTCCGGTATTTCCGGCATCAATTTGAACGGAGGCGTCGGCAGCGTGAATTACAGCGGCGGGCACAGCTTCGGCGTCGGCGGCGAATTCGGCGGCTATCACGTCGGTAACATCGGTGGCGTTCCGGTAAGTGGTACGCTTCTTACCTACCTGTTCGGTCCGCGGTTTACCTATCACAGCGGCAGCCGGATCTCGCCCTTTGCCCATGTCTTGTTCGGCGGGGCCCACATCAACGGTTCGGCGTTCGGCGGGACAGCGTCGGCGAATTCCTTCGCTGTGGCCATCGGCGGGGGCGTGGATGCGAAAATTGCCGAGCACATCGCCGTGCGCCTCGGCCAGTTCGATTACCTGCTCACACGGTTCGATGTCTCGGGAACGGGGCGGACGAGCCAGAACAACTTCCGCTACACAGGCGGCATTGTGTTTCGCTGGTAGCAAGAACGTTGTCGCAAACGGGGGGAAGGAAGGGCTGGACGTGAGTCCGGCCCTTTTTGTTTTCGGTGTCGTGTTTCGCAGCTCAGTGACGAAGCTGGAAAATCACCGTGATGTACGTCTCCACTTCCACCGGCTCGCCATTGAGGATAGTGGGGCGGTAGCGCCAGCGGCGCACGGCATCGAGCGCCGATTGAGAGAGCAGCGCGTGGCCGCTCAGTATCTCGAGGGCACGCACCACACCATCGCGCCCCACGATGGCGTGCAGGCGCACCGTGCCTTCCAGCCGAATTTGCAGCGCGAGGGGTGGATACCGGGGCTCGACCCTGTAGATGAGCATGGCCTGCTGCAGGATTTCACTGCGCGGCAACGGCTTCAGCGCGGGCGGCGCGTGTTCTGGTGGCGCAGGGACTATCGGCGGCCGATATCCGAATGGAGTCGTCAAAATTCCGCCAGGGATACCGTCCCGACTCGTGCCTTCTCCGGGTCCAAGGTCGGGGGGAAGCTGGTTTGGCGAGGCAGAGTTGCCGCCCTTCGGGATGTTAGTAGGAACTCGGGGAGGTTGAAACATCAACAAGCTCGGAACTGGGTTTCCCGTTTGCTCATGTCGAACATGGCGCTCTGGCTGGGCACGTTGTGGTTGGTTAGATCCGCCTCCGCGGGCATACGGCGGGATAGGGGTAATAAATCTCTCAGGCCGCGGCACAACCACGCGCGCAAACAGCGGCACGATAAGCGCCGTGGCCAGCAGCCCCACTTGCAGGGCGAGAGAAACGCTCACCGCTTTCCGCCGCGCCCGCCGGGCGTTGCGAATCGAGGCAGGATCACCATCGATCAGACATTCGTTCAACCAGCCCGGGATACCGGCGCCCGGCTTGGAGTTCACATCCGTACCGGTTTGGCGCATGGCGCACCTCCTGTGCCCCGCGGCGGCGATTTCGTTTCAGGCCCGCCGCAGATTGGGGACGGCGCCGGCGGTGGACACCGGCGCCGCCTTTGCAGGGATCGGAGAGTGCGCGCGCACCCAATTCGTTGGACACCGCCGAAAACACGAAGTTCCCGGGGGCTGGCAATGCCTCATGGGGCGGTCCAAGCCTTCCTTTCTCCCCTAAGTGGCGTGCTGGCTTACATTTAGAAGAGTTCTGAATGGGGCCGGGGTTGGCACGGGAGGCTTGCATCTTCGATGCCTCCGAAAGCATCTACTCAAATGGACAAAGCGCCTTCTTCAGGCGTGGATAGGAATCATATGAACCGACGATCCGTTGAAACTGTTGGAGTCCGCTACACGGGGTGGGCTGCACTCGCCCGCGACCCGCAGGAAGATACGGTGGAGTTCGTCTGCCCGCACTGCGGGCGACAAGGCAACAAGGGCGCCCGCCGCGCACGCGCGCAGTATCATTTTACCGACGGCTTCGTGCAGGACTTGCAGGGCGAAGCCGCAACTTGCCGTTTCTGCCGCCACTCGCTGCGCATCGCGCCCGTGGTCCTGCTGCACGACCAGGATGAGAAGCGCCGCTTTGAAGCGGTCTTTGCCGCGGACCCCGCCGCCGTCTCGAACAACTAATCCCGTTGTCCCGCGGCGCTGAACGCCGCAGTGGAAAACGAAAGGGGCCAGCTCTCGCTGGCCCCTTTTTGTTTTACTGGAGGATGATCTTAGGAGGAGATCCTCACGCAAACCTCTCAAGCGTGCTAGTGCCTGTCGCGGTCTCGGTCCTTGTCTCGGTCCCAATCCCGGTCGTGCTTGCGATCTCGATCATGTTTGCGGTTGCGCCCTTGGTTGCCGGAATCGCCCCACACGCCTTGGTTGTTCCCGCGCCGGTAGTTGCGGTCATCACGATTCCAGTCGCGATCGCGGTCGTTGTAAATCGGGCCGCGATAAACGGGAGTCCGATAATCCGGCCCGCCGTAAACACCGTAGGGGGAGTTTCCATATCCGCCGTAAGGGGAGTTCCCATAAGCGTATCCGCAACGATCCTCGGCCTTGCGGAGATCCCGGCGCTCCTTTTCCGCTTGCCGACTGTAGTAGCCGTGGTCCCGGATGGCACGGTTGAGTTCGACCTGTTCCTCGCGAACCTTGCTACATGAATCCGCGCTGGCCGGAACGCTCAGGAGGGCCATGCCTCCCAAGAATACGGTGCTGCCCAAAACAGCCCTGCAAAGGTTGCGTCGCCAACTCATTGTAGCCTCCTTGGCAACGTCGGGGTCCCGATCCCTCGGGACAGGCTGGGCAGGATCGTTGCGTGCTTACCTAATCATGATGGCTGCAACCTGCGGGGGGTTGTACGGGGCTGGATCCATGTTTCGCGGCGACCACAGGCCGAAGACTATTTTACTCTTCCAAGTCGTTTTCCAGCTTCAGGTGGTGCTTCTCCAAATCTTCGCGGACGTGAGCGAAGGCTTCGTCCACGGTGTCTGCAAACTTGAGCAGGCCGTATTCGCGCTCGCTGATGGTGCCGACGCGGACCATGGCTCGCCAGTTGAGCACCTTGTCCCAATACTCGCGGCCGTAGATGAGGATCAGGTTCCGCTGGGCCAGCTTGCCGGTTTGCATTAGCGTGAGCATTTCCCAGAGTTCGTCCATCGTGCCAAAGCCCCCGGGAAAAACGATCAAGGCTTTGGCGAGTTGCGCGAACCACAACTTGCGCATGAAGAAGTAGTGGAACTGGAAACTCAGCTCCGGGCTGATGAACTGGTTGGGCCACTGCTCGTGCGGCAATTCGATGCTCAGGCCGATGGACTTGCCGCCGGCTTCGGCCGCGCCGCGGTTGGCCGCTTCCATGATTCCCGGGCCGCCACCGGAGCAGATCACAAACCGGCGGGGGCGTTCGCCGAGCGTCATGGACCACTCGGTGATGCGCTTGGCCAGGGCGCGCGCCTCTTCGTAGTAGCGCGACATCGCCAGCGCCGTGCGCGCCTGGCGCACCAGCAAGCGCTTCTGCGAGCCGCTGCCTTTTCCGCGCTGTGCGCGTTGCAATGTCGCGAGCGCCTCGTCCCGCGGCTGGATCCGCGCGGAGCCGAACATCACGATGGTGTCCCCCACGCCCTCGCGCCGCAAGCTCACCAGCGGGTCCAGGTATTCGGTAAGGATGCGGACGGGCCGTGCCGCGGCACTCTTCATGAACTTCGGACTGTGGTAGGCCAGCGGCGGCATATTGCTGTGGCGGTAGCGTGGCATCGATTTTCCTCGGTGGCGATCAGATTGCCTAATCATTCTACGCAGGTCGAGCCGCGCGAGCCAACGCGGGAGACGAAACTGGCTTCCAATCAAGTACACTGGAGGCGGGTGCATTGGAGATGAAATCGTTGAGATTTTTTCTCGTGCTGCTGTTCGCGACCGGCATCACGCTCGCCGGCGCCCCACGCGCCGCGGCGCAGGCTCCTCCGGGCCCGTTGCCCGCCAAGCCGGGCTCGGAAGTCCAGAGACGTCCTGCCGGAGAAAAAGCTCAAATCCGCGTGCGTGTGGCGCTGGTGACCACTCCGGTGACCGTGCACGATTCCGCTGGCGAGATGGTGCTGGACCTCGGGCCGGACGATTTCCGCGTCTTCGACAACGGCGCCGAGCAGAAGATCGAGCACTTTGACCTGGGCGGCGATCCGTTCTCCTTCGTCCTGCTCTTCGAAACCAGCTCGCGCATCCAGGTCCTCTTGCCCGCGGTGCGCAAGTCCGCGATCGTGTTTACCCAGACCGTAGTCGGGCCGAATGGCGAGGCCGCGGTGCTGGGCTTCAACGACACGGTCGAAACGCTGCTGCCGTTCAGCACCGACGCCGACCGGATCGAAAAGAGCATCGAGCGCCTGCCGCAGGGTTCCTCGGGCGCGCGGCTCTATGACGCCATGTCCGAAGCAGTGGGTCTGCTGCGCAACCGCCCCGACAACCGCCGCCGCGTGCTGGTGGTCGTCGCCGAAGCCGCGGACACGGGCAGCGAAGACAAACTCGGCGTGGTGCTGCGCGAAGCGCAGCTCGCTAACATTACGATCTACTCGGTGAGTCTCTCGTCCACCGCCGCAGAATTGCGCGGGCCGGCCAAGTCCGGCGCGCCGCCTGCCATCACTCCGCCGGGAACGTTTCCCCTGCCGCCGCAGCCGGGCACGCCGCAAACGCCGACGAGCGAGCAGCAGCGTTACGGCAACGTTGATCTCCTCGCCGCGGCCATCTGGGTGGTGCAGCACGCGGCAAATGCGGTGAAGGAGAATTCTCTGGAGGTGGCTGCCGTCGCCACCGGCGGGATGAACGTTTCAACGTTCCGCGACCGCTCGATCGAGAAGGCCATTGACAGTATCGGCGGGGAACTTCACGCGCAGTACACGCTTTCCTACAAGCCCAGCGGCGACAACCCCACCGGCTATCACGAGATCAAAGTGCAGGTGACTCGGCCGGGGCTGAAAGTCCGCGCGCGTCCGGGCTACTACCTCGCGCCGGCGGAAAAACCAGCGAACTGACGGATTGTCTTGGCGACTTATGCCGCCGAGCTCTTCGGCGAGTACTTGCTCCAATCCGCGCTCAGCTCGATGAAGTAGAACTCATTGCCGTCGGCGTCGGCGAAGTACGCGATGCGCGAAGTGTCGTCCTGAAAGACCGAGCCGAGAAAGTTCACGCCCAGCTTTTTCAGCCGCTCAATGGCCTGGTCGAGCGGCTCATCGAGAGAAAACCCGATGGTGATTGAGCCTTTGCGTCCCGCGGGCGATTGTTCGGACGCCGGATGTAGGCCGATGGTCATGCCGCTCGGCGCTTTGATCGAAGCCCAGTGGTTGCCGAAGCGGTATTCGAGCTTCAAGCCCAGGATATCGGTGTAAAACTTCACCGCCCGGTCCATGTCGGAAACGAATACGGTGGCCACGCCGCCGGAAATCATCTTCGTTCTCCTTTCCCGCTAAGATCGCGCTGCAGGCCCTGAATGTACGCCATTGAATCGGGCGCGCAAGGGCCATTTACGCATGCCTCGTGGCCTGCCCGCGGCAGGTGGGCTTGTGACTTCCTAGGGTTTGAGGCAACCTACGGATGAGAGGGAATGCCCAAGCGAGCGCAAAAACTGAACTTGCCGACAATCCGGCTTCGCCGGACCCACGGCGTACCGCTGTACCAACAGGTGCACGCGGCGCTGCGCGATGCGATCCTCCAGGTGCGTATTGCACCGGGCGATCGTCTCCCTTCCACGCGCACGCTTGCCCAGGCGCTGGGCGTTTCGCGCAATACCGTGGAAGTGGCCTACGAGCAGTTGCTGGCGGAGGGATACTTGAAAGCGCGGGTGGGCTCCGGAACGCGCGCGGCGCGCGCCACGCCGGAGACATATCTGCGAGACCTGCCTCTAATCACTAAGGACGCGCCCGGGCGGCGAGGGAAGCCTCTCCACCGAATCGCACTTGAGGCCTGCTATCCAAGCCGCGTGGCCGGTCTCGCTGACCCCGACGGGAACTCGCTGCATCTCTTCGAGAGCTAGCGCCTCGGCGCGTCGCGTTTACTTTTTATCTTCGCCTTCCTCTTCCTCGAGGATGCCTGCTGCGGCGGCGATTTTGTCGCCATCCTCGAGGCGCAGCAACTTGACGCCCTGCGTCGAGCGGCCGGCTTCGCGGATTTCATTGGCGTGGACGCGGATTATTTTGCCCTGTCCGGTGATGATCATCACGTCGGATTCTTCGGTCACCTGCAGCGCCGCCACCACCGAGCCGTTGCGCTCCGTGGTCTTCATGTTCACCACGCCCTTGCCGCCGCGCGCGGTAATGCGGTACTCGGCCAGCGCGGTGCGTTTGCCGAAGCCTTTCTCCGAGACGGTGAGCATCAGCGTGGTGAGCGATTCGCGG
>JBGQGH010000006.1:0-51755 GCA_041497315.1 Terriglobia bacterium | reverse complement strand
GCATCCTGTGCATCGCCTCGGACGTAGTAAATCCGCTCGCGCATCCATTGCCAGATCTTGGGGTCAATCGGATTAGTTGCGAATTCCGCGATCTCATCGGTCAGCATTTTGCGAAAACCCTCGGTCGTTCTGTCGCCGGAAGAGAATGCAATGATGGCGAATTGCTTGGGGAGGAAGTTTTCCTGCGCAAGGTTGCAGAGCGCGGGAATGAGCTTGCGCTTGGTCAAATCTCCGCCCGCGCCGAAAATCACCATGACGCATGGACCGGCGGGTTGGTTGTTCGTTGCTTTCGTCGGAGTCATGCTTGCCCCCGGAGAAAACTAGCCGCCCGCGGCGCGCTCCACGTGGCCGCCGAATTGGAATCGCATCGCGGAGAGCACCTTGGCCGCGAAATCGCCTTCGCCGCGCGAGTTGAATCGCTCGTAAAGCGCCGCCGTTAGGACGGGCGCGGGAGTCGTGCTTTCGATCGCCGCCCGAATCGTCCACCGGCCTTCACCGGAATCGGAAACGTGGCCGGAGAATTTTTCCAGGCTGGGCTGTTCGAGCAACGCGGTAGCGGTGAGGTCCAGGAGCCACGAAGCGACCACGCTGCCGCGGCGCCAGACCTCGGCGACATCGGCGAGATTGAAATCGTACTGGTAGTGTTCGGGATTTCGCAGCGGAGTGGTTTCGGCATCGGCCGTTCGGCTCTCCTTCCCGGCGTTGGCGTGTTTGAGGATGTTCATGCCCTCGGCGTAGGCGGCCATGAGTCCGTATTCGATGCCGTTGTGCACCATCTTCACGAAGTGGCCTGCGCCCACCGGCCCGCAATAGAGGTAGCCATCCTCTGCTGTTCCGGAGAATTTCTCGCGTCCCGGCGTGCGGGGAGTGTCCCCGCGACCGGGAGCGAGGGTCTTGAAAATGGGATCGAGACGCTGAACGATTTCGCGAGGCCCGCCAATCATCTGGCAGTAGCCGCGCTCGAGTCCCCAGACGCCGCCGCTGGTGCCCACGTCCACGAAATGGATGCCGCGTGAGGCAAGGTCCTTTGCGCGGCGAATATCGTCAATGTAGTAGGAGTTGCCGCCGTCGATGATCACGTCGCCCGCCTGCATTGTGGGCACAAGCTTCTGGATCGTGCTCTCTACCGCCGCGGCCGGAATCATCAGCAAGATGGCGCGCGGCGCTTTCAGTTTTTTCACGAAGTCGTCGAGCGAGGCGGCGCCGGTGGCACCTTCGGACGAAAGCTGGTCCACGCTCAATTTGTGATTGGCGAAAACCACGCACTGATGCCCGCCGCGCATCAGCCGGCGAACCATGTTCCCGCCCATCCGCCCCAGACCGATCATTCCGAGTTGCATGGGATGAGTGCTCCTTGTTCTGATTTGAGGAGACTGCCCGATCTTACCCGAGCGCCTGCCGGACGGCCGAAGAAAGCTGCGCGAGCCCGGCCTTCACATCCGCGCCCAGATGCACGCGCAGCGCGCGGCGGCCGCGCTCGGCGAGAACCTCGAAATCGCCACGCGCTTGCGCAGCCTTGACGACGCCGAAAGTGTACTTCTGCCCCGGCACGGGCAGATCGGCCGCGTCATCGCAGGTAATCTGCAAGAAAACGCCGCTGTTCGGCCCGCCCTTGTAGGCTTGGCCCGTGGAATGCAAAAAGCGCGGCCCGAACCCGAGGCATGTGGCCGCGTGCTTTGCGTCACGAACATCGTGCCGGATGGCCTGAAGCAAATTCTCGTGCTCCTGATTCATCTCGATGTAACCGAGGACCGCGAAGTAATCGCCGGTCTTCAAGCGATTCAAGTGGTGATTGAGATAGCCTGTCAGCGATTGACTCCCCGCTGCCGCGGCCTTTAGCGACTCCGCGTTTTTCGCATCGGAGAACAATTTGATTCCATCGGCCTGAAGGATGGGCGACTCGGCAGGAAGTTTGCCACTTTTCTCGTACTCATTCGTCAGATTTCGAGTGGCAATCTTGCTCGCTTCCACGTCGGGCTGATTGAAAGCGTTCACGCCGATGATCGAGCACGCGACGGCCGCGGCGATCTCCCAGCGGAAAAACTCCTGGCCCAGGCTGTAGGAATCGGCGAGGTCAATGCGGATCACCGGATGCCCCGCAGCTTCGATGGCATCTACGGCCTTGCCCTGTGCCGGATCAGCGCCCGACTCGAGCCGCAAGTACGCAAAGATCCGATCGTTCCCATAGACGCTCGCAGGGCCGAGCGGCTCTCGATCTACGGGAATCAATCCTCTGCCATTCTTGCCGGAGGACTCCGCCAGCAATTGCTCCAGCCACGCGCCGAGATCGAAAATGTCGGGCGAAGAGATGATCGTGACTTTGTCGCGTCCGCGATTGGCCGCTTTGCCGAGAATTGTTCCCAATACTACGCCCGGGTTTTCTCCCACGGCCGCCGCAGGACCACAGGCGCGGACCATCTCCTGGGTTGTTCTGAGGAATCGTTCAACGTCAACTCCCTTGATCGCAGCCGGCACTAGCCCGAAATCCGAGAGCGCGGAATAGCGCCCGCCGATGCTGGGCAAACCGAAAAAAATGTTCCGGAACAGGGCGGCGCGGGCCACCTGCTCCATCTTCGAACCTGGGTCCGTGATGGCGATAAACCGATTGCCGGCCTCGGAGTTGCCAACCGTTTGTTTCACGCGCTCAAAAAAATATTGTTTGAAAATGTTGGGCTCGAGCGTGCTGCCCGATTTGCTTGAGACGATGAAAATCGCGTTCGCCAAATCAATGCGCTTCTCGATTGCGCGTATCTGCGCTGGGTCGGTGGAGTCGAGCACGAAGAGTTCGGGGAACCCCGCGACCTTGCCAAAGGTGAGGCTCAAAACTTCGGGGCAAAGGCTCGACCCGCCCATGCCCAGGAGCAACGCCTGTTTGAAGCCCGCGCGCTTCACTTCCTCCGCAATGCTCTTGAACTTTTGAATGTGCGCAAGTTGATCGCCGGTGATGTCGAGCCAGCCGAGCCACTTGTCTTCATCGGTCCCCGACCAGAGCGAGGCATCGCGGTGCCATAGGCGCTCTACTTTGCCCTCTTTGCGCCACTCTTCGAGGGACATTTTCACGGCGGAGTCCAGTGGCGCCGGCAATTTGGCGGTTTGGCGATTGATCGTCACAGACGCTCGTTTATGGGTTGCTGTAGGAGCATACGCTGCGCGATCGAGTGTCAGCAACGCCTGCTACCCGAGCCGGACGAAGCGTCTCAGCAGGAGTTTGCGCGTCGGCGCGCGGAGATGCTACACACTCGTTCCCGCTGGGTCAAACATCCACGCTTGCAATTGGGGATCTCCCCTGAGGGGGACATCAGCGTGATGGAATTCATTGCCTGCGGACTTCATTTCGTTGGTAGGGTTGTAGCCGGGATTACATCCCGCGTCCACTGCCCATCCACCAGGCGCCAGATGCTCAGCGGGTTTTCGTTGCGCAATTCTTCCGGCAGCGCGGCCTTTGGGAAATTCTGAAAACACACCGGCCGTACAAAGCGATAGAGCGCCTGGCTGCCTACCGACGTGGAGCGCCCATCTGATGTGGCTGGATAGGGCCCGCCATGCACCATGGCGTGGCAAACTTCCACACCCGTTGGGTAACCGTTGAAGATTACTCGCCCGGCTTTTGTTTCGAGAATGGCGACGAGTTCGGCGTACTCGCGCAGGTCGTCTTCCGTGCCATGGACAGTCGCCGTCAGGTGTCCCTCCAACTTGCGTGCGATCTCGAGCAATTGCTCGCGGCCAGAATGAAATACCACGAGTGTCTGTGGGCCAAATATCTCCGAGCTCAAATCCTCATGGCTCAGAAAAGTCGCCGCGTCGGTTTCAAAGAGCGCGGTTCGCACGCGAAACCCCACGCTCGTTGTTCCCTGCCCCTCGGCGGTCTTGCGGACGCCGGCCTCGTGCGCGCGCGCTTCGATTCTGGCGGCATACGCACTCTGGATGCCCGCGGTGAGCAGAGCAAACTCCGGCGTCGCGGCCAGGCGATCGCCGAGCGTCTTCGCGAGCGCCCGCGCATCCGGATCGTCATGAACAACCACCACACCTGGTTTCGTGCAGAATTGCCCGCCGCCTTGTGTGGCCGAAGCGTGCAGACCTTCCGCCATCTGATCCCGCCGCTCGCGGAGCGCGCCCGGCAGGACGAACACCGGGTTGACGCTACTCATCTCCGCGTAGAACGGGATCGGCTCCGGTCGCAAAGCCGCTGCGTCCATCAACGCGCGTCCGCCGGCTCGCGAGCCCGTGAACCCAACGGCCTTCATAAGCGGATGCCGAACCAACTCAAGGCCCACTCGTGTGCCGGCATCAAACAACAACGAGAAGACTCCCTCCGGCATGCCGCACCCACGCGCGGCTTCGCGCACGGCGTTTCCTACCAGCTCAGCGGTTCCCGGATGCGCGGGATGCGCCTTCACCACCACCGGATTTCCCGCTGCCAGCGCCGAAGCGGTATCTCCGCCCGCGACCGAAAACGCAATCGGAAAATTGCTCGCGCAGAAAATAGCCACGGGTCCCAGCGGACGCAGCAGCGAGCGCACATCCGGCTTCGCGAGCGGCTTGCGGCTGGGGTCGGCGCGATCTATCCGCGCCGCGAGCCACGAGCCTTCCTCGATGACCCCGGCAAAAAACCTCATCTGGTTGCACGTACGCCCGATTTCCGACTGAACGCGCGCCGCGGGCAGCGCGGTCTCCAGTGTGGCGCGCGCGACGATTGCTTCGCTCAATTTCTCGATCTGCTCCGCGATCGCCCGAAGAAAGACTCCTCTCTTCCTTCCCGGAAGGCGGCCATATCCGGCGAACGCCTGCGTCGCGAGCCTCGCCGCCTGTTCCAACTCCCCGGTTGTTGCAGTGAAATATGCCGGCGCGAGCTTTTCGCCTGTTGCCGGATTGGCCGCGGCGAAACTCTCGCCGCCCGTACCGCCGGAACGATACCCGATCATCGACCTGCCAGTGAGTTCCACTGCCTGGTTCCTTCCAGCAAAAACCGCACTTACTTCGATTTCGTCTTGGGCCTGGTCTGGAGGGCTTTGCGGATCACCGCGCGCGCCTCTTTCAACTCTTCACCGGTCAGTTCCATGCGCGGTCCGCGCACGCGCGCGTTGCCCATTCCCACTTCTTGCTGCACCAGTTTGATGAGCTGCACAAATTTCGGTACAGTGTCCATGCGCAACAGGGGCAGAAACCAGCGATAGAGTTCGAAAGCCTTCTCACGCTCGCCGCGGATCGCGTAATCAAAGAGATCCACCGACTCTTTGGGCAGCGCGTTTGCGAGGCCCGCGATCCAGCCGGTCGCTCCCATCTCGATTCCCTCGACAATCGCGTCGTCCACCCCGACAAAAACCGCCAGCCGGTCGCCCAGAAGCGCGCGAATCGCGGTGACGCGGCGCACGTCGGTGCTCGATTCTTTCACTGCGTGCAGGTTCTTGCGCTCCCGGGCGAGTTCGTGAATTTGTTCGGGCAGAAAATCCGTCCCGTAGGCCACCGGGTTGTTGTAAAACATGCAGGAGAGCGGTGTCGCGTCAATTACCGCGCTGACGTGCGCCTTCATTTCGCGCCAGTCGCCGCGATAGACGTACGGCGGCAGCACCATGAAGCCTTTGCACCCGCGCGCGGCCGCGCCCTTGGCAAGTTCCACAGCACTTTGCGTGCGCAGTGCGGAAATCGCCGCGATCACCGGCACTTGGCTCCCCACCGCGCGCACGCATGTCTCCAGAATCTCGAGCTTCTCCACGTTCTCGAGTGTTGCGCCTTCGCCCAGCGAGCCCAGCGCGATGATCCCCGTGCAGCCATGTTCGACCAGCCAACGACAGTGCCACGCGATAAATTCGTAGTCAACCGCAAGCCGCGCGTCGAAACACGTCGTGATGGCAGGCATTACACCTTTCCAGTTCATCCTCGCTCCTTAATCGCGAATTGAGCTCCCCGACCCCGATGGCGCCGAAACTGCGAGTGCCTCCACACTTGCTGGAAAAACCGGCGGACGTACCGGCTCCGCTTGCCAGCCAAACAGGAATTCCGCCGCTGCGCCGCAGACGCGCCCCTGGCAGGGGCCCATGCCGCAGCGGGTTTCTAGTTTGGCCGCGCGCCACGAATTGTGCCGGCGCAGTCGCTCGAACGTCACGTCCTCGCAGCGGCAGACGATCGTTTCCGCACCGGGAAGAGACTTCAACTCTTTGCGCAACCGAAAAGTCTCCTCGAGCAATAGAGCAAACCGCCGGAGTTTGCGTCGCTCGCTGAAGATCGGTCGCGCCGTGTCCGGCTGCCCCGCCGCCGCATAACCTGTGATTTGTCCCTCGGCGAGTGCGAGTTCCAGGCCCCCTATGCCCGTCGGCTCGCCCGCACAGAATACTCCCGCCACTGAAGTTTCCTGCCACTCGTCGACTCGAACGGATCCTTCGCGAAGCTCGCAACCCAGCAACTCCGCCAGCTCAGTGTTGGGCACGAGGTGAAATCCGCACGCGAGATAATCGCATTCGAGCGTCCAGATTTTCTGACGCTGCCGAAGTGTGGCGCGTTCCAGCTTGTCCTTCCCCTCGGCGGACACCGTCCAGCAATCGCTCAGGTATGGAATGCCAGACAGGCTTCGGCGCATTTCCATCCCTTGAAAAAGTTTGCCGGGGTAGCGCAGCAATCCTGCAGCAAAGCGGACCAGCCTCGCGCGCGTGGCTTGCTCCGCGATCAACAAAACTCGCGCGCCGTGCTTCTTCAAATATGCCGCAACGGCCAGCAGCAGCGGCCCGCTGCCCGCGACAATCACGCGCATGCCGCTGATCGGCAGCCCCGATTTCACCAGCGCTTGCAATCCTCCCGCGCCCATCACGTTTGGCAATGTCCATCCGGGAAACGGCAGAAATCTCTCGCGCGCCCCGGTGGCCAGAATTAGCTTTGCGTAGCGCAGTTCGTGAATCGCGTCGGCGGATTCGGCCAGCAAGACTCCGGATCCTAGTTGGGCGAACACGCTTGCGCCGCGCACAAAATCTATCTCTGCTGCTAAGAGTCTTCGATACCATGCCGCAGATTCAGCGGTGTTTGGTGTGGGCGCCTCTCCCCGCCAATTCTGCCCGCCCGGGGTCGGGTTGTCGTCCACCATTCCCACCGTACGTCCGCATTCCGATGCCGCACACGCCGCGGCAATTCCGGCGGGCCCTGCGCCGACGATGAGAACGTCGAAACTGCGCACGGCGTCAGTCATTCGTGCGCACTTCCATCCCGTGCTCGCACACGACTTGGCAACTCCGCGCGTGGGGCCGCCCGTTGATGGTTACCCGGCACTCGAAGCAGATCCCCATCCCGCACAGGGGCCCGCGCTGTTCTCCTCGCACCGACCGGCGCAGTCCCGGCACGCCCGAGAGAAGCACAGCCGCGGCAACCGTGGTGCCCTGGGGCACCGAAACGCGCGCGCCATCGATCGACAGAGTGCACGTCTCAGGCATGCGCCATCACCGGTGCGATCCGCGACGGCAGGTAAGGCTCCACGGGAATCGCGCTCACGCGGCCCAGCAATTGATCCACTAGCAACCTAGCTGTGGCGAGCGAGGTCGTGATCCCCAGGCCCTCGTGTCCGGTAGCCAGAGAGAGATTCTGTTGGCCGGGTGCGGGGCCGATGAGGGGAAGTTTGTCCGGCGTCGCTGCGCGGAATCCCGTCCACGAGCGAATGGCAGAAAGCTTTGCCACGCCGGGCATGTACTCGCAAGCTCGCTCAAGCATCCGCGCCAACATTCCGCTTTCGACTCGCGTGTCCTCCGCGCCATATTGCCTCGACGAACCGATCAAGAGTTGCCCGGTCTTGCGCGGCTGAACATTGAAGGCTACAGAATCCGACGTCCCGGAGTGCGCGCTCTTGAGATAGCCGAGCTCCACCACTTGATGTCGCAAAAATGCCGGGTAGCGGTCTGTGATCACGAGATGCCCTTTACGCTTTCGCACGTTGAGGCCGTGCGTCAGATCCGGCGCCCAAGTTCCCGCTGCGTTTACCACGCGGCCCGCCGAAAGAATTGTGCCGTCATCCAATTCCACTCCGCCCTCGCGGATCTCCTTCACCGCGTGGCCCTGGTAAAGAACTGCGCCGCGCCCTCACCGTGCCCGCGGGAGTCTCGATGTGATGTTCGCCCGGCTGGACGCGCCCCAGATATGCGAGTGTGACCATCAGTCCGATCGTGCCGTGACCGCACATCCCGAGATACCCGACATTGTTGAAGAAGATCACACCCGCCGCGCAGCTTGGGTCCACCGGTTCGCAGAGCAGCGCTCCGACGATGGCGTCCGAGCCGCGCGGCTCGTTCACCACCGCCGAACGGAAATCGTCGTGCTCCGCGCGCATTCGCGCGAGGCGCGCATCGAGCGAGCCCCTCCTCAGGTCCGGCCCGCCCGCGGTGACGACGCGTGTCGGCTCGCCACCCGTGTGGGAGTCCACGATATGCACGCGTTTCGGCCCTGCGATTGTCACGGAATCCTCTCGCACCATTCAAACTCGTAAGAAGGCCGAATATAGCACGGCATTCCCCGGCAGACCGGCTTTGGTATACACTCGCCCGTCCGAAATCCGCTGTGGGAGGAATCCCGATCATGTTCGATCGCCGCCATTTTCTGACTACCTGTTCCGGCATGGGGCTGGGCGCCACGTTGTTTCCCGGGGTGCTTTACGCGCTGGCCCAGGCTCAGGCGCCGGGGGCGAGTCAGCCAGCCGTTACGTTAGAAATGATCGATGCGGCGGCGAAAATCGCCGACGTGACCATCGCAGAGGATTACAAGAAGGCCTTGCTAAGCGGCTTGAACGGCGCGGTGCGCGGTTACGAGGAAGTCTACAAACTGCATATGTCGAATTCCGCGCCGCCATCGTGGATTTTCGATCCCGTCCTGCCCGGCACGAAGCTGCCGACTGTAAGACTTCCGATGAAAATGTCCGTTGCGCCTGCCATGCACACGGGCGCGGCGCCGAAGAATATCGAAGACGTCGCATTCCACACCGTGCGGCACCTGGCGGAGCTGGTGAAGACTCGCAAGGTGAGTTCGTCGGCGCTGGCGGAGATGTATCTGGAACGTCTGAAGCACTACGACCCCAAATTGCATTTTGTGATCACGCTAACCGAAGACCGCGCGAAGGCACAGGCAAAGCAGGCCGACAAAGAGATCGCCGCGGGCAAATACCGCGGGCCACTGCACGGGCTGCCCTGGGGCGCGAAGGATTTGCTGGCGGTGAAAGGCTATCGCACGACGTGGGGCGCGGGCGGCTTCGAGGACCAGATGATTGACGAAAACGCTACCGTCGTACAGCGCCTGGACAAAGCGGGCGCAGTCCTGATCGCCAAGCTGACGCTAGGCGCACTCGCGCAGGGCGACCACTGGTTCGGCGGGATCACGCGGAATCCGTGGAACCCGGAGCAGGGCTCGAGCGGCTCGTCGGCGGGCTCCTCTTCCGCCACCGCCGCTGGTTGCGTGGCCTTTGCAATCGGTACCGAGACGCTCGGCTCGATCTCCTCCCCCGCGACGCGCTGCGGTTGCACTGGCCTGCGCCCGACGTTTAGCATGATCCCGCGCACGGGTGCGATGGCCCTTTCCTGGAGCATGGACAAGATTGGGCCAATTTGCCGCGCGGTTGAAGATTGCGCCATTGTTCTCGACTCGATTTGTGGGCCAGACGGCAAAGACCGTGCGGTGCGCAAAGTGGCGTTCAACTGGGACGCGGCGCTGGACTGGAAAAAGTTTCGCGTCGGCTACCTGAAATCCGATTTCGAGCTTCAGCCCTTGCCGCCGCTCGCCGATCTGCCGGCCGACGCCACCGATGAACAGAAAAAACAGCGGCAGGAGCAGGAACAGCGGCGCGCCGATTTCCGCCCGCGCGCGGAGTACGACCACAAATACGATGAAGCCGCGCTGGCGGCGCTCGCAAAGATGGGTGTCAAGATGACGCCGGTCACGCTGCCGACGCTGCCCTACGGCGCGATGCGCGCCATGCTTACTGCGGAAGCCGCTGCGGCGTTCGATGAACTAACGCGCTCCGGCCGCGACAAATTGTTGACTGAACAGGGCCCCAACGACTGGCCGAACGCATTCCGTCAGGCGCGTTTTATGCCCGCAGTGGAATATGTTCAGGCCAGCCGCGCGCGATACATGGCCATGGAGCAGATGGCCAAGGCGATCGAAGGGTTTGACGTGATCGTAGCCCCCACAAACAGCAACCAACTCACGATCACAAATCTGACCGGCCAGCCTGCTGTGATCCTGCCGAATGGTTTCCGCGGTGACGACGCTCCGAAATTCACTTCGGCACAGGGTGGGAATTACGGCGGGCCGGGTACGCCGGTCAGCCTCACGTTCTTGGGGCAACTTTACGGCGAAGCGAAGCTGTTGGCATTCGCGCGCGCGTATCAGGAAGCCACCGGCTTCCATCTGAAACACCCGAAACTCGATTAGCAAAGAAAACCGCCGCGACTGATCCTCCCTGCGAGGGAGAATCAAGTCGCGGCGGTGGTTTTTTCGGCCGCTCCGGGAATGCGATTACATCCCGGGTCCGCCCGTTGTTGGCTGCGGCTTGGGCATTGGCTTGCGCGGCAGTTTCTCCACGCGGTTCGCAGTCATGTAAACGAACGACGCCACAATCACCGCCATCTGCTTCATGTCCGCTTCCTGAATGCGCTCGTACACGTCCATGTTCGAGTGGTGCGTGCGCGTGTCGTAGTCCATTTCGTCCTGGACGAACTGGAAACCCGGAATGCCGACTTCATCGAACGAGAGGTGGTCGGTGCCGCCGGTATTGCGGATGGTGAGCTGAGTCATGCCCAGGGCGTGGAACGGCTCCATCCAGCGCGTGAAGAGCGATGCAATGGCATCGTTCCCTTGCAGGTAGACGCCGCGGATCTTGCCGGTGCCGTTATCCACATTGAAGTAGCCGGAGATTTTGGCCTGCTCCGGTTTGACCACCTTGGTCTGCCGGTCGCCAAAATGTTGATTGACGTATGCCCGCGAGCCCAACAGTCCCTGCTCTTCGCCGGTCCAGAGTCCGATGCGGACGGTGCGCCGCATCTTCAGGCCGGTCGCTTTGAGGATGCGGATGGCCTCGAGCATTACGGCCGAGCCCGCGCCGTTGTCCGTCGCTCCGGTGCCGCCGTGCCAGGAATCGAAATGCGCTCCGAGCATGACGACTTCGTCCGCTTTGTCGGTCCCGGGGATTTCCCCAATGACGTTGAACGAGCGCTTGTCATCCTCGTAAAACTTGTTCTGGATGTTCATCTCCATGGTGACCGGGATTTTTTTCTCGAGGATTCGATAAATGCGGCCGAAGTTTTCTGCGGAAACGGCGACGCGCGGCACAACGGGATCCGTGCTCCTTTGTGTTGCGCCGCCTTGAACGAAAACCGTCCCATCGTCGCCGCGCTGCGTTTCCAGCCACGCGAGCGCACCCTCCTCTGCGAGGAACTTCCCGACGCGCGTTGCGAACTGTTGCGCGCCACCGCCCGGGCCTCCAGGTCCTGCAGGTGTCCCGGGTGTGATTGGAGGCAGCCCAAGCCTTGCGCGCCGCGCGGCCTGTTCCGCCGGGCTTAGCCGCACCGGCACCTCCTGGTTGGCTAGCTCGGTCAGTTGCTTTTCCGTGTAGCGGCTCGCATCGGCCGTGAGGTGTGGCGTGACGTCACGCAACTGGTCGGGAGTAATTGTGATAACGAACTTGCCCTTCAACTGCCCCTTGTACTTCTCGAAGTCCTGATCGTTCGAAATAGGCGCGACGACGACTTCGCCGGTGACCGGCCCGTTCGTGCCGGGCGTCCACGCTTTGGGATACGCGATCAGCGGGAATGGCCGCGGCGTCAGCACCTGCGCGTAGAATCGCTCGTTGCTCCAACCGTGGCCAAATTCCGTGGCCCAGGGCTCCAGGTGCACGTTGGCCAGGCCCCAATCCGTCATCTGCTTGGTGACGTAGTTGGCAGCCTCCCGGATGTTCGGCGAATTCGTCAGCCGCGGGCCGTACACATCGGTCAAATAGCTGATAATTTCCATCACTTTTGAGGTCCGGTTCGTGAAGCCTTCATCCTTTATCTTCGATATGGCGTCGTAGTCGATCTGCTCCTGCATCTGAGCAACGGTCGGAAACGCCAGCAAACACAGCAGCAGCAACGCAAGGACTGCGTTGAATCTACGCACGATTAGCCTCCGGTTTTTATCCAGACTCATGAAAAGCACGAAGGGTCTTCAGGCAACCCCGTCCGCGGCAGGTGTGACGGAGCAAACACAACGCAGGTTTCAACCGCTAGGACTTTTTTCAACGAGCCTCACCCCAGTGAGGCAGCGGCCTGGGCCGCTGCGCCGAGGAGGGGCGCGTCTTCGTTCAATACGACGCGGATGGGAATTTGCGAGAGCATCGCGGAGAACTTCGCTTTCTTGCAGAACGCGCGGAAGAAGGTGCCGTCTTTCAGCTTTGGCAGGATTTTCACGGCGATGCCACCCGCGACGTACACTCCGCCGCGCGCGAGTGATTTCAGCGCCAGGTTTCCCGCTTCCGCGCCGTACAGTGAAGTCCAAATATCCAGCGCCTTGACGCAGACGGGACACCCATTCGTCATGGCCAGGTGGGTGATTTCAGGAGCAGGGTCGGCGTGCGGCGCGTCGAAACTGGGATGCCGCACTTTCGCGTCGAGGAACTCATGAATGACTCGGAAGCCCCGGCCGGAGAGCACCGCTTCGCAGTCTACGTTATCCGAATCTTGCCGAAGAAAGCGGATCAACTCGATTTCTTCGCTGGTCCGCGGCGCCAGGTCGCAATGGCCACCTTCGGTGGCAGAGACCACGTGACGGCCTCCGTCCCAGATGAGAATCGCTTCGCCGAGTCCGGTTCCGGCAGCGATCAGGGCGCGATTGGCGTGCGGGTCGGGCGTGCCTTCATTGAGTGTGTGGTATTCAGACGGCCCGAGCCACTGCAGACTGTGAGCGGTGGATTCGAGGTCGTTCAACAGGACCACGCGTTCGATTCCGAGAATCCTCGCGATCGAAGCGCCGTCCACGATCCAGGGCAGATTGGTCGCGCGAACCTGGTAATTGATGATGGGGCCGGCCACTCCCAGCCCTGCTGCGGTGATTCTTCCCGGAAATTTTGCAGACACCTCCGCGGCAAACTGGCGGACGATTTCTTCGAACTGTGTGTAGTCCTGGCTGGGAAAACGATGGTAGTGGAGCCGTTGGAAGGCGCCCGGCCGCCCGTCGAACAGGACTAAATTGGATTTTGTGCCGCCAACGTCACCGGCAAGAATCATCGCGTGCCTTCCGGTTGCCGCACGCGCGGCTCACGGCTTCTCCAGTGCTTGTCGAGTAGCGCTCCGGCCGCTTCGTCCGCCAAAATCGCCCGGTGGCCTTCGGGCACGGTCACCATTTGCGCGGGCAGCGGCGGGTCGTTGGTTCCTTCGAGGACTTCGTGCAGGATGCTGGCTTTTTCCGGGCCGCAAACCAGGAACAAAACGTATTCCGCAGCGTTCAGCACGGGCAGAGTCAGCGTCATGCGCCGCGATTTGAGTTTTGTGACCATCGGCGTGCTCACCCACCGCGAAGTTTCATTGATGCGGTGCGCCCCGGGAAAAAGGGAGGCCGTGTGTCCATCGGCGCCCATGCCCAGCAGGATCAGATCGAATCGCGGAAAGCCGCGCGCATTAAGCGGGATATGGCGGCGGATCACATCCTCGTAGTCCTGCGCGGCGCGCCCCAAGTGAGGGCGGTTAGCTTCCATGCGATGAACGTTGGCCGGCGGGATGGGCACGTGAAGCAGCAGTTCCCGGCGCGCCATTCCATAATTGCTCTCGGCATGATCGGGAGGGACGGCGCGTTCGTCACTCCAGAAGACCTGCACCTTGCTCCAATCCACCTGCTCGCCGAATTCGCTGCCGGCCAGCAGACGGTACGTCTCACGGGGTGTGTTTCCCCCAGCGAGAGCGACGGAAAATTCATCGTGAAGCGCGATGGCTTGCCAGGCCAGTTCGACGCATAGGCGAGCGCCAGCGCGCGCAACCTCTGCCGGAGATGAAAGAATTCTGACGGTGGGTGGCGTGACGCGCCCCAGCGGGCCACCCTTGTGCCTCCGAGTTGTGCCGGCGTCATCCCTCACGCTTGTTCAGTTCTCCCGTACCGGGCGAGCTTGTTGGGAGGATAGCAGGTTGAACGCGCCCCGCTTCGCAAATTCTCCCCGAGAATGAGGATACATGCAGGCCCTTTTTCTCAGAATTGCCTGTCCGCGGCAAGCCCGCTCACAGGTTGCGCTCCGTCCGGCTAGGATTTCGTGCCCGGATGCAGTATCTTGTTTGTAGCTCGATTCCCCCGGGAGGATGCAAATGGCGAACGATTCTTGCGGCTCCAACCCTGCCAAGCCAGCGGAAGCTCCCAAGCCCGGCGCGCGCATGGTGAAGTGCGTGAAATTTGCCAAAGAGATGGAGGGCCTCGACCGCGTGCCCTGGAAGGGCGAGCTGGGCCAGCGCATCTTCGATAATGTTTCCAAGGAAGCCTGGAAACTCTGGATCGAGCACTCCAAGATGATCATGAATGAATACCGCCTGAATCCTCTGGATCCGCAATCACAGAAAGTGATGGAAGAACAGCTCCAGGAATTTTTCTTCGGGGAAGGCGCCAAGTTGCCCGAAGGATACGTCCCGCCCAAAGCAAAAAGTTAGTCCGATTTTTCCTCAGGATTGTGAAACCCTGCCGGTGACCGGGTGTTCGACTGGAAGGCGGGGTGTCAGCACAAAGCGAAGTTTCACATGTGACTCGCGCAGCGCCGCTTCGACTTCCTCCGGCGACTCGCCGCGCGCAAAGATGAAACCCAGATAGCTTGAACCCTCCGGCCAGGCCGCGATGTAATCATGTAGCCGTGCGGTGATTTGGATTTCCTCGACGAGTGGCGTCCGCTGCGCGTCTTCGACTCCTTCCACGTTATCCAGAACTCCGCTCTGCGGCACGGGAATCATCATGACGCCCGATGCCGGTGCCTCGCGCGGCAAACCGCTACCCTCTAGCCCCAGCGCGTGGCGCACCAGGAGTTCTTCGAGATAGATCATGCCCTCCCCGACCGGAGCAGCGAGCGGGCCGAATCGCAGCGCGCGCGAGCAAAGCCCGCCGATGGGCCGCGGTTGAACCTCGAGCACCCATGGCCCCGCTTCGTTGACGCGAAACTCTGCGTGCAGCGGGCCGTGCGTGAGGCCAATTGCTCCGACAACACGTGTGAGGCAATTTTCGATCTTCGATTGAACCTCGCGCGGAAGGCGTGACGGCGTCACGTAAATTGTCTCCTCAAAATACGGTCCCTCGAGCGGGTCAGGCTTGTCGAAGATCGCCAAAACGCGCAATCGCCCGTGGGTGAGAAGCGCTTCGACGGCCACTTCCCTGCCCGGAATGAATCGTTCGACAAGCAGCCGGTTCTGGCCCGGCTCACGCAGCACCTGAACCTCTGGAGATTCAAGGAGCCGGTGAACGCGCTCGACCGCAGCGACAAATTCAGCTTTGTCGTTCGCGCGGATCACGCCCTGGCTGGCCGAAAGCCGGAGTGGCTTCACGACGCAGGGATAGGTGACTCGCCCGGCGACCAGGCGCGGATCTTCGCTCAGACGGAATGAGAAAAACTCCGGCACCGGCAGCCTCGCCGCGCGCAGGACTTCTCTTTGCCGAAGCTTGTCGCGCGAAACCTCAACCGACTCGACGGAGTTGTAGGTGAGTCCGATGGCGGGCGCCGCGTGCGCCGCGGTGAGCATCGGTCGGTCGCCCAGCGCGAGAATCGCGTGGATCGGCGACTTGTGCGCACGGTGGAGGATCAACTCTGCCGCTTCTTCCGGCTCTTCGAAGTGCAGAGGCAGCGCGCCATCGGCCCAGGGATCTTCGAGTTGATGACAACGGTCCGTGCCGAAGACGACCTCGACGCCGAGCTTCTCCGCGGCCTCCGCAAAGCCGCGCGTCTGATAGCCCAGCTTGCTCGCCAAGATTAGCAAGCGCCGTGAATCGGTTTTTTGCCTCGGAGTCATGATTCGAATGCTATGCGAGCCTGCTGAGGCAGATCTCTAAACAAATGCTTCGGCCTGCCGGATCGCTTCTTTCGCCTTTGCGATGGGGACCAACTGGTCCCGCGTCGGCTCGGCTCAACAGTACCAGGGCTCGTTCAGATATGGGATCGCCGCGCGCGTGACCATCGCGGCTTCCGGAATCGGTGTCGCGTCCGCGCCGCGGGCTACCTGCGACGCGCGCCAGATCCTCCGGAAAGTTTCCGCCCGCGATCGGCCAAGCTTTTCGCTGCGGTGCACGAGCGTCTGCACTTCCTCGCACAGCCGGTCCACTCGAGGATCGGGATTTCGCCAGCGATAAACGAGCGCCGCTTCATCGAACGCACCCACGAGTTCGCGGACTTCTTGCACCTCCAGCAGGCGTGATCCAGCCGGAATCAGCAAGCGGATGCCGAGTTGAATCGGTGGCACGCTCTCGATTAATCCCTGCTCGCTCGATACAGCGAGCAAATCGGCGTAACTCTCGAGCGTGGTCCAGGGCGTGAACGGAACGAACGTCGGTTGCATCGCAAGACCCTGCTTGCGGAAAAGCTCGACGACGGCGAGAAAATCCGCGCGCGTGTGGCCTTTGTCGAGGCGCTCAAGCACGGCGTCGTCAACGGATTCGACCGCCGTGGTAACGAACGCGCAGCCCGTCTCGCGCAGCGTGCGGATGTGCTCGGCATGCTTCAGCAGGTGCTCGATCTTGATCGTCACGTCGTAGGAGAGCGCAGGAAATTCACGATGCAGCGTTTCGACTATCGCAACCGCATGGCCCACACCGTTGAAAAAATCAGGATCGCCAAACGTTATGTGCCGCGCTCCCGCGGCCACCTGTCGGCGAATATCTTCCAACACCACCTCGCGCTGCACCACGCGGAAAGTGCCGTTGTAAACAGGCACAATCGGGCAGTGGCGGCAGAGATGTTTGCAGCCGCGGCTGGCCTCCGTGTAGCCGGCGATACGGTGCTCACCGCCGGGCAGGATCAGGTGTGCGTATTGCTTGAGCGGCACAAGGCCCGCGCGGTCCGGCACGATGAATTGCTGCCGCGCGAGCGAAATCACAGACTCCGGCTGTGATTTCGGTGCAACTCCATCGGAGGCCGCCGCGCTCGACAGGCGCTCAATGAGAGAGACCAACCCCTCCTCGAATTCCCCGCCGAGAATCGTCTGAATGCCGAGCTTGCGCAGGTACGGCTCATTCACCGGCGCATACAGGCCGTAGAAACAAAGATGCGCGCGAGGATTGAGCCGCCGCACCGGCGCGATCAATTCGATTGCCAGTCGCGTGGCCGTGTGCATCGGCACGTAGAACGCGACCACTTCGGCCGCGCGGACCGCGTCTTCACGAAATGGCTCCCGGGATAGATCGAGGCAATTGACGCTCGCACCGCGAGCGCGCAGCCAGGCCGCCGGCGACGCCAAACCGAACGGTTGGCGGCCCATTTCATACGTAGAGAGAAGGACGACGTTCATCGCGCGCCAAAGTGCCGAATTTCTATTCTAAACCATCCGCGCGCACCGCGCCGGGATTCGGTTACCATAGAAGGTTAGGTCGGCATACGGAAAGGACGCACGCTTACATGACTTCCGCTTCGGCGAATTCCTTCGGCGCCCGCGCGACTCTCACCGTCGGTGAACGCAATTACCAAATCCTCCGCCTCGACGCGCTGGAGAAGAAGGGCGTGGGCAACGTCGCGCGGCTTCCCTTTTCGCTGAAGGTGCTGCTCGAAAACTTGCTACGCCAGGAAGACGGCCGCTTCGTCCACGCGGCGGATATTGAAGCGCTGGCCAAGTGGTCCGGCGGCAGCGCGAGTGGCGCGGCGCAGCAGGAAATCGCCTTCATGCCCTCCCGCGTGTTGCTTCAGGATTTCACCGGTGTTCCGGCCGTCGTGGACCTCGCCGCGATGCGTGAGGCCATGCGCAAGATGGGCGGCGACCCCAAGAGAATTAATCCGCTCCTCCCCGCCGAGCTGGTGATCGATCACTCCGTACAAGTGGACAGCTTCGGCAGCAGCCAGGCCTTCGCGTTCAACGCCGAACTCGAATTCCAGCGCAACGTCGAGCGCTACGCGTTCCTCCGCTGGGGCCAAAGGGCCTTCGAGGATTTCAAAGTCGTCCCTCCGGACACCGGCATCGTGCACCAGATCAACCTCGAATACTTAGCCTGCGTGGTTTCCACCGCACAAAAAGACGGCGCGGAATTCGCTTTCCCGGATTCGCTCGTCGGCACCGATTCGCACACCACCATGGTCAACGGCCTGGGCGTTTTCGGCTGGGGCGTGGGAGGCATCGAAGCGGAGGCCGCCATGCTCGGCCAGCCGCTATCCATGCTGATCCCGGACGTCGTCGGCTTCAAACTCCACGGGCGCTTGCCTGCGGGCGCTACCGCGACGGACCTCGTCCTTACCGTCACGCAGATTCTTCGTTCCAAGGGCGTGGTCGGCAAATTTGTCGAGTTCTACGGCACAGGCCTTTCGAGTTTGTCACTTCCCGATCGCGCCACCATCGCCAACATGGCTCCCGAATACGGCGCCACGATGGGCTTTTTCCCCGTGGACAGCGAGACGCTCGCCTATCTGAAATTCACCGGCCGCGACGATGCCCGCGTCCGCCTCGTCGAAGCCTACACGAAAGAACAAGGCATTTTCCGCACCGACGCCACGCCCGACCCCGTTTTCAGCGTCACGCTCGGGTTGGATCTCGGCACTGTCGAGCCCACTCTCGCAGGCCCCAAGCGCCCGCAGGACCGCGTGCCGCTTCGCGAAGCGAAAACGTCGTTCCACAAGGCGATGGAAGGCGTTCCGCAGAAGCACGTCGCGGTGCAAACCAATGGTGACCGCTTTGAGCTGAGCAACGGCTCCGTCGTCATCGCCGCGATCACGAGCTGCACGAACACTTCTAATCCTTCCCTGATGCTCGGAGCGGGCCTCCTGGCCAAAAAAGCCGTCGAGCGCGGCCTCAGTTCGAAGCCCTGGGTGAAGACAAGCCTCGCGCCCGGCTCGAAGGTAGTCAGCGATTATTTGCAGGCCGCGGGGCTCACCCAGTATCTCGACAAACTCCGCTTCAACCTGGTCGGCTACGGCTGCACAACCTGCATCGGCAATAGCGGCCCGCTCCCCGAAGCTATCGGCGCCGCCATCAAGGAGAACAATCTCGTCGCGGTCTCGGTGCTCAGCGGCAATCGCAATTTCGAGGGACGCATCCATCCGCTGGTTCGGGCGAACTATCTCGCATCGCCGCCGCTGGTGGTGGCCTATGCGCTCGCAGGCCACATGGATGTCGATTTGGTGAACGAGCCGCTGGGACAGGATTCTGCCGGCAAGCCGGTTTACCTGCGCGAAATCTGGCCGACGCCGCAGGAAGTGGAAGACACCGTGCGCGCCGCCGTTTCGACCGCGATGTTCCACAAGGAGTACGCCGAAGTTTTCACCGGCGACCAGCGCTGGCGCGGGCTGCCCGTTCCCGAAGGCGATCTCTATGCCTGGGACGAGAAATCTACCTACATCAAGCATCCGCCGTATTTCGTGGGCATGCCCGCCACGCCTCCCGCGCTTGCGGACATCCGCGGCGCGCGCGTCCTGGCCATGCTGGGCGATAGCGTGACCACGGACCACATCTCGCCCGCCGGCTCAATCCAGCCCGATAGTCGGGCGGGAAAATATCTGATCGCTCTCGGCGTGAAGCCCTCCGAGTTCAATTCCTACGGCGCGCGGCGCGGAAACCACGAAGTGATGGTGCGCGGCACGTTCGCAAATATCCGTTTGCGCAATCAACTCGCGCCCGGCACCGAAGGCGGCTGGACCGTGCACGTCCCCGACGGAGGCAAGATGACGATCTACGACGCCGCCATGCGCTACAAGGAAGAGAATATTCCGCTGGTCGTTCTCGCCGGCAAGGAATACGGTTCCGGCTCTTCGCGGGATTGGGCGGCCAAGGGCGCGCTGCTGCTTGGTGTGCGAGCGGTGATCGCGGAAAGCTTCGAGCGCATCCACCGCAGCAACCTGGTCGGCATGGGCGTGCTCCCGCTCGAATATCAGCCGGGCCAGACCCGCGAATCGTTGGGCTTAACTGGTTTCGAAACGATTTCGATCGAAGGAATCGCCGACCTGGCGCCGCGCAAGACGCTGCGCGTCCGCGCGAGTGACGGCAAGGGTGGCGAGAAGTCTTTTTCGGCTGTGGCGCGCGCAGACACGCCCGAAGAGGTGAACTACTTCCGCCACGGCGGGATCCTGCGCTACGTCCTCCGCCAGATGCTCTAGGCGCCTCTTCTCAGCAGCGATACCAACAATACGCCGCCCGCCACCACGCACAGCAGGCTCACCGTCTGCGCATTGGTCATCCCCAGGAACGACCGCGGATTGATGCGGATGAACTCCACGAGGAATCGTGAAGCACCACTGAGGAGAAGATAACTGGCGAAGATTTTGCCGCTCGCGAGCTGGCCGTTTGCGCCTCTGGCTCCCAGGCGCCAGAGAACATAAAAGATCGCCACGGCGGCCAGGAATTCGTAAATCGGCGTGGGGTGGACTCGATCGGTTGTCGGCACAATGCCGTTCGGAAAACTCATTCCCCACGGCAGCGAAGTGGGGATGCCGTAGTCGCCGTCGCCGGAAATAAGGCAGCCGATGCGTCCGACGCCGTAGCCAAGCGCCGCGGCTGGCGAGGCCACGTCCATTATGGTGAGAAATGGGATGCGGTAGTGCCGGCCCGCCAGAGCGAGCGTGAGGAAACCTGCCAGGAATCCGCCGAACCACGCGAAGCCCGTGCGGCTGAAAAGCAGCGGCCAGGGATCGGCGAAAAACTCCGTCGGCGATTCGAGTAGATGGTACAGGCGAGCGCCAGCGATCCCAGCAAGGCCTGCCCAGAGAATAATCGCGTAGGGATCCGCCTCGATCTGCCGTCGCCGGAAATCGGCCTGCAAGACATACAACGCTGTGAGCAGCGCCATGGCCATGAAAATGCCGAACGTCCCCAGCGTCGCCGGCCCGAGATGGATGTAAGGATACAATCGAGCGTCCGATACTTGCGCGCCTGCTCCCTGCGACCGGCGCGGGCCCGGCGTAGGAAGAGTCAGCCGATTATACGCGAGGCCGAGTGCGCCACGGCCACTCCCGGGAGAATTGCTCTTGCACGGCCTGTACGCGCCGGGTAGGCTTGCCGGAATTCCGGCTAACACATTCGTGCGGGTCAAGGATCGAGGAATGCACAGCTCATCTGATCAACGGCAATCTCCCGCCCCGGTTCCATTCCCCCAATTGCGTTGGGCCGCACTGCTCTGGCTGGCGATTTGGATTCCGGTGTACGCGCACTATTGGGGCTGGTCAAATTTCTTGCACGTGTGCGATATCGCCGTGATCTTCACCTGCGCCGGTCTCTGGTGGGGCAACTCCCTGCTGCTTTCCAGTCAGGCGCTAAACGCGATTTTCGCAGACTTTCTCTGGTGCCTCGACGCCGCTTGGCGAATCTTTTTCGGCAAACATCTGATCGGCGGCACCGAATACATGTGGGACGCGCACTACCCGCTGTGGATACGGCTCATTTCTCTCTTCCACATTTTCCTGCCATTCCTGCTGGTGTGGTCTGTGCGCCGCGTGGGCTACGACCGCCGCGCCCTCGCGCTGCAATCGGGAATCCTGACCGCGTTGCTGATCGCATCGCGTTTTTTCAAGCCGGCGCTGAACCTCAACTACGCCTTCGTGGATCCCATCTTTCACCACTCCTGGGGACCCGCGCCGCTGCACCTTTTCGTCATCTGGTTGTCGATGGTGATTTTCACGTACTGGCCGGTGGCCTGGGCCCTGAAGAAGTATCTTCCCGCGCGTGGCGCAATCGGCCTGACAGGCCGCGCCTAACGCAACCCGTCCTCAGAGATTAAGATCTGCTCATTCAGGAAGCCGTGTAGGCGCACGACACCAGAATGAGGGCGAAAATATAGGATAGGAACATCAACGCGAGGTACATCTTCGCGCGCCCTCCGGCTCCCGCAAATTCCTTCCACACGAAAACACCCCAGGTGGCCGCGACCATCGGCGCCGCCTGCCCGATCGCGTAAGAGATCGCCACTCCGGTAAAACTCGCGGCTGCGAAATTGAAAACCGTGCCGAGCCCCCACACAAATCCGCCGAAAACGCCGAGAAGGTGGTCTGCGGTCCGCGCCGCGAAAAAATCCCCAAACGCGACAGGCTTGCCCACCAGCGGCCGCCTCATGAAGTAAACGTTCACCACGAAACACGAAAGCAGCGCGCCAAGAGTGAAGAAAACCGCGATGGAATACGGGCCAAGAGTGTGCCCTACCGTCAGCGCGCGCGTCACGAACGGCGCGAAGCAGCCCATCAACAAGCCGGAAACAACACAGATGACTAATCCCTTGCGCGAAACGCCGCCGCGATCGCCCGGCAGGTTGCCGTAAGCCATCCCATCGAACACAACTGCCACCAGCGCGCATACGACACCCGCCGCGAGCATCAGCGCGCTGCCTTTCGGTTGCAGCGCGTAGCTCATGATGACGCCGACCACGAGTGCGATTCCAATCGAGACCGGAAATGCGACCGCGAGTCCTGCAATCTCAATCCCCGTGACCAGCAGCAAGTTTGCAACGTTGAAGATTGCACCGCCAACCAGCGCGTAACCGATGTTGCTTCCATCCGCGGAGTGAACATTCGCGAGGAAGCTCGTCGAGTCGTGGCCCGCGCTGCCCATCGTGAAAGCCAGGATCAGCGAAACGGCCACAATCCCCACGACATAGTCCCAATAGAAAAGCTCGAAGCGGTAATTTTTCGTGCCCTTGAACGTGTTGGCCCAGGAGCCCCAGCAAATCGTGCTGGTAATCATCATCACCAGAGCGATGCCGAACGTCTGCGGCGTGAACATCGAGATCTCCCTCTTATGCCGAAGCACCTTGCGTTGAGTTGACCAGCGCCATCACCTTATCGAGCCGCGACATCGCGCGCGCGCCGACCTGCGTGCAGCACAGCGCCGCGCAGGCGTTTGCAAAGCCACCCGTCTTCCGCGCATCCCAACCCTGCAGCAGCGCGAAGGAGAGCCCACCCATGTATGCGTCGCCCGCGCCGGTTGTGTCTTTCACCTCCACGTGGAACGCCGGCACGTGTTCCAGATGATCGGCGCTCGCGATCAAACAGCCTTCGCCGCCCATGGTGATGGCCACCAGCTTCGGCCCGAGCGTGAGCAGCTTTTTCGCGATTCGCTCGGGGTCGCTCTCACTGGTAATCTCCCGCGCGGCCGCCTTCGAGGGCTTGAGCACGTCCGTCAGCCGGAGCGCCTCCATCAATTCCGCCTCGGTGCCCAGGCCAGCCTCGACGAAGTAAGTGGTCGAGACGTCGAGATCGAACAGCACGCGCACTCCCGCCTCTTTCGCGACGCGTATGGCTTCGAGCACGGGCGGCAGGGGCAGTTGCGAAGCCTCCGTGTGAAAATGTTTCGCGTGGCGGATGTGGCCCGCGAACCGCTCGCGGATCTGCTGCGGCCTCACCTTCGCGGTGACGTTCGGGAACATGTAAATGCAGCGGTCGCCTTTTCGGTCCACCGGGATCCACGTCAGCGACGACAGTTCTCCCGGGACCTCTTCGATCCCGGAGAGGTCCATCCCATCGTCGGTGAATTCCTTCTTGATGATATCCGCATTGGCATCCTTCCCAATCAACCCCATCCACGCCGCGGAAGCTCCCAGCCGCGCGACTTGCGTCAGATTATTGGCGGTTACGCCGCCGGCGTGGACTTCCAGGCGGTCAGCGTTGATTTTTTCTTCAGCGCCGATGAGCTTGGGCACCAGCGCGAAGAAATCCACTGTGCAACTTCCCAGCCCGACGACTTGCGCATTTCCGGTCATGATTCCTCCGCTTGCCTGATCAATGTAATTCGAATCAGTTCTGTTTCGTAATCTCGCCCTGTACCAGCACCCAGGTATTCGGATCGAGAACCACCGCGGCCGGTTCTTTTTCCAGCGCCACCGTAAAACTTTGCTGTCTCTTGTTCACTTGAATCGTCTCGATCCGCATTTTTGTCTCGCCGGGCAATGTGATGCCAATCTGGATGGGCATCTCGTATGCATCCCCATCTTGCTTCTGGTTGATTTCGATTTCGAGTTGCTTGGCCTGCGCGTTGTAGCGCCAACGACCCTGTAGCTTGAACGTGCCGCCGCGGTTCAGCCATTCGCGGAAAAACCAGGAAAGTTCTTTGCCGGAAACCTGCTCCATAACCTGGCGAAAATCGTCCGTCGAGGCGTTCGAATTACGGTAGCGCCGGTAATACTCGCGGATGCCGGTCCAAAACTTGTCGTCGCCGATGACACCGCGCAACATGTGCAGCGTCCACCCACCCTTCTGGTAAATCTGCCCCGTCAGCACTTCCTTCATGTCCGCAAGATCCCGGTGAATCACGCTGTAATCGGGATGTTGCGCGTCGAAGGTGAACACCTGCTCGCGGCTGCGCTTGAGTCCCGCGACAAAAGCGTCGCGGCCATCCGCATGTTCGATGAACAGCAGGGTGAAATACGTCGCAAATCCTTCGCTCAGCCACACATCGTCCCAATCCTTTTCCGTCACCGAATCGCCGAACCATTGGTGTGCAATTTCATGAACCACCACCGGGCGCCAATCGCGCGGAGCTTTTCCGCCCGGCGCGCTATAGCCGTAAAAAATTGAGCTGGCCAGTTCCATCCCGCCCGGAACCACGTGGGCCTGCACGTTGGCCAGTTTTTCGTAGGAGTATGGCCCAATCCAGTCACTGAAAAATTCCAGCACGGATTTCGTCGGCCCGCCGAGGTCGCGGAATCCGGCGTCGCGCTCCTGCGGCTCTACCCAAGTTTCGACCGGGATGCCGCGGATCGCCTCCTGGTGTTCCACGGCGAAGCGTCCCGCGGCCAGCGAGTAGAGCCACGTCGCGATGGGAACCGATTCGCGCCACGTCGTGCGGCGCATTCCGTCTGGCAAATCGGTCTCCTCGATCAACCAGCCATTCGAAATCACCTGATAATGCGCCGGCGCGATGACGGTCATCTCGCAGGTGGCCTTGTCGTAGGGATGGTCAATCGTAGGCAGCCAGTGGCGCGCTCCGTCGGGCCAGTCATTGCTGAAAAACCCGCGGTCGCCATATCTGTTCTTGCTGATCACAAACCCGCCGGCTGGGATGCCATGATAGACGATGGTGTAGCGCCCCACCTCGTTCAGCTTCGACGGCGCGGGCAGGATGATCCGCAACCGGTTCTTTTCGTGCTGAAATTGAACCGCCGCGCCCTCCGAAGTGACCGCGCTGACCGTCATTCCCTTCCCGTCCTCCGATCTGCCGATCAAGTCGAGCTGGAATTCCATCACCCCCGCCGCGAGGAAGCGCAGTTCCACCGTGGCCTCGCCAATAATCTCATCCGTCGCATCGCTCAGCGTGATTCGAAATGCGTAGTGAATGACGTCCACATTCGGCTGGCGCGGGTAGGTATCGCCCAGCGATGGCTGCGGCGCAAATGCGCTCCATGCAAATGTCCACAGCACGAGCGCGAACAGTTTCTGTCTCATTGATTCCCGATGAATCACATTCCACCGGTGCCGCAGTTATGCACGACTCGCGACAACAATTCAACCATTTGCTGACGTTCGGAGCGGGCGGCACGACTGAATGGATTCTGACGGGTTCCCCAGAGGGTCGCGTCCGATGAAAAGACACGGCTGCCCGTATGCCGGGATAACTGTTTGGATAAAGCGGCGGAGCCGACGCGTCCGCGGATGCGGTTTTGGTGGCAAACTGGAATCCACGCAGGACGCGCGTGGGTCAACTCGGGAATCGTGTCGCTCAAGTCTCTGCTTCAATTCCCTACAGCTTGCCCCGTGTCCCAAGTGAAGAGTAAAGGTTTCCGCCCAGGAGAGCAGACATGAGCAACAATGTGCAGGCATCGATGGCCAGGCTCACCTCTCTCTCGCAGGTGTTGAACAACGCCTCGGACCAGCTCTCTCAAAGCATCGGCGAGATTGAAGGCGCGCTCAATCAACTCAATTGGGGAGTCAGCGCCTGGGTTCACGACGATCCCGTGTCCGTGGAAGAGTTTTCGAAGGCCGGGCCGGATGGAAACCCGATAAAGGTCCACAAGCTGCAGGAATTGGGCTACGCGAACAGCGGGGGAACTTGGGGCATCGTCCTGGCCTCCGGCACCGAGGAATCCTGGCCCGAGGATGTGAAGATCACCTTCCTTCGCGACGCGCCGCTCGAGGTCAAACTCCGGGCGATGGAGCGCATTCCCAGGTTGCTGGATGAGGTAGCCGAGGGCTTGAACAAGATCACGCAGCAGGCCACCCAAAAAGCCGCGGAAGCGAAAGAAATCGCCTCCGCGCTTCGCGGGGCCTAGTTCTGCACGCATAGTTTCCCCCGGGTTTTCTCCCGGTTTCCTTAGCACCGCAGCCGCAAAGCCCGTCTGTTAACCCTATCGCCCCACTAGTACTTTCGTACTGTCGTTCCTGCGGTCTCTCGGCCCGCAAACTACTCCCGCAGCGGAGAAATCAATAATGTCCGAACCGATGAAGCCTCGGGGGACCGCCAATGCAACCGCGCCGCCGCGGCCTTCGCAAACGGGCGTGACCAGCATGGAAGCCGGAGCCTCGATGCCTCCGAAACCCGTGCTGCCGTCGAACCGCCACCAGGATTCACAGGTGACGCTGCCGCTCTCGCCACGCGCGGCAACTCAGACTTTGGAGCCTCCACCGCTCGCGCCATCGGCTCCCGTCGTCCCCGCAGATCCCGCGCCCGAACGGCACCGGGCGGGTGTTGCCAGAGAGAGCGTGAAGATCCACACTTTTGAGGATTTGCTGGCGGACCTGGATCTGCTCGATGCCGAAACTCCTGCCGATTCTTCATACGCTCCCGCGGCCGTGGAAGTTCCGCCGGCCGGAACACCCTCGGATGAGATGCCGGTTGCGAAGCCGAAGGCTCGCGGCGCGCGTGCCCACCGGATTCCTCTCGCTCTAAACGTGATGGTGCGCGGACGCGTCGAATCCCACAACGCGATTCACGAAGAAACCCGAACGATATTCGTGCTGCCCCATGGAGCCGTCCTAACCCTCGCTGCGCGCGTGTCCAGCGGCGAAACCATCTCGGTCGTAAACCTGGCGAACGGAAGAGAAGCGCAGTGCGACGTACTGGAGGTGCAAGCCGGCGAACAGGGCAAGAATCAGATTGAAGTGGAGTTTCGCAAGTCCGAACCGGATTTCTGGCCGGTCAGCTTCCCGACAGAGGAGACAGAAGATCGCCGGCGCAGGTCCGAAGAAGTGAAATCCGCTCCCGCCGCGCAGCCGGATTTTCCTACAGCAGCAGTTCCGAAAGCTTCGGAAGAAACGCTCGCCCCGGCTGCACCAGCTTCAGTTCCTATGGCGGAAGCGGCTCCGCAAGCGCCGCCGATGCCGGCTACCGAACCGGCTAGCCATCCGGTGTCCGTTGCCTCCGCGCAGGTAATTGACTTGGCCACTCTCATCCTGGCTGATGATCCGGCCAGGCCCGACGCGAAGCCGGTCAAATCAGAGGTTCGCTCACTCTCGAAGTCTTCGCTCCAGACCGTTCCGGCTGTAAGGTCGGGGAGTTCCGCACTTGAATCTGCGCGTCCCGGCGTCACGGCGATCGAAAAGCCGGTGACCGCAGTGCATCCAGCCTTGGCAGCCCCTCGAAGTACTCGAGAAATGTTTGCGGCCAACGAAAACGAAAGCCGGAGTAGCAAGAAATGGATTTTGCTCGCCGTGGCGGCTACGGTGCTGCTCGCGACGGCGGTGGGGGGCACGATTTACCTGCGGCGATCCCCGGCGAATAGTCAGCCCGCGACCGCGAACCAAACTCCGATCAGCTCGCCAGCAGCGCCGCCTTCCGCTGGCGTTCCGGAGGCCACTGCGAATCCCGGATCGACCGCCCCGGTAAATCCGCCTCAATCCACTGCGACGTCCAGCGCCGCTCTGAGAACGGAAACCGCTGCACCGGCTCCCACGCATCCCACGGCAAACGTCAAGACTCCCGTAAGGTATGCGGATCTGGGCCAACCGGCCGCTGCGGGACCCGGAACTCAGAGCAAGGCGCCATCGAAGTCCAAGTTTGCTCCGGGTACACTGGTGGCAGCGCTGGTACCGATCCCGAAAGCGCCCGCGTCGAATCAAGATGCACCGGCTGCTCCCTCGATTAACTCCATTCCAGGCGGCATTGTGACTAACCCAGCCACCGGAAACTCATTCACTTCCATCGCTTCCGTCTCTCAGCCCATGGTTCCGATCCCGGTCGGCGGGCAGGTGCAGAGTCCGCGGCGTCTGAGTTTTGTCAACCCCGTTTATCCCACCATGGCTCGTCACAATCGGGTTGAGGGAGACGTCGTCATACAGGCAGAAATAGACGCCAACGGCAAGATTTCGGGGATGAAAGTGGTCTCCGGTCCCGCAGCCCTCCAACAAGCCGCTGTTGACGCGCTCGGTCAGTGGAAGTACGCCCCGGGCCTGCTGAACGGCCAGCCCATTGCCAGCAAGATCACGGTCACGATCCAATTCCGTTTGCAGTAGCTGCCCGAAGGCACCGGCACATCGTTCGAGCTCAGATTTCCACCCACATGCCTGCCGGGATTGCGGTCTAACTTCAGCCGTTTCAAAAGTGACTCGGGCCACATCCAGCCCGATTCAGCCGGAATCCGGCTCGGCCCCTGCCCCTAACTCGCAATCACCATCGCTCAGGACCCCGGTGTTTCACGAGACACCGGCCCTAGAATCGTCGATCTTTTTCTGGACGCCCGAAGGGGCTGTCCGCCCCGTTAAGGCCCTCAAATCGCCTCCTATTGCGTTTCTGATGGTTCCAATCACCAGGCTACTAACGACCCAACGAGCCAGTTAGTCGTCCGTATCTAAAAGCAATCAAAAGACTTATGGATGAGTTGCCCCGAACTTCAGAATGCCCTTTCCATGCTTGTATTTCCACCTCTCCGAGAACATACCCTGCCCGACGCTCAAAGTGCTACTCTCCTGCCGATTGAAGCCCAATCATCGGGAATACCACAGACTCCTGGAATCACCGGCCCATCCACCAACTCTATGATCGTCTGAGGGGGACAATCGTGTGGAATAAGTCTGGGCTCGGAAACTACGCGGAAGCACCCCTACGCGAGGGAGGTTTCGTCTCGGCGCCTGTGGGCTTGCGGTAGAGAGTGACCTTGCCGTCCACGACGTTAGCAAGGTAGCGCCGGCCGGAGGTGAACTGCATTACTTTTTTCCCGGCTCGCGCCAGTTGTGCCCAGCGCGACTTCGTTTCCGGGTTCTGCTCGATTCCGCGCAGGCTTTCGCCTTCGAACTCGAAGTCCACCTGGCGCAGACGCCTCCGCTGGGTGCGGAGGACCGGATATCTCCGGCCCTCCAGCTCCACCAGATTGGCGTTTTCATCCAGCGCCTGCCGCCAGACGGCGACGAGCGCTTCTTCGAGCTTCATTCGCTGGCGGCTTTCGCGGCTTGACGCGTGGCTTGCTCGAGGAGTTGCCGCAGAACAGCGGTCGAACCGGGGGCGATCTTCTCGCGCCAGGCCTCGAACCGCGTGCAGGCGGCCTCGAGATGCGCAAAGGCACTGGGGTTTTTGTAAAACGCGCGGAGTTCCGGAACGATTTCGCGCATGCGATCCCACACAATCCACATCTCGCCGTTGCTTTCGAAGAAGAATTCGTCTTCAATCAGCCCGCGGTCCACCATGCCCGCGGCCATTTCCCAGTAGCTGGTGACCATGCGCAGGCTGGTGTGTTCCTCACTGCCCGGCTTCAGCGCCTGGTTCATCTCGTTCAGAGACTTAAAGTGAAAATGCGTGATGAACCAGGTGCGCGCCTGCCGCAAGCGCGGGTCGCGCCTCAGTTCGAACAGCCTCAACAACAGATTGGCCTGATCGTGATTGACTGTGGTCATTGCGTTGTTCCCCCTTGTTTAGAATATTGTTGCAGAAAACTCGATTCGCTAGTTCTTTTCCACGGGCGCCGCGCTTCCCCCCGTCAAGTGCACGCGCTGCACAGCCCCGAGGCTGATTCGCTCGGCGTCAAAGCGCGAGTGGATGCGGCGGCGCAGTTCGCGAGCCGCATCGTCCTGGCGCGTGGCCGCGGTGCGGACTTGCAAGCGCAGCGTCGTGCCGCTGAGGCTCAGCGATTCGATGCCGAGCACGCGCGGGCCATCGAGTAGCGCCGCCGACCACGCAGCGTCCGTTCGGAATTCGCCGCAAATTTTTTCGAGCAGGGCCAGGGCCCTGTCCACGGCGGCGTCGCTCGCCACCACCACGTCCACCCAGACTTGCGACCAGTCGCGGCTGAGATTTGCAACCTCTCGAATGTTCCCGTTCGAGATGGTGATCAGGCCGCCCTGGAGGTCGCGCAACACCGTGCGGCGCATGGTGAGGTGCTCGACGCGCCCCGTCGAGGTCCCCACCCGGATCAGGTCGCCCACCACGAATTGGTCTTCAAAGACGATGAAAAAGCCGCCGATCAAATCCCACACCAGGTGCTGTGCGCCGAAGCCCAGCGCGACGCTGGCGACGCCCGCAAGCGCGGCCACCGGCACAGCGTTCACGCCGAAGATGGGCAGCGCGGTGAGGAAGGCGGCGAAGAGGAGGGCGATGGTGCCGGCCCAGTAGAGGAAAAGTGCCAGTGTGCGCGTTTGCTGCTCGCGCATCTGCGCCACGCGAGAGTGCGTCGCCGCCAGCTTCACCAGGCGCGACGTTGCCATCTTCAGCAGGCGGTTCAGCAGCACCGTGACCAGAACGATCCCGGCCAGGCGCATCCCGTCCGCCAGCGTAAACTCCATCCACTTGGAATAGGAATTCGCCATACAATAAAAGGGACGCTGATTATACCATCCGCCCTGCGTCTCCGCCCCGCGGGGCGACATGAGCGGGCCGCCTGTCGCCGGGAGCCTTTTGCCTGTGCGGATGCATCATAGCAAGAGTCTCGGCAGTATGAGGTAGGGGTCGAGGAGGAAGGCCATGGAATCATGCCGCAGGACGTTTCTCGGATGGGCCGTGCCGGCCGCAATTCTGACGACGGCGCTGCGCGGCTTCGCTCTGCAAGACCCACCGCCGCAGCCCCGGCGTCTCCCTCCTCCGCCTCCCCCGAGGCCCTTCGGACAGAACCCCCCGCAAACGGAGCCTCCTCCGACGGCCACTCCCGACCCGCACACCGTTCTGAAGTCCAACCAGAAAGACATCAAGCGCGACATTCAGAAACTCCTGGAACTCGCGCAGGATCTGAAAAAAGAAGTGGACAAGACGGATTCCGCAGAAGTCCTGAACCTCTCGATGCTCCGCAAGGCCGAGGAGATCGAGAAGTTGGCCCACCAGATCCGCACCATGGCCAAGGGTTGAAGCCAGCGGCCGCGAGGGGCGCCCACGAAACCAACCAGGAGGGCCCTGCGTCCCACCCGATGGTGGTTGGTAGCCCGGATTGACCCGGCCATGGCCAGGCATTCCGAGGAGTGGTTTCCCTGACAGAAATCTAAGTTCGGGAGGTTGCCGTGAAGGCTCTTCGCGCGATTGTGTCTGTTATGACGTTGGTGTGTCTCGCGGCCGCGGTGTCGGCCAAGACGATTCAGATTCCGCGTCACCCGGATTATCACGACGGAAAAATCGCCTTCAGCTATCTGGGCGATATCTGGGTGGTGAATGAAGACGGCTCGAACGCGCGCCGCTTGACTGTGCACACCGCACGAGACGTCTATCCGCGATTCTCTCCCGACGGCAAGTGGATCGCCTTCTCCTCGAACCGCTACGGCAACTATGACGTCTTCGTCATTCCGTCCGAAGGTGGTGAAGCGAAGCAGCTTACTTTTCACCGCGCCAACGACACGGTGGTGGGATGGTCACGCGATTCGCGCCATGTCATTTTCTCGTCGGCCCGCGGCATCGTCTATCCCGGTGTGGCCAATCTTTATCGCGTTTCCATCACGGGCGGGCTTGAGGAGCCGCTGCCCACCGACTGGGGTTACTGGGGCAGCTATTCGCTGGACGGAAAGAAATTCGTCTTCAATCGTCACGCGCCCACCTGGTGGCGCAAACATTATCGCGGCAGCAACGCGGCCGACCTCTGGGTGATGGACGTGGAGCGCAAGACCTATCGCAAAATCCTGGACACGGAACCGAACGACCGCGAGAAGGCCAACAACGCCTGGCCGCAGTACGCCGCGAACGGCGAAATCTATTTTGTTTCCGACCGCGAAGTAACCGCGATCGCCGGTTCGCCCGAGGTGCTCAAGTCCACCAACAACATCTGGAAGATTTCCGAGAATGGCGGCAAGCCCACGCAGGTGACGCACTTCCGCGACGGCTCGCTCTTCTATCCTTCGATTTCGTCGGATGGAAAAACCATCGTATTCGAAGAAGGGTTCGGACTGTGGAAGCTCGATACCGCGAGCGGCAACACGTCTGAAGTGAAGATCAATATCGCCTCCGACGACAAAGAGAACTCTTTCGAAGTGCTCACCGTGGCTGGCGAAGCCGATAGCTACGACCTTTCGCCCAGTTCACACCGCGCGGTGATTTCCGCGCACGGCGAGATTTTCACCATCGCCACTGATCGCGGCGACGCCAGCCGCGTTACCTCGAGCTACTGGCGCGACACCGAACCCGCGTGGTCGCCCGATGGGAAGTGGGTCGCCTGGGTCAGCGATCAGTCCGGGCGTGATGAGGTCTGGGTCGCCGACACCGAAGGCAAGAACGCGAAGAAACTATCCGACGCCGATACCGAGAAGCTGAGCCTTCGTTGGGTGCCCGATTCGAAGTCCCTGGCTTACACTGCTTCCGATCACAAGCTCTACATCGTGGACGCCCCCAGCGGGCAGACCCGCTCGGTCGCCAGCGGCGAGGCGGGAAATATCACCGGCATTTCCATCTCTGCGGACAGCAAGTGGGCCGCGTACGCCACGCCGGACCGTGATTTGCGCTCGCACGTGTACATCGTGGCGGTGGCGGGCGGCGAATCGCATCGTCTCGAGGATGAGCGCTATTTCAGCACGTTTGCTCCTCGATTCGCCCCCGACGGAAAGAAATTGATTTTCCTCGGTGGCTACGTACAGGGCGGCTCGGCCACTCTGCGGCAAAATGTCTCCGTGCTGTACAGCGTCTCCCTTGCAAAAGAAGACCGCGACCCCATGAGCCGCGACATTGACGACGAGGAAGCCGGCCGCGCCGCCGATCGCGCCGCGCTCGAACGCGCACGGCCCGGCGCCGGCGGAAGCGCGCCGGAAGTTAAGATTGATTTCGACGGCCTCAGCCGCCGCATCCGTCAGGTAACGCGAATCAACGAGAACATCACCACAGCAGTGCCCTCGCCCGATAGCCGCACGTATGCGTTCGTCACCACGGACACTGAAAACGGCCGCCCCATCAGCATGCTCTACACGATTGCGGAGACAGGCGATCAGCTTCGCCGCATCACGCAGTCGCTCCCGCCGGCGGCTGATGAGGAAACTCCGCCTGCTGCAGGAGGCGGGGGCGCCGGAGGCATTCGCGCGCTTGAATTCTCTCGCGACGGCCGCACCATTTATTTCATGGAAGGCCCGCGGCTGTGGGCCGCGGCACTCGGCGGCGGCCCGGGCGTAGCACCGCCTGCGGCAGCGGCAACCGCAGAGGGTGGAGCTGCAGGGCGGCGGCGCGTCAATTTCACCCTGCGCGTGGAAGTGGACAACCATGAAGAGCGCAAGCAGATCTTCAACGAAACCTGGCGCGTCATGAAAAACCGCTTCTACGACGCCAGGATGAACGGCGTGGACTGGGCGCACATGAAGCAGGTTTACGAGCTGCTGCTGGCCGACGTGGGAGACCGCGAAGAGCTGCAAAACGTCATCGTGCAGATGATCGGCGAGCTCAACGCCTCGCACACCGGCGTCAGCGGCGGCGGCGAACCCAATCGCAACGCGATTCAGACGCGCTACCCTGGGTTTGAGATCGCGCCGGATGCCTCGGGCTTTTACAAAGTGACCTGGGTGTACAAGAACGGCCCGGCGGACAAGGACTACGTCAAAGTTCACGTGGGCGATTACATCCTGGCGGTGAACGGCGCTGCGCTCAAATCCGGTGACAACTACTGGCGGTATTACAGCCTCGCGCCAGGGCGCAAGCTCGAATTCACCGTGAATTCGAAACCCTCGATGGACGGCGCGTGGGCTGCGAAGGTCGAGCCTGCCAATACTATGGCCTATGGCACGCTCCAATATGAAAAGTGGGTGGAAGATCGCCGCCAGATGGTCGAGAAACTTTCCGGCGGAGAAATCGGCTACCTGCACATCCGTCAGATGAATGAAGCAGCCCTGCGCAAATTCGAGCGCGACCTGGCCGATAACCGTTTCAAGAAAGCCATCATCATTGACCAGCGATTCAATCCCGGAGGCGGGATTGACGAGGAGTTGCTCGAAATCCTCGAACAGCATCAGTATCAGTACACGCGTGGACGTGATTCGGTCTATCTCACGCGGCCGCAGCGCGCCTTCTTCGGGCCGCTCGTCGTGATGCAGAACGAGCGCTCATTCAGCGACGCCGAGGTCTTCCCCGACGGTTTCCGCACGCTCAAGCTCGGCAAAACGGTCGGCATTTCCACGAACGGCTCGGTCATCGGCACGGGCGCGTTTCGGCTGATGGACGGATCTTCCGTTCGCACGCCGGGAACGGGCCTGTGGAACGTCGGCGGGCAGAACCTCGAGAATTTCGGCGTGCCCGCGGACGTCTGGATCGACAACACGCCGGATGATTTCTTCAAAGGCCGCGACGCGCAAATCGAAAAAGCCATCGAGGTGCTCAAAGAGGAGTTGAAGAAGAATTCACCGGGAAATGTTCCGGGACGATAGGTTTTCATACTCCTTCCTCCCTAACACACACGGCCCGCGGGCAGCTCCCAGACCTCCCGCGGGCCGTCCTCTTTTCCGGCCGCATTGGATGTTGACCGCAATGCGTTTCTCCAGAACACTGGGGCCACCATGAACATCCTCGAACCGATGCAGACGCACGATCACGAACAGGTGATCGCATTCCAGAATCGCGCCACGGGCCTCCGGGGGTTTCTGGCCATTCACGACACGACGCTGGGGCCCGCTTGCGGCGGCGTGCGCATCTGGCGCTACGCGGCCGAGGAAGACGCGCTCGCGGACGCGCTGCGCCTCTCCCGCGCGATGACTTACAAAGCTTCGCTCGCTGAGTTGCCGTGCGGCGGCGGCAAGACCACGATCATTCTGCACGACGGTTTGAAGCGCGCGGAGGCGTTCGAGGCGTTGGGAGCGATGATTGAGGGCCTACACGGGCGGTACTACACCGCGAGAGACGTCGGCATCACCGACGACGACCTGGGCGCCATCGCGCGCGCCACGCGCTACGTCGCGCGAGAACCTTCGCCCGAGCTGGGCGACATCAGCGAGCACACCGCCATCGGCGTGTGGCACGGCATGCGCGCGTGCCTGGAATTCTGCGGCCTGAAGAAAGCGCGCGTGGCCATACAGGGCTGCGGAAGCGTGGGATTGTGGCTGGCGCGCATCCTCAAGAAGGAAAGCATGGAGCTGATCGTCGCCGATGTGGAATCCACGAGGGCGGCGCTGATTGAGCGCGAACTGGGTGCGCGCGTCGTGGCGCCCGAGGCCATCCTCTCCACCGAGTGCGACGTTCTGGCGCCCTGCGCGCTGGGCGGCGTCATCACCACCGAGACGGCGAAGCAGGTCCGCGCGCCGATCGTCTGCGGCTCGGCCAACAATACACTGGCATCGCTCGAAGCAGGCGACGAACTGGCGCGGCGGGGCATTCTCTATGCGCCCGACTACCTGGTGAACGCGGGCGGCCTGATCCGCGGCGTGGAATACGTGATCTTGCACCGCGCCGATAGCCAGCCAAGCCTCGCGCATATCCGCGACCGGATGTCGCGCGTGGCCAAGCTCGCGCGGGAGCGCAAGATTTCCACCGCGCGCATCGCCGACGAGCTGGCAGAAGCCCGCCTCAAACGCCCAAAATATTTCCGCGATCTTACCTGGATCCGATAGTTCACTTCATCTCACACGCTGCTGTGATAGAGTATTCGTTCCTGTTATGGCAGAACTGACCACCATCGGGCGCTACGATATTCTTGGCGAGATCGGCCGCGGTGCCATGGGCATCGTCTATAAGGCGCGCGATCCGAAGATGGACCGCATCGTCGCCGTCAAAACGATTCAGGGGATGGCGCTGGCCGGACCGCAGGCGCAGGAGTACCGTGATCGTTTCACGCGCGAAGCGCGCGCGGCCGGCCGGCTTTCGCATCCGGGAATCGTCGCGGTCTACGACGTGGGTGATCACGAGGGCACGCCGTACCTGGTAATGGAATACGTGGAGGGCCGCACCCTCGAATCCGCGCTGAATGCCGGCGAGCGATTCATCTTCGATCGCATCGAGGAACTCGGCGAACAACTGGCCTCCGCGCTGGGCTACGCGCATCGCAATGGCGTCGTCCATCGCGACATCAAGCCCGCTAATATTCTGCTGGCCAAGCCCGATGCGCAGACTCCCGAGCGCGCCAAAGTGACGGACCTCGGCATCGCCAAGCTGACCGCATCACAGATCACGACCACGGGCCAGATGCTGGGCACGCCGTCGTACATGCCGCCCGAGCAGTTCACCGGCGCGCCGGTGGACGGCCGCGCGGATATTTTTTCACTCGGCGTGATTCTTTACTGGATGGCGACCGGCGACAAACCCTTCGCCGGCGACACGATCACCGCGGTCTCATACAAAATCGTTCACACCGATACGATTCCGCCGCGCAAGCTGAACCCGGCCGTGCCCGAGGGCCTTGAGATCATCATCATGCGCTGCCTGGAGAAGGATCCGGCGCGACGCTATCAGACCGGCGAAGCGCTCGCCAACGACCTGGCCACGCTGCGCGCGGGGGGAACAATCACTGTCGCCCCGCCGGTGCACGCTGCGGCGTCGTCCGAGGCCACCACGCTTGGCGTGGGCGACCCGAATATGACTTTGCAGGCGCGGGCCACGAGCCGACCTGCGCCGATGCCCGCCGTCTCTGGCACGGCGGTCACGCAAGTGGTGACGCCAGCGACCCAGCCTCCCCCGGGAACTGCGGCGACGGCTGCGCGCCCTGCCGCGAAGAAACCGAACCTGGTTTTGGCTGGAGCCGGCATCGGCGTGCTGGCGCTCATCATGATCGGCCTTGTGGTTTTCCGCCATCGCGTTCAGCCGACCGAGCCTGTTGCGCAAGCGCCAGTGGCGGCACCGCCGGCCGCGAGTTCCGCCGCTCCGCCTCAGGCGGATGCAAACAGCAGCGCCGCGAATGCCGATTCCGGCAGCTCCGCCGGCACGCCGCAGAGTTCGTCCGCGGAAGCGGTGCCCGGCGCGCCACCGACACAGACCCCGTCGCAGCAGTCGGCAGCCAAGGGCCTCGATGCGGGAGCTACGCCGGGGAAGACGGCGAGCGGGACTCGCACGTCGAAGAGTCCGACGAGCAAGCCTCAGCTCGCGCAGAAAAATCCTGCAGGCGCGACAACGACGGCCAATTCCGGCGCGGCGAAGAACGAGCCGCCGAAAACGGATTCAGCGCCGGCGAAGAGTTCGGGTACGTCGTCCGCGGCGCCCCAGCCATCGAATCCGCCGCCGGTCACGACTTCCCCACAGCCCAATTCGCCGTCGAAGGCCCCGGCTCTCAATCCCAACGAGGCTGCAAGACTGAAAATTGATTTCGGGCGGGTGCCGGACAACGTCGGCTTCATTGTGCTGGTGGACGGCAAGCCGACCTATCAGCGCGCGGATGCTGCGTCCAGCGCCGGCATCTCCGACGAGCCGCTCGTGCCGCCGGGCCAGCACGAAATCCGCGTTTTGGCGGCGACCGGCGGCGTGAAACTCGGCGCTTCGAATTCGGTTCGCGGCGACTTCGAAGCCAAGAAAAGAAAAACGCTGCGGGTGGAATTGCGCGACGGCGCTACCGGCAAGACTATGGGCAAGACCGCCAAGGTCACTGACGGCTCCGCGGATTTTGTCATCTCCTTCAAGACCGGACTCTTCTAACTCTCCCTGTTCCCCGATCGGCCTTTGAGGTTACAATCATCGGGAAGTTCTGCTCCCACGTTTCGTTTTTTTGACGGAGCGTCCTCGGCGCGCCCGTAGCTCAGATGGATAGAGCGTGTGCCTCCGGAGCACAAGGTCGGGGGTTCGAATCCCTCCGGGCGCGCCACCTCCTCAAGACCACACTCGACCGATTCCCACGCTTCGCTCTTATTGCGGGGCACCCTCACACCTGCCTGCTCGGTGGGCTTATTCTCCACTCCCCGAGGCAGGTGGGTCCCCCGCCCTCGCTCAGCGCTGCGCCTCCGCGGCTTTGCTCTTGAGAGTCTAGTCCGGGGGACGCGGACGAAGTTGAATCAACCAGGATCGAATCGAGCAGCCGCAGGAATTCGCGCGGGCGCAGCGCTTCGGCTCCCCAGTGGCTCTCTCCCCGCACGACGCCGGTCAGCCACCAACAACCATCCTCCACTTCAACCGAGAAGAACAGACTGGCCTCCTTGCCGAGCAGGCAAGGGATCAGGCGCGATCCCTTGCCGTCTGGAAGGTCGAGATCGCTGAGCACGAGGTCAAACGGCCTCGCGCGCATGAGCGCAACTGCTTCCCTGAACGAGTGTACGGTCTCGTAGGCGCATTCCAGCTCACCGAAACGGCCCGGGAAACAGCCGCGGACGTCCGCGCTGGGTCGGGTGACTCGAAGAACTCGCAGGATTGGACTGGACATGGTGTCCCCCCTGCGATTACGCCGTCTTGAGTGCATCTTCGCTCTCAACACTTGGTGACTTGAGTGGAACCGCGCGGAGGGCTTTTTCCAGTATCCATTTGACCTCCTCGCGGCGGAACGGATGGACGATGTAGTCGAACGCGCCCCAGCGCATCGTTTTCAGGTACTCATCCCAACTGTCCAGCCGGGAGGCCACGACCACCGGGACGTCACCAGCGGTGCGGCTGGCGGCGAGGATGTCGCGGACATCGCCGCCGGGAGGATGGGCGTCGCAGAGCACGAGGCGGATCGGTTCCCCGGCTAGGGTCGCGAGCGCCTCCCTGACGGAGGACGCAGACACCGTCGTCACGCCGAAATGAGCAACCGCTTCGACAAGTGCGCCCCGACCTTCGGGATCGGAACAAACAAGCAAAACTTGAGGAATTCCAAACATAGCCACCTCCATCGGGAGCGGGAACCTTTGGCAGGGCCCCGGAAAGGGTCCGTAGTCGATCAGGAACGAACGGGCTTGGTTCCTACGGCCCTATTTCCGCTGAAGAGTGAGAAGCTGGAGGAGCTCTCGCCCCATCCTGGTGGGGATTTCCGGCAGTGCCGGGTGATTCGGTACGTCTGGTGTACGCGCCATCGTGTCCGGATGGTGCGCAAGGCTCGGCGACACAATACGCGGAGGAATGCGGTGCCGGACCGACGAGCTGACCGCGACAATGGCTTGGTCTTCGTCCGAGTCGTTGCCCGAAGAAAACGGAAAACCAGCCGTGACAAATGCCGCGAAGCCGAGCATCAAGAAGACTGCGAGGATGAAGAGACGTCGTAGCAAAGTTCCTGAACTCCGGACGGGGCGGCTCAAAGAGGCGAGGACATCGTCGTCCTACCCTGCGGATTACACCAACATGTGTACCCGTCTGGCGCAGGCTAGTCAAGCCTTTTCGGAGGCTGGGCGCGCCCGTAGACCAGATGGATAGAGCGCGTGCCTCCGGAGCACAAGGTCGGGGGTTCGAATCCCTCCGAGCCCACAATTCTTCACTTCACGGACTTAGGAATCACGAGAAACTTTCTTCCTGATATGATTTGTGCGCCTGATCAGATCTCAAAATGAGGTTCGCCTGTGAGTTCCCCAACTAGCTCTGGAAGTTTCAATCTGAGAGGCCAAGTGGCCGTAGTCACCGGAGGCGGCGGCGGAAGCTATTAGGGAGTACCCACCTGGTGGAAGCGCAAGACGCTGCCCGTGCCGTAGTTCAAGACGTAGAGCTCTCCGGCTTGGTCCCGCCCGAATGACGAGACGGTGTTGATTCCCAACTGCAGCAGATCGCTGCGTACCCAAACGCCCTGCGCGTCCTGCGCAAGGCCCCAGATTCGCCCGCTGATAAAGTCGCCGAAAACATAAGTGCCTGCGAGTTGCGGAATGCGAGTGCCGCGATAGACATAGCCCCCGGTGACGGAGTCATCACCCTGTGCGTGGCTGTATTCAAAGATGGGAAGGGTTAATCCCGTCGTGGAGCAACCACTCGCAGGATTGAAACAGTGAGTTCCCTCCATGATTCGCCAGCCGTAGTTGCCGCCGCGCGTGACGATATCAACTTCTTCCCAGGCGCCCTGGCCCACATCAGCAAGGATCAGGCGCACCGGTGAAACGCCGAAATCGAATGAGAATCTCCAGGGGTTGCGAAGTCCGTCCGCCCAAATCGTGTTCGCGGGCGCCGGTCGGCTGAGGAAGGGATTGTCCGGGGGCACAACATACGACTGCCCGGCCGGTGGAGTCGTGTCCACATCAAGGCGAATCAATTTCCCGAGCAGTGTGTTCGGATTTTGTGCGTTGTTGTCCGTGTCGCCGCCGCCCCCGCCGTCCCCGAATCCAGCATAGAACATGCCGTCTGATCCGAAGGCCATTTGGTCGGCGTTGTGATTGGACTGGTTGGTCGGGGTCTTTGGCACGATGAGAATAATTCTCTCGGTCGTCGACGCCAAATTCGGATTGGCGGAGGACTGCGCGTATTCTGCGATCACATGTTGGATCACCCCGGCCACCCGGCGAGTGTAATGAACGAAGAACCGGCCGTTCTGGCTGAACCGCGGGTGGAAGACCAGACCCAGAAGTCCTTCCTCGCCGCCGGATTCAACCTTCGACGTGATGTCGAGATAGGGCGTCGCAAGCAGCGTCCCGTTCTGAACGATCCGGATGCGCCCTGCCTGCTCCACGACGAAGAGCCGCGGGGTCCCATCGCTCGGTTGCTGAAGGTCGACGGGACTAGCGAACCCAGTGGCGACCGTCAAAAGCTCAAGCTGCAGTGGTACAGGCGGAGGAGTCACGGGAGGAAGAGTCGGTGCAGAGGAAGTCCCTTGGCAGCCCCAGACAAAGATCGCGATCAGAGCCGCTGCAGCCAACCTCAGGAGGAGTCCTCTTTCCATCACTTTCGGGATGCCGGCGAATAACAGAGGTAATAAGGCGAAACTCCCGCCGAAAGATTTCTCCCCTACATCTTACCCGAAGATTGTTGGCCGGAAGTGCGGCATTCCTTCACGGGGATGTGCACCGAATGGCCTTGCCCAGAAAAGGATGATCGTTGTTGCCCGGAATTGAGCACGGCGATGTCAATTCGTCAGCGAACCCAAGGTATAATAGTTGGTCCGAATCGAAATCCAATGCATCTAATATTGCGTAACATTAGTGTGGCTCAATTACGCCCGAAACGGAGCGGAGAGAATTCATGTTGCTCAAAAAGGCGCCTGACCTGACCTATTCGGACGTGACGCCGAAGAAGACGTACATGAACCGGCGTAATTTCCTGTTTGGATTGACCCTGGCAGGAGGCGCTGTGTACACCGGCCGGGATAGGGCAAATTTGCTCCTGCCGCACGCGCCGATCTTTGGCTTGACCAAGCTGAACGTGGCGGCGAAAAGCCCCTATAGCACCACCGAGAAGCAGACATCTCTCGAGGACGTAACGCATTACAACAATTTTTACGAGTTTGGCACGGACAAGAGCGAGCCGGCGAGAAACGCAAAAAACTTCAAGACTTCGCCGTGGATGGTTTCGGTGGAAGGCGAGGTGAAAAAACCGCGCAAGTTCACGATCGAAGAACTGACGTCACTGTCGCCCCTCGAGGAGCGCATTTACCGGCACCGCTGCGTGGAAGGCTGGTCCATCGTGGTGCCGTGGATCGGGTATTCGTTCAGCGCGCTGGCTAAACTTGTGGAACCTACGCCTGCAGCCAAGTTCGTAGCCTTCCAGACTTTATATGATCCGAAACAGATGCCTGAGGGGGCGAGCGCGGGGATCGAGCTTCCTTACGTAGAGGGGCTGCGCATTGACGAAGCGATGAACCCGCTGGCCCTGCTGACGGTGGGCATGTACGGGGAGACGTTGCCCAACCAGGACGGCGCGCCGGTGCGCATGGTGATCCCGTGGAAGTATGGTTTCAAGAGCATCAAGTCGCTGGTGAAAATCCGCTTCGTCAAAGACATGCCGCCGACCACCTGGAATATCAACAACGCGCATGAATACGGCTTCTATTCGAATGTGAACCCCAACGTGGACCACCCGCGCTGGAGCCAGGCTACCGAACGCCGACTGGGAGAATTCCGGCGGCGGCCCACCCTGATGTTCAACGGCTATGGAGATCAGGTGGCGAGCCTTTACAACAGCATGGACCTGCGGAAGTACTACTGAGCCCCGCCGAATGAAATCGCTCCTCGCTAATAAATGGTTGAAGGTTCCCGTCTTCCTGCTGTGCCTCGTGCCGGCCGGCCTGCTGGTGTGGCGCTGGCAGCACGATAATCTGACCGCCAATCCGATCGAATTCATCACGCATACAACCGGCGACTGGACGATCCGGTTCCTGATCATCACGCTGGCGATCACGCCACTGAGAAAACTCCTGGGTATGCCGCAATTGATCCGCTACCGCCGCATGATGGGATTGTTCGCTTTTTTCTACGGCTGCCTGCACTTCGCCACCTACTTCTGGCTCGACAAGTTTTTTGAAATGCACGAGATCTGGGCGGATGTGGCCAAGCGGCGCTTCATCACCGTCGGGTTTACGGGATTTGTTCTGATGATTCCGCTGGCCATTACGTCCACCGCGGGCTGGATTCGCCGGATGGGCGGGAAACGCTGGCAATTGCTGCACCGCGCGATCTACATCAGCGCGATCGCCGGGGTGATTCATTACTACTGGCTGGTGAAATCTGACGTGCGCAAGCCGCTGCAATACGCCGCGCTGGTGGGCATCCTGCTGGCGTGGCGCCTGGGAACGTGGATTTACGGCCGCGGGCAACGCGCCGAATCGCGGAGCGCGCGCAAAGAAGAACTCACCACGGCAGAAACCGCCTGACGAATCTCAGCGAGGAAAGTCTCGCTCAGCCATGCCCGGAGTCGCTTCGACCGGGGATTGTTGGAGGGCCGGATCATCAGCGGCAGCCAACACGGCACAGTCCCGGCCCGCGGCCTTGGCCCGATAGAGCGCGGCATCGACTGTGCTCAGGAGCGAAGCCGCATCGGCTCCGGGCCAGGAGTCGGTCCCCAATGCGCCCAAGCTCGCCGTCAAGGAAACGCTGCCTTCCTCTGTAAGGATTGGGCGCACGGCAATGGCGGAGCGGAGGTGCTCGGCCCGCTCCCGCGCTCCCGCCGCATCGCAGGCGGGCAGCAGAACGATAAATTCCTCACCCCCGTAGCGGCCCACCACATCATAGGAGCGCACGGAGGCGGTCATGCGCTGTGCAACCTCCCGGAGCACCTGGTCGCCGGCCAGATGCCCGTGGCGGTCGTTGATGGATTTGAAATGATCCAGGTCGAGGAGCAGGACGCCGATGGAGCTGGCTTCACGCTTCGCGCGTGCCAATTCCTGGTCCAGCCGATCCAGGATGGCGCCGCGGTTCCACAATTCCGTCAAGGCATCGTGGTCGGCCCTGAATTGCAAGTCGTCGCGCGCGGCCAAGAGCCGGTTTTGGAGGTCGAGGATACGCTTGCCGGCGCGGATGCGCGCGCGCAGTTCGTCGGGGTGGAAGGGCTTGGTCAGATAGTCATCGGCGCCGGAATCGAGTCCCTCGAGAACATCCTTGTGGTCGTCGCGCGAGGTCAGCAGGAGGATGTACGTGTAGCCTGCCGCTTCCCGGCCGCGCACAGCGCGACAGATGTCCACGCCGTCCATCATCGGCATCATCCAGTCCAGAACCGCGATCCGCGGAGCGCCTTCGGCTTGCAGGATCTCCCAGGCGCGGCCGCCGTCCACGGCGGAGATCACGTCGTAGCCCCAGCGGGTCAGGAAAGATTCCAGCAGCCGCCGGATGACCGCGTCGTCTTCCGCAACCAGAACTCTCATTTGGGTACCTCGGAACACAATTCAAGAAGCAGCGGCTTCAATTCTCCAATTTCCCTCTGGAGCTTTTCGCAGGCGTCGGCCGCGTGAGAAAGATCACCCGTTCGGCCCATTTTTTCGAGGGAGAGTGCGACAGCATAAGCCGCGGGCGCCGAAAAATTGCCCAGCGTGCCTTTGATCGTATGCGCCTCGCGGGCGAAGGAAGTGGCGTCGCCGCGTTCCGCAGCAGCGCGGACTCGGGCGACCTGCTGCGGGTAATCATCGAGGAAGAGATGCACAAGCTCCGCGAGCAGGCCCAGGTCTCCTTCGAGGCGCTCCATCAGGGCGCCCCGATCCAGCACAGTTTCTGTGCCAGCCGGGTCTGGGGGCTGTGCCGGAACCGCCTCAGCCGTCTGTGCAGGCGTGGAACCCTGAGCGGGTCGAGACGCGATGCAGCGCTCGATCTCCGAGAACAGTTCCACCGCGCGCACCGGCTTGGTGACGTAGCCATCCGCGCCCGCATTCATGCAGCGCTCGCGATCGCCCTTCAGCGCGTGGGCGGTCACGGCAATAATCGGCAAATGGCCACCATCCACTTTTTCCCTCTCGCGAATCATTTTCGTTACCTCGAAACCGTCAAACTCAGGCATCTGCACATCCATCAGCAGGAGATCGAAGGGCGGCGCGGTGCGTTCCTCGAGAATCCGGAGCGCTTCCCTGCCGTCGCAGGCCACAGAGACGCAGTGGCCTCTCTTCTCGAGCAGATGGACGGCCAGTTGCCGGTTCACCGGATTGTCCTCAGCCAGGAGGATTTCCAAGGAGCGCCCGGCCCGCGCCGGCGCTTGCTGTCCCCCTGCAGCAACCGGGAGGGCGGCCGGGGCGTTTCTGCCCATGACGAGGAGGACCGCTTCCCGCAGTTCGCGCTCCATAATCGGTTTGACGAGGTAAGCCGAGACGCCCAATTCGCGGCAGCGCGCTGAATCTTCGCGCTGGCGATTGGAGCTCAGCATCAGGATGGTGGCGCCCGCCAATGAGGGGCTGCCACGAATCTGTTCGACAACGGCGAAGCCGTCCATCTCCGGCATCTGCACATCGAGGAGCACAAGCGAGAATTTGTGGCCGGCATCATTCGCATGTGCCAGAGCCGCGAGAGCTTCGGGACCGCTCTCGACAACCTGCGGTGCCATCCGCCAGCCGGCCAGCATGTCGTGGAGGATGCGGCGATTCGTGGAATTATCATCCACGATCAGGACGGGCAGGCCTTCGAGCGCTTCGAGCGGGAGGATGGCGTCGTGTGGAAGCGGCAATTCCGCGGGCTGGAATTGAACGGTGAAATGGAACTTGCTTCCATGTCCCGGTTCGCTTTCGAGCCACAGGCGGCCGCCCATCATCTCAATCAGGCGCCGGGAAATCGAGAGACCCAGGCCGGTGCCACCGAAGCGCCTCGCCATAGTGCCGTCGGCCTGCGAGAAGGGCTCAAAGATTAGTTTCTGCTTCTCGGGCGAAACGCCGATGCCGGTGTCGGTGATCGTGAAGTGGAGCACTAGGCCCGAACCTTCTCCCGGGCCAGATTCCGCCTGGACTTTCACTTCGCCCTGTTCCGTGAATTTGATGGAATTGCCGACCAGATTGATGAGGAGTTGGCGTAAGCGGCCGGAATCACCTCGAACCAAATCCTCGACATGGGCGCCCACCTCGCAGGTCAGTTCCAGTCCCTTCTTGTGAGCGCGGACGGCCAGAGTCTTCAGCGTTTCTCCGACCAGATCACGCAGGCGGAAATCCACCGGATCGAGGTCGAGCTTCCCCGCTTCGATCTTGGAAAAGTCCAGGATGTCGTTGATTACCCGGAGAAGACTTTCGGCGGAACTCTGCGCCAGGCCCAGGTATTCGCGCTGCTCGCGAGTCAGTTCGGTATCCAGAGCCAGCTCGGTCATCCCGATGATGCCGTTGAGCGGCGTGCGGATCTCATGGCTCATGTTGGCCAGGAACTCGCTCTTGGCGCGGTTGGCGGCTTCGGCCGTTTCTTTGGCGCGTTGCAGCTCGAGTTCCGCCTGCTTCCGCTGGCTGACATCACGGACCAGCACGACCAGGAGCCTCTGACCGGCGAATTCCGCCGTGGACATTGACGCTTCGAGGTCCAGTGTGGTGCCGTCCTTGCGCAGCCCCTTGAGTTCGGTTTGCTGGTTCACGGGCAGGCCCTGCAAGAGCTGGGCAGCCAATCCCAGTACTCGCGCGGCCTCCCCTGGCGCCATGAGCAGCGAGTTTGGTTTGCCCTCCAACTCGGAGGGGTCGTCGTAGCCGTGCAATTGAGCAAGGGCCCGGTTGCAGAGGACAACTTTCTCGGCGGTCGCCACAAGAATTCCGTCGCGGGATGCGTTGAAGATCGCGCTCAGCCATTGCTCACTTTGCTTCAGAGCTTCCTCGGCGCGCTTGCGGGAAGTGATGTCCTGATAGAACGCGAATCCACCCACCACCTCTCCGCGCACCCGCAAGGCAGTGGCGTGAATTTCCACGTCGACGATTGTGCCGTCCTTACGGCATCGTTGGGTGGTCTCATGCAGATTTTCGCCGGAATAGGCGCGCTCCGTCAGGGTTCGGGCCTCAGTCAATTGCTCAGGTGATGTGATGATTCGGTCCAAATCCACTCCCAGCATTTCAGAACGCTGGTACTGGAACAACTTCTCGAAGGCCGGATTGCAAAACGACATTCTCTTGTCAATATCCGACGCCCGAATGGCGATCGGGCTGGTCTCGATGAGAGCGTCGAGGTACGCGGTGCGCTCTTCCAACTGATTCTCGGCGCGCTGGCGCTCGGCGACTTCCGCCTCCAAAGCCTGCGTGCGGTCCTTGACGCGCTGCTCGAGATCGTCGTTGGCTTTGCGGAGTGCTTCGTCGCGGCTCTCAATCTGACCGAGCATCTCGTTAAACCCATCGATGAGGAGGCCGAGTTCGTCGTCGGAATGCTTCTCGGCGCGAGCGGAATAGTTCCGGGAGACGCTGACCTCCTTGGCCAGCCAGGCCAATTCACGAAGGGGATCGGAGATCGCGCGCTGGAAGCGGGACGAGAGAAGGAAGGAGATGGAGCAGGCAATCAGGAAAACAACGGTCAGAACAATGGCGAAACGCTCCGCGCGCTGGCGCAGCTCGGCGCGATCCATCTCCAGGTAAACCGTCGCAATCGTTTCGCCTTCGAGCGCGACCTGGTGGTACACCCTCAGGCGGCTCCACGTCGAGGAGACGCTATCTCCCGGGGCGGGCGGCTTTGGGAATGGCGAAGGAGATTTCTGGCGCGAATAGGATGCGAAGACGCGACCGTCCACGGCAAAAATACATCCGGCGGTGATGGCGCTTCTCGCGCGGAGAGCCGCCAGCATCTGTTGGGCGGCGGGGGGATCATCAAACGCGATGGCCGCGGTGCTGTTCGAGCCGATGATCTCTGCCAGGGTTTGGAGTTCGTGAATTCTGCCCTGCTCGAAATTATGGAGATCGTAGATACCAAAGACGGCGCAGGCCACCAGCAGGGCGATCGCCGTAACGGTTACGATGATGAGGGTGAGCTTGTGACGGATGGACAGGTAGCGGAACATGGCCATCTCAAATGCCCCCGCTCCGCTGCACGTCCATGGTAATCCGGGAGAGATTTAACAGCTTGGAACTGATCTTCAGACGCGCGCGTTCAATGGCCGCGAGATTGACCACAAAACGCAGGCGGTCCTCTTCCACGGAGAATCGAATCGCGCCGCCCGCCTCGATGAAGCTATCAATGTCGCTGACCGTAAGCACGTTCGTGCCCTTCAGGATCTCCAAGAGCTTGGGAAGCTGTTTTTTTTTCAGGGGACCGATCAAGAGGAGGTGACAGCTGCGGAGTTCCGGTCCGAGGCCGGATCTCCGGATTCGCATCTCTCTTCCGTTCGCTGATTTGCCCGTGATCTTGAACTCGAGTTCGCGTAGGACCCACTCATCTCCCAGGACGCAAAGATTCAGAGGCGTAGCGTGATCCGGAAAGGCATCCGCGGGCCAATCCGTGAATACAGCCAGGTTGTAGAGAAACACGGCCTTCATCTGAGCTGTGTGCTGGGAGGAGATCTGAGAAGGCTGCGCCGACGCGAGGATCGGGCTGAGTAGGATCGTGGCCACCAGAAATACCAGCACGGCGGCCCGGATTACAAGCCGCCGGGTGAACTCGCCGTCGATCGGTCGGGCACTCATCATCTGCCAAGCCCTAATCTGCGCAAGCTACCATTCCCGCCTGTGCTCTCTCGTCCCGAGGCGCAAGAATCAGTCTCTCAATTCATGGCACGCGCGCGGCCAGACCAGCAGCGGGGCGCTGCCTAACGTTATCATTCTAAATGCCTTACAGGGTGCGTTTGCGGCTCTAGAGTGTGGCAGGAGGATGGAATGTGCCGAAATCGCAAGAGCTGGTTCATCCAGACACATGTGGCAAGCCAAGGCAGCGCCGGAAGCAATGAACTCTTCCCATTGAGGAAACTACATCAGACTCTGACACTGACCTTGAGATAGAGAGTGCGAATGAAGAAGGAGGGTTCTGCTCAAGGACGGCGACTTGGAAGTTTCGGAGGAAACGAGAACTGGAGGCGCGGGAGGGATTCGAACCCTCGCATGGAGGTTTTGCAGACCTCTCCCTTAAACCGCTTGGGTACCGCGCCCCGTCAAGGCCCAGTATAGCCAAACGAGGCGGAGTTGTCAGGATGCGAAATTTCGTGAATCAGCTCGACGCGACGGGAACCTGAGCCTCGCGAAGAAAGCGCGCGGACTCCTCTGGCGGCGTGGGGCAGATGTAAAAGCCGGTGCCCCATTCGAAGCCGGCGACCTTGGTGAGCTTGGGCATGATCTCGATGTGCCAGTGGTAGTGTTCATTGGTCTCTTCGCCGATGGGCGAGGTGTGGATCATCAGATTGTACGCGGGGCGGTCGAGGACGGTGTCAATTCGAATGAGGTTGTCCTTCAGTAGGCGCGCGAGACTGGAATAGACAGTGCTCTGATTGTTTTCAAATGCTGAGCCGTGTTGTTTGGGCAGGATCCAAATCTCGAAGGGAAAGCGGGGGGCGTAGGGAGCGAGTGAGATGAAGTATTCGTTGTCGTTGATTACGCGCACGCCGGTATCCACTTCCTGGCGGATCATGTCGCAAAAAATGCAGCGTTCTTTCTCCTGGTAGTAATGCCGGGCGCTGTCCACTTCTTCGCGCACGCGTTTGGGAACGATGGGCAGAGCGATCAATTGCGAATGAGTGTGCTCGAGGGAAGCGCCGGCGGCCTCGCCGTGATTCTTGAAGATGAGGATATAGCGGAAGCGCTTGTCGTTTTTCAGGTCGAGCATGCGGTCGCGAAAGGACCACAGCACATCTTCGATGGATTTCTCCGGCAGCGTGGCCAGGGTGGACTGGTGGTTGGGCGTTTCGACGATTACTTCGTGCGCGCCGACGCCGTTCATACGGTCAAACAGGCCTTCGCCCTGGCGGTCCAAATCGCCTTCGATGCCCAGGGCAGGAAATTTGTTGGGCACCACGCGCACCGTCCAGCCGGGCGTGTTGGGGCCGGTGCCGTTGCGACCGTAAGCAAGGATTTCCGGCGGCGTCTTCTCCTCGTTGCCGGCGCAAAATGGGCAAAACCCTTTTCCCTTGATCTCCACACTTTCGCGAACGAAATCGCTAGGCCGCTTGGCGCGATCGGTGGAGATGATCACCCAACGGCCAGTAATGGGGTCTTTGCGAAGTTCGGGCAAACGGGCCTCCTGAAACCTTTAGCCACATCGCTAAGCTGAACAGGAATTGATGCGCACTCTGATTTTACTATCCATTGCTCCTACTGCAAACGTGCTTTCGAGAAAAGATTCCTAGCGGTCAGCAGCGAAAGCATCCTTGTGCAAGCGGACGACCGGCCGGCGCCCAGCCTGGCCCTCGATGGCGAGGACATCGAAGCGGCACTGCGCCTCCGCGATGCGGCGTTCCGCCAAGAACTGCCGCGCCATGCGGGAAAGGTTCCGTCGCTTCTCCGGAGTGACAGCGTCTTCCGGCTTTCCGAACTCCTTCTCCGCACCGGTGCGGGTCTTCACTTCGACGAACGCGAGCACCGGACCATCGTAGCCAACCAGGTCGATCTCACCCTTCATACCCGGCACGGTGAAATTCCGCGCGATCATGATGTAGCCCTGGCGACGGAGATACCAGTAGGCGTAGGTCTCTCCGCGAACCCCAGTGGTACGAGCCTGGCGCCGCGCGGCTTCCGCAGCAGAGCGCTGCTCCGCTACGAGGCCATTTCGAGCGGCCCAGTTCACCACTCCGAACATGACACGCGCTAGCAGAGGCATGGACTCGCTTGCCCTCTTTCGCGACATACTGCTGCGCAGCTAGACCGACTTCTCGACCTCGGTGATGCATTCATCGAGCGCGCGCAGAACAAAATCGGTCTGTTCTTCGTCGACGATGAGCGGCGGGGCGAGCCGCAGCGTATTCTCGCCGGCGCCGAGCACCAGGACGCCCTTCTCGAACATCATGTCCACGATGCGGTCGCGCAGGTCCACGGCCTTCTCGCGCGTTTTCTGATCGCGCACGAACTCGATGCCAATCATCAGGCCCTTCCCGCGGATGTCGCCGACGATTTTGTGCCGCTCGCGCCAGCCGCTGATGCGGGAGAGGATGTGCTCGCCCATGCGCCGGGCGTTTTCCATGTACTTCGACTCGATCAAATCGATCGTCTTCAGCGCCGCGGCGATGCAGACGGGATTGCCACCAAAGGTGGAGGCGTGCGCTCCAGGTTTCCAGTCCATCACTTCGGCCCGCGCGATCATGGCCGAAAGCGGCATGCCGGAGGCGATACCCTTCGCCACGCACATGATGTCCGGCTCGAGGCCGGAGTGATCGCCGGCCCACCACTTCCCCGTGCGCCCCATGCCGCACTGCACTTCGTCGGCGACCAGCAGGATACCGTGTTTGCGGCAGATGCGTTGCAATTCGACCAGAAATTCCTTCGGCGCAGGCACGTAGCCGCCCTCGCCCTGGATCGGTTCGACGAACACCGCGGCGATATCTTCCGGGGCCACCAGCCGCTTGAACAGAACTTCCTCAAGAAACGCGATGCATTCCGCGGACGCGGCTTCCGGGGTCTTCCCCATGCGGTAGGCGTAGGGATACGGCATGTGAAATACGCCGGAGAGAAGCGAACCGAATCCCTTGCGCTGCACTGCTCTTGAAGAAGTGAGCGAAAGGGAACCAATTGTGCGGCCGTGGAAGCAACCGTAGAACGCGATGATCTTTTCGCGGCCTGTGTGATAGCGAGCGAGCTTGATGGCCGCTTCGGTGGCTTCGGTGCCGGAGTTGCCGAAATAAACGCGCTTGGGCTCTTTACCAGGCGCGAGGGTGGCAAGCCGCTCGGCGAGTTCGACCAGGTTCGGGTAATAGAAATCCGTCCCGGACATGTGGATTAGCTCAGCGGCCTGCTTCTGAATCGCGGCGACGACTTCGGGATGACAGTGGCCGGTCGCGACCACAGCGATGCCCGCGGCAAAATCGAGAAAAGCGTTGCCGTCCACGTCTTCGACAATCGCGCCGCGGCCCGTCTTGGCGACGAGCGGATAGCCGCGCGTGTAGGAAGGCGAGATGTACTTCGCGTCGCGCTCGAGGAGCTTGCGCGCATTGGGTCCGGGAAGCGGAGTAATCAGGTGCGGTAGCTTGGTAGCAATCTTGGCTTCGGGCATTTCTTCCTCCTGGAACTGCATTTTGGCGGCCTAACTGCTT